>NZ_JBEZEY010000004.1:0-392386 GCF_040649135.1 Micromonospora sp. NPDC049047
GTGCGCTGCAGGTTCGAGTCACGCCGCCCACCGCTGCCACCGTCGGCGAACGCCTCGTTCACCACGTCCCACGCGTAGATCTTGCCCCGGAAGTGCGTTGCCACCTGCGTGACGTGGTTGATCGCCGCGTTGCGCAACGCGCTGCCCGACATGCCCTGCGCCCAGCCCGGCTGCTGCGCGTGCCACAACAGCGTGTGGCCCCGGACGCTCATGCCGTTGGCCTGCGCGTGACTGACCAGCCGGTCACCACCGGAGTAGGTGAAGGAGTTCTGCTGCGGCTCGGTCGAGCTCCACTTCATCTCGTTCTCGGGTACGACGCTGTTGAACTCGCGGTTCAGGATCGTCACGTACGCGTTGTCGGAGAGCTTGTTCACCGCGACGGCCGCGCCGAAGTAGCGGCCCTTCTCGGCCGCCGCCGCCTTCAGGGTGGTGCCGGCACCGCTGGCCGTGGGGGCGAGCACCGCCGTCATTCCCGCGGTGAGGGCGACGGCGAGGGTCGCCGCCGCCAGCAGAGTTCTCTTGGGTTTCATGTCGTTCCTTTTCGGTGGTGGTCGCAACGGTGGTGGTGACGTGCCACTCTCTCGCCAGCGTCGGTCCGGGAAGCTGGCGTGGATCACGACGCGCTCAGCTTTGGTTGGCAGCGGTGCGGTAGGTGCCGACCGTGGGTACCGACACCCGTCGTCCGGCAGGCTGACACCGCTGCCGAAGACGCTTGATCGACGTCCGCATGCCCTGGGACGTCGTGATCCTGAGGGTCGGCGGCGGCTCGCCCGGTGAGCCACAGGTGCTGCCTTCCTCGATATCGAGGGTGAGCGATAACATGACGTTCGTCAAGGCGTAACATAAGCCTGTATCGATGCTGTCGAGGTCAGGTTCCGCCGAAGCCTGCCTCGTCACCGTCGTGGCGACGCGCTGCCTTGCTGGGGATCAGCGGCGCCTGACACGCCTCGCGCACGCGCCGATCTCGATGCCACTGTTATCGCTCACAGGGCGGTGCTCAGCCACCCGGTGTACGGGCGGGGTCACTCTCGGACGGGTTGCCGCCGACCCGGCCCGGACCACGCACCCAGCTACCCGGGCCACCGCGCGGCGGGCCGCGATCAACAAGCGGCTCAGCCGTGGGCCGGCTCCGCGGGCCGCACGTGGGGGCGTACTCCAGTCAGGAGGTCGGCGGTGGTGTGGGCCTCGATGCCGGGCAGCTCGCCATCGGCGAACCGGGCGACGATCGCACGGACGTGTCGCTCGGCCGGCGCCCCGAGGCCGTCGTAGACGGCCTCGAACAACTCCCGGGCCGGCCTCCTGAGCCACTTCTCCGGCAGGAGTTCCAGGGGCAACCGCGGGTCGAGGACGGGAAAGCGCCGGAAGGTGTCCATCACCTCGGTCCGGGCCCGCACCGCGGCCGCTCCGTCGATCTCGCCGGCTGCCACCCGGGGCAACACCGCCGTCCAGTGCGCGAGGAACGCCTGGTAGCTCCGGCCGATCTCCGCGATGTCCCAGGCCTCGATCGGGGCGCGGTGGATGGCGGACGCGATCGCGGTCTGCCGCCCGCGGAACACCGTGACGGCACCGAGGGTGAGCTGGTCGAGCTGGGCCCGCGCAACAGGGGTCAACTCGTCCGGCGAGATCCACAGTCCGTCGTACAACGGCGCGTAGCCGAGCCACCGCAGCTGAGCACGAAGGGCCCGGCGTTGGGCACTCCGGTCCTGCGGTAGCGAGAACGCGACTATCGTCCAGCATCCGTCCCACCGCACTGTCGAGCTGGTCGAGGCGAGGATCCACCTGCCGCCGGCGGAGAGGTTGGCAGCGGCCGCGCGGCTGAGTCGGTAGGAACTACGCCGTCCCAGCCGGCTGCCTTCCAGGACGCCGCGCCGGGCCAGCCGGCTGATCGCGGTGCGCGCGCCGGCCGTGGTCACCCCGCTCTCCGCGAGCAGCGCCACGATGGCGGCGGACGGGATCGCGGCCCGAGTCCGCAGTGTGTAATCCGCAAGCAGGGTCACCGTGACGCCCTGCGGCGAGTTGCCGACCTGCCGCCGGGGCAGGCGGAGCGGTTGGTCTCCGTCGTCGGGGTAGATCTCGTCGATGTCGAACGGGTTTGCCACAGGCGCTCCGTGCTTTTCAGGGACGGTGTGACGACTGTAGACGGCGCGCCGTCGAGCCGGCGTCGACGGGCCCACACCCGATAGAAGTACATCGATTGACACTTGTTGGTCCGAGGAGAACACTGATCGCCACGCGATGTGGTCCGGAGCCGGGCAGGGCGAGCCACCGGTAGCGGGCATCGTGCGATCACGGCGGGTCTTGGGCATACCCGCGGGCGGATCGCGCGCCATCCACAGCCTGCACAGGCAAGCAAAGGAGTCGTCCGTTGAGAATCAGAAGGAAACTGCTGCTCACCCTCGCGGTGTCGCTGGTGGCGGCCGGTCTGGCGGTCCCCGCGAGCCGACCCGCGTACGCGGCGTCACTGACCGAGGTGACGAGCTTCGGTGACAACCCCGGCCGGATGCGGATGCACGTCTACGTGCCGGACAACCGCCCGGCCCGGCCGGCGACAATCGTGGCCATGCACGGCTGCGGCGGGTCCGGCCCCGGCTTCTACTCCGGCAGCGAGTTCGCCAGCCTCGCCGACCGGTACGGATTTATCGTGATCTACCCGTCCGCCACCCAGCAGGCCGGCTTCGGCAACTGCTTCGACACCTGGTCCGACGCCGCCAAGCGGCGCGGCGGGGGCAGTGACCCGGTGTCCATCGTGTCGATGATCCGGCACGTGCAGCAGCAGTACGCGGCCGACCCGGACCGGGTCTACGCCACCGGCAGCTCGTCCGGCGGCATGATGACCAACCACATGCTGGCCCTCTATCCCGACGTGTTCAAGGCTGGCGCCGCGTTCATGGGTGTGCCGTACAACTGCTTTGCCAACGCTGCGGACTACCCGCCTGGCAGCAGCCAGTGCACCGGCGGAAACATGAACCGCACGCCCCAGCAGTGGGGTGACGCGGTCCGCCAGGCGTACCCGGGCTACACCGGGCCCCGCCCGCGCATCCAGTTGTGGCACGGCACCAGCGACACCCTCGTGCCGTACTCGCTGTTGCAGGAGTCGATCGAGCAGTGGACGAACGTGTTCGGGCTGAGCCAGACGCCCACCTCCACCGACACCCCGCAGCCGAACTGGAACCGGCGCAGGTACGCCGACAGCAGCGGGACGGTTCAGGTCGAGGCGTACAGCATCCAGGGTGCCGGGCACAGTCTGCCCGCCAGCGGCATGGCCGCGTCCGCCATCCAGTTCTTCGGCCTGACCAACCCGAGCACGCCGCCGCCGAACCCGACGACCCCGCCGCCGAACCCGACCACGCCGCCACCGAACCCCACCACCCCGCCGCCGAACCCGACCACGCCACCGCCGAACCCCACCACCCCGCCGCCGGACTCCGGTGCCTGCCGGGTGACGGTCGCCGTCAACGCCTGGAACAACGGGCTGACCGAGAACATCACAGTCACCAACACCGGCACCAGCGCCGTCAACGGCTGGTCCCTGGTGTTCACCCTGCCCGGCGGCCAGACCATCACCTCGGGCTGGAACGCCTCCTACTCCCCCAACTCGGGGCAGGTGACGGCAAGGAACGTCGGCTACAACGCCGGCATCCCCAGCAACGGCTCAGTGACAGTGGGCTTCCAGGCCACCCACACCGGTAACACCGCCAGGCCGAGCTCGTTCACGCTCAACGGCGCGTCCTGCTCGGTGGCCTGACCCGCAGCGGCACTCCGGGGACGCACGCCACGCGTACCTCCCCGGAGCGTCGGCGGTCGCGACCGCCGGTCGGAGCCGGCGGGCGTCGACGAGAGCGTGCGCCGGTCACCATCCGATGGTGACCGGCGCACGTCGTGCTGGCGTCGCCGCCGGGGTCAGCGGTAGCCGGCGGCCACCACGCTGGCCTGCACGGCGCTCTCGGTCGCGTCGGACGGGTAGCCGGCGACCATGGCACCCTCGTAGAACGTGCCGGCGCTGAGGTTCGCGCCGCCGTCGGGCTTGCAGCAGTCACCGCCACTGCCCAGGATGATCGCGCCCTGCTTCTTCATCGGGCTGTATCCGGGCGGGAGCGAGCCGTCGTACAGCGTGTAGAGGCTGCCGGACTGGGCGTCGCTGCCCTTGATGGCGAAGCGGCTGGTGCCGTTGTTCTTGAGGGTCGCGGTCACGAACTTGCTGGTGAAGGCGCGCTGGTTCGGGTTCCAGCTCTGGCTGCCGCCGGGGAAGAGACCCCACTCGAGGTCCGCCTGCACCCACGGCCCGCTGCCCGAGCAGCCGCCGAACCAGCACTGCTTGCTGAAGTTGATGGCGTCCATCGCCCCCGCGGCGTCGGCCTTGCGCGTCGTCTCGCTGTTGCCGTAGTCGAAGCAGCAGCCGCTGTTGACGTGGGTGCCACTTGTCACCATGTACATGCCCTCGGGAGCGGCACCGGTCGGCACGCCGGTGAGGTGCCCGTCGCGCCAGTAGCTGTTACCGGGGTTGATGTAGAGCGAGTACGCCTTGGCGCCGCCCACGGTCAGCGACTCGGTCGTCGCGACCGCCGGCCGGCTCTGCGGGCTGCCCGGAACCACGCTCGACCCCTGGTACCAGAGGTCGTTCCCACGCCCGGACTGGTCGAAGACAACGGTGATCACGCAGGTGGTGCCGGTGCAGAAGGAGTCCTGTGTCGCGGCGTTGGCGGTGCCGCCCGCGCCGGACAGCCCGATGTTGCGCGTCGTGTTGTCCGACGAGCGCCGGACCTGGTAGAGGTTGCCGGTGTACGCCGCGTAGAGCGCCCGGGTGGTGCTGTGCGCCGCGACGCACGGAGTGCCGCCGGAGGCGTAGATGTCACACGGGCGCGCACCACTCGGCGGTGCGCTGGTCGGGGGCGCGCTGGTCGGCGGCGTGTTCGGCGAGGACCACTGCTGGTTGGCGCCGCCGTTGCAGGCCCAGAGGATGATCTTGGTGCCGTTCGCGGTGGCGGCGCCGTTGGCGTCGAGGCAGAGCCCGGACTGCACGCCGGTGATGGTGCCGTTGCTGTTGACGTTCCACTGCTGGTTGTTCTGGCCGTTGCAGTCCCAGATGATCGCCTGGGTGCCGTTGGTGGTGCCCCGGCCGGACGCGTCCAGGCACTTGTTGCCGTACACCTGCAGTTGCTTGCTCGACGTCCAGGTCCAGGTCTGGCCGGCGGTGCCGTTGCAGTCCCAGAGTTGCGTCTGGGTGCCGTTCGTGGTGCTGGAGTTGGGCACCTCGAGGCAGCGACCGGATGGCGCGCCGACGATCCGGGTGCTCTGCCCCGGCTCGATGGTCGCCGCCGCGGCGGCCTCGGCGGCGAACGGCGAACTGGCGGGGGTGGTGCCGACGCCGATGCCGACGACGACGAGCACCCCGGCCAGGGCGCCAGCCAGGAGGGTCAGACGTCGGACGCGTTGGCGTCTCGGGATGAGGTCGCGGGCTGTTCCTGGCCCACTGCGGGACGGGGTTCGCACGAGGTGGCTCCTCGGAGTCGTGGAAGCGCGGGGGGATCGTCGACGCGCCACGGGCGGGTGGTGGCGATGGCGGATCGCAGCGAATGGTATGACCTTTGTTTAATTCATGTCAATGAATGTGGCGTCCGGTGACGCGCTGGCTGCTGGGCGGACAGCCAGCGCATCACCCCCCGGGACGACTACCGCCCCAGGATCCGCCACGTCTGGTTCAACGTGCTGCCCTGGTTGACCGCCTTGCAGGTCCACTGGTGGACAAGCGCGCCGGCCGCCGTGGAGACACCACTGACGTCCACACACTTGCCGCTGTGCCGGGCGACGAGTTGGTAGTCGTGCGAGTCGTTGCCCGAGTAGGTCACCCGGCGGAGAGTGAACTGCTGGTTGGAGCTGTTCAGGCAGGTCCACTGGTGCACCGCGGCGCCGTCGGCGGTGGACACCCCGCTGACGTCGAGGCACTTGCCGCTCTGCTGGTTGACAACGGTGTACGTGTTGGCCACGCCGGCGACCGGCCGGAAGTTCCAGACCTGCTGGTCACCGCCGTCGCAGTAGTTCTGCTGCTGGACGTTGCCGTCAGCGGTGCCCTGGCCCGGGTTGTTGAGGCACTGCTGGGAGTGCTGGGCCACCGCCACCGACTGGAAGCCACCGTCGGACGGGGGCAGCAGGGTGACGGTGTAGGTGTCGGTCTGGTTGGTGAACGGCACGTTCACTGTCACGTTGGTGTTTGACACGCCGACCACGCTGTTGGAGACCGTGATCGGCCCCGGCACGGCACCACCGCCGTTGTGCGGGATGCGTTGGGTGAGCACCCGGACCTGGTTGTTCTCCACGATGCCGCTCGTGGTGTCCAGGCGTTGCAGGTTGACGCTCAGGTTCCCGGTGGTACGACCACCACCGATGAGGACCTTCGCGGTGCCGGTCGCCTTGGTGGCGAACGCGTCGTACGACTGGCTGGGCGTGACCGCGGCGATCTGCCCGGTCTGGGAGGCGTAGTAGCGGTAGTTCCACCACTCCCCCTTGGGCTGGTGCTGGCCGGCCGAGTTGCGGATCAACAGGTTGCCGAGGTCGTTGTGCAGGCTGCCCCCGCTGGCCCAGTTCGCCCGCAGGCCGTCGGCCCGCGCCCGTTCCAGCCGCGCGATGTACCAGGCGCCGTCGGCCGGGTTCTGCTCGTCGGGCGCGCCGTACTCGTTGATCTGGTAGGGCCGTGGGTGGGCGATGCCACGGGGGTCGAGGGTGGCGTTCGCGGCGGCGACGTTGGCGACCGGGTCGCCCGGCAGCGAGTGCCAGCTGATGATGTCCGGCACCGTGTTCGTCGAGCGGACGAAGTCCAGGTACTGGTTCCAGAAGGCGTGGTTGGTCGACGGGACACAGGCACAGCTGGGACCGACGATGAGCTGGTTGGGGAACTCCACCCGCAGGCGCTGGTAGGTGCGGCGCCACAACTCGAGGTACTGGGAGATCGGGCGGTTCCAGAAGATGGTGATGTTCGGTTCGTTCCAGATGTCCCACTGCACGTTCAGCCCCGACGCCCGGACATCGGTGATGAGCCGGGTCAGGAAGTTGTCGTAGTCGGTCCAGTTGCCGTTGTCGCCGGGGAAGCGCGAGATTCCGGCGCCGTCGGCACCCCACAGGTCGTGCGGCAGGATGATGAACTTCCCGCCGAGGGCGGTGGTCCGACGCGCCTGGGCGAGTGTGGAGTTCCACCGGCGGTCGTAGGTGCCGCCGACCCAGCCACTGCCCGCGAGCTGCGCGCCACCGGCGCGCATGTACTGGAACTTGACGTCGCGGTAGAAGTGGTCGGCCGGACCGCTGGCGTTCTCGGTCATGCCGTAGATCCAGCCGGACGCGCGGTAGGTCGGCGTGCCGTTGTCCGTGGCGAAGTTGACGCTTATCGACTCGTCGGCGGCCTGGGCCGGGGACGCGGCGACGCTGACGGCGGTGGTGGCGGCGAGCAGGCCGACCACGAGTCGAGCGACGAGCGCGCGGGCTCGTCGTGACCTGCCGGGGGACGGGGTTTTCACGGGCGGCTCCTTGGTGGGGCGCGGGGGACGCTCTCCGGAGGGCTGCGCTTGCGAATCGATTCGCACGGATCGTAGGACCAGAGACTGAACCATGTCAATGAAGTGACGACGCGGTGAAGGTGGCGTTTCACAGCGCAACCTTGAGAACGTCAGGCCATCCCTTGACCAGCCGGCAGCGACGGACCTATCTTCGTGCGAACCGATTTGTCGAATCGGTTCGCCTCATGGTCGGACGGCGTCCGACCCGCGACGGTCAACCCGCACACCCCACCTGACGATCGACTGAAGTGAGGCACCACATGACAGGACTCAGTCGTCGACGGCGCCTGGCCGCCGTCGCCGTGATAGCACTCGCCGCAGTGACCGGTAGCGCCTGCTCGTCGTCCTCCGGCGACGGGTCCGGCGACGGCGGCGGCGCCTACCTCGTCTGGGACCCCTATCCGCAGTTCGCCGCCGACTCCGAGTGGGTCGCACTGCTCAAGAAGTGCGGCACCTCGGCGGGGGCGACGGTCGAGCGGACCGGCTACGACACCACCGACCTGACGAACAAGGCACTGCTCGCCGCGCAGCAGGGCAACTCACCGGACGTGCTGATCGTCGACAACCCGGTCATCTCGACACTGGCCGAGGCCGGCGCGCTCACCACCACCGACGACAACAAGCTCGACGTCTCGGCGATGGCCCCGAACCTGCTCGGCGCCGGTCAGAGCGCGGGCAAGACGTACGGGGTGCCGATCGGGGCGAACACCCTGGCTCTCTACTACAACAAGGACCTGCTGACCGCCGCCGGTGTCGATCCGGCCTCGATCAAGGACTGGCCGTCGCTGACCGCGGCCCTCACCACCATCAAGGCCAAGGGGAAGAAGGGCATCACCTTCTCCGCGATCGGCACCGAGGAGGGCAGCTTCCAGTTCCTGCCCTGGTTCTGGGGCTCGGGCGCCCAACTGACCAGTCTGGACTCGGCGCAGGCGGTGTCCGCGTTGACGCTCTGGACCGACTGGCTCAAGCAGGGCCTCGCGCCGAACTCGGTAATCAACAACACCCAGACCACGAGCTGGCAGGAGTTCGCGACCGGCGACTACGCGTTCGCCGAGAACGGCACCTGGCAGCTGGCCAACGCGGAGAAGCTCGGCTTCTCCTACGGCACCATCGCGATCCCGGCCAGCGCCGGCGGCCCGGCACCGGCACCCACCGGCGGCGAGTTCGTCTCCATCCCGGTGCAGAAGAAGACCAGCCGGTACGAGACGTCACAGAAGATCGTCGCCTGCCTCACCAATGCCGACAACCTGCTCACCACCGACACGACGCTCTCCTACGTCGCACCAGTCGCCGCCGTGCAGGATCGGCAGGCCGCGGCCGACCCCAAGCTGAAGGTCTGGGTGGAGGCGGTCCGGGCAGCCAAGGGCCGCACCGGTGACAACCTCGGCACGAAGTACCCGAAGATCTCGGAGTCCCTGTGGACCGCTGTACAGGCGGCCCTCAGCGGTGGGAAGTCACCACGCGAGGCGCTTACCGCCGCTCAGGCCGCGACCAGGTAATCGCGCCGAACCGACACCATGCTCCCCACGACAGACAGCACCACTGCCGTACCGGATCCGGGTGGGGCGGCGAAGTTCGCCCCACCCGGGCCGCCCCCGTCCCGCGCCCGTCGACCCGACCGCTGGCTGGCCTGGGGCTTCCTGGCACCGGTGACCCTCTACCTGCTGGCCTTCTACGCCTACCCGCTCTACCGCAATCTCGAGTTGAGCCTGCGCGAGTACACCGTCCGCTCGTTCGTGCAGGGCGGCGCGCCATTCGCCGGGCTCGACAACTACCGGACCGTCCTGACCGATCCGGCCTTCGGGTCCACACTGGCGCACACCCTGATCTTCACCGCCGCGTCGCTCGTCTTCCAGTTCAGCATCGGCATGGCCCTGGCGCTCTTCTTCCACCAGCACTTCCCACTGTCGCGTACGTTGCGGGCGTTGATCCTCGTACCGTGGCTGCTGCCGCTGATCGTCTCGGCCTCGACCTGGTCGTGGCTGCTCAACAGCGATTCCGGGCTGGTCAACGCGGCACTCGGTGTCGTCGGGATCGACCAGGTCAACTGGCTCACCTCGCCGGGCTGGTCGCTGACCTCGGTGATCATCGCGAACATCTGGATCGGCATCCCGTTCAACCTGGTGGTGTTGTACAGCGGGCTACAGGCGATCCCGGTCGAGATGTACGAGGCGTCCGCGCTCGACGGCGCATCGAGCTGGCAACGGTTCCGGGGGATCACCTTTCCGCTGCTCCGCCCCGTCTCCGCGATCACGCTGCTGCTGGGGCTGATCTACACGCTGAAGGTCTTCGACATCATCTGGATCATGACGAAGGGTGGCCCTACCAACTCCTCCGCCACCCTCGCGACCTGGTCCTACCGACTCGGCTTCGGCAACCTGCTGCCCGAGTTCGGTCCGGGTGCGGCCGTCGGCAACCTGCTCATCGTGATGGCCCTGATCGCCGGGCTCCTCTACATCCGGATCCAGCGGAAGCAGAACCTGCAATGACCACCTCCACCCCCCGGGTCTGGTGGAAGACCGCGGTCGGTCTGGTGCTCACCGGGCTGATGCTCTTCCCCGTCTACTGGATGATCAACGTGTCGTTCACCCGGGACCAGGACATGCGGGCCACTCCCCCGCACCTGTTCCCGACAAACGGCACACTCGACGGCTATCGGGCCGTACTCGACCAACAGTTGCCGTACCTCGGCACCAGCTTCCTGGTCGGTCTCGGTACGGTGGCGCTCACCGTGGCGCTGGCCGCCCCCGCCGGGTACGCGCTCGCGAAACTGCGGCCACCCGGCGGCACCGCACTGAGTTTCGTCCTGCTCATCGCGCAGATGATCCCGGGCATCATCATGGCGATGGGCTTCTACGCCATCTACCTCAGTCTCGGCGTCCTGAACACACTGCCCGGCCTGATCCTGGCCGACTCGACGCTGGCGGTGCCGTTCGCTGTGCTGATCTTCACGGCCTTCATGTCCGGCATCCCCGACGAGCTGCTCCAGGCGGCAGTGGTCGACGGCGCTGGTCGGCTGCGGACCTTCTGGTCGATCGTGCTGCCGGTCAGCCGCAACTCGATCGTCACGGTGTCGCTGTTCGCGTTCCTGTGGTCGTGGTCGGACTTCATCTTCGCCTCGACCCTTGCCGGTGGCGGCGACAGGCAGCCGATCACCCTCGGCATCTACCACTACATCGGCAACAACAACCAGCAGTGGAACGCCATCATGGCCACCGCTGTCGTCGCCTCCATCCCCGCCGCGGTGCTGCTGATCCTGGCCCAGCGCTACGTCTCGATGGGCGTGACCGCCGGCGCCGTCAAGGACTGACCACCCCGCACCACAGAAAGGCATCCGCCACCCATGACCGTCGCCCCGTCCGGTCCGGAGTTCCCCGTCCAGGACATCCCGTTCAGCTACCGAGGAGCCTGGTTCAACATCTCCCCGGTGGTCGCCGAGAAGACGTACGCCGACGATCTGCACCTGGTCTCCCACCAGAACGGGCTACATCCGGTACTACAGTTCTGCCCCACGGCCGCCGATGCCACTGTCGTCGCCACCCCCGCCCTGCTGACCTGGCGCAACGGCACCGGCCGGATCGAGGCGGTCTACGACGGCCCGGACACCCTGCGGATCCGGGGCCGACGGCTCGGCCTGCGGGTGGCCGCGGCGGCGCGCACCCTCACCCCGTTCAGCGGCACCTACCTCTACCACGACCCGGTCGACGGCTCCCACGTGTTCACCTCGTACGAGACCGGTCGCCGCTACCGGATCACGGTGCTCTCCGGTGCGCTCCAACGGACCACCGGCGTCGAGGCGCTCGGCGCCGCGGACCGGTGCGTGGACCTTCCCGGTGACCAACCCTGGGAGATCGCGATCGAGGAGTACGCCACCGCCCGCCGCCCGTACGTGGGGTCGGTCGCCTTCGACCAACTGTGCCGCGACCGGGCCGCCGAGTTCAGCGCCTTCGTGGACGCTGTCGCACCGTGGCGCGGCGCGGAGACCCCGGCCGCCGAACTCGCCGCGTACGTCCTGTGGTCCGCCACCGTCGCCCCGGCGGGCTTCGTCACCCGGCCCGCGGTGCTGATGTCCAAGCACTGGATGGACAAGGTGTGGAGCTGGGACCACTGCTTCAACGCGATCGCCCTGGCCGCCGGCGAGCCGGAGCTGGCCTGGCACCAGTTCCACCTGCCCTTCGACCACCAGGACGAGGCAGGTGCCCTACCCGACTCGGTCACGCACTCCGAGGTGCTGCACAACTACGTCAAGCCACCCATCCACGGCTGGGCCCTCCGGCACCTGCGCCGCCGCCTACCCCAGCCACCCGACCGGGCGGCGTTGGCGCAGACGTACGACCGGCTGGCCCACTGGACCCGGTTCTGGCTCGACGCGCGTCGGGCCCCCGGCCACGAGCTGCCCCACTACCAGCACGGCAACGACAGCGGCTGGGACAACGCGACAACCTTCGACGTCGACCGGGTGCTCCAGACGGCCGACCTCGCCGCGTTCCTGGTGTCGCAGCTGCGCTGCCTCGCCGACCTCGCCAGCGAGCTGGGTGAGCCCGCCGAGCAGTGGTCCCGGGAGGCCGACCGGATCCATGCCGCCATGCTACGGGACCTGTGGGACGGTGACCGCTTCACCTCCCGCAACCCGCACACCGGCAAGCGGCGGGCAAGTCGCAGCCTGCTCGATCTGATGCCCGTCGCGCTCGGCGCCGACCTGCCCGCGCCGGTCGCCGCCGCGCTGGCCCGAGGGGTCGAAACCCACCTGACCACCCACGGGCTGGCCACCGAGCCGGTCGACTCGGCGCACTATCTCGCCGACGGCTACTGGCGTGGCCCGATCTGGGCACCGTCGACAGTTCTGGTCGAGGACGGCCTGCGGCGGGCCGGGCAGACCAGGATCGCCGACGAGATCAGTCGACGGTTCCTGGCGCTGTGTGAGAAGTCCGGATTCGCGGAGAACTTCGACGCCGAGACCGGGGCCGGGCTCCGGGACCGCGCGTACACCTGGACCGCCAGCAGCTATCTCATCCTGGCCGCCGGTCAGGAGGAGCGGCGGGCTACGAAGGGGTAGCGGCGTCCACTCGCCGGGCCGGGACCGGGCCGGTGCTGGCGCGCAACGAGATGGGCGGGCTGTACAGCCGGTGGCGTGGCACGGCGTCGGGGGCGGCGATGCTCTCCAGCAGCAGCGACACGGCCTCGGCGCCCATCTCGACCATCGGCACATCCGCGGCGGTGAGCGGCGGGCGGAAGTCCTCCGCCCAGTGTTGGGCGGCGACACCGGTGACGGAGAAGTCGCGGGGCACGGACAGACCGGCGCCGGTCAGCGCACGCTGCATTCCGGGCAGCGCGGCCTCGTTGATGGTGGCGATGGCCGTGACGTCGGGGTGCGTCACCAGCAGTTGCTCCACGCACGCCTCGCCGGAGGCGGTGTCGTCGCCGCAGCAGACCTCCGCGCCGATCAGGCCCCGCTCGACAGCCGCCGCCCGGAAGCCGGCAAGCGCGCGATGACTGGGGCCGTAACCCGCCGCTACCAACTCGGCCGAGCGGTTCACCAGCGCCACCTGCCGGTGCCCCAGATCTGCCAGGTGGTGCACGCAACGGGCGATCAGCCCGGCGTAGTCGATGTCGATCCAGCTCGTGTCGTGTGGTTCGGCTGTCCGCCCGATCGTGACGAACGGCAGGCCGGCTCTGGTCAGGCGGGTCACCCGGTCGTCGGCCAGGCGGATCTCCATCAGGACCACGCCGTCCACCCGACGCCCGGTGACGATCCGCTCGAACGACCGGTCATGGTCACCACCGGACGGGGACAGCAGCACATCGAGGTCATGGCGAGCGGCCGCCTCGACGACGCTGGCGACGAAACCCAACTGCATGTCGGTCAACCGCTGGCTCGCCGGGGGAATGACCAGGCCGAGGGTGCGGGTGCGCCCCTCCTTCAGCGCGCGGGCACTGGCGTTCGGTCGGTAGTCCAACTCGTCGATGACCGCCTGGATCCGTTGCCGGGTCGTCTCCGACACGGTCCGCTTCCCACTCAGCACGTACGACACGGTGCTGCGGGACACTCCCGCCCGGCGGGCGATCTCCCCGATGTTCATACCGCGCCCTCGAATCGATTATTGCCCCGACACGGGGACGCACTGTTTTCGCTGACGAGCATATCCGTCCTGGTTCTCGGGCCGACGTCTGGAAGTTCGCCGCCAGCACCGGCAGAACCGACGATTCCGGCACTCCGCGAGACGGATGGCTGGCGATGCCAATCCCGATGAGCGCGGAAGCTAGCGCAACACATGGACGCCCATTAATGTAAAAACGTGTGACGTGTGACGTAGCCGGGAACCGATAGCGGTCCAAACCCGCGCCGCGGTCATCCATTCCGGGCGGAACCCCACGCATCGCCGTGCGCCACCGACGGCGCTGACCACGCCGGCCCGGCGGTCAGTGCGCCAGCACCAGCTCCACCGTCACCGCCACGCCCCACCACACCGCGAGAGGATCCGATGAATGTGAAGAGACGACTGCGTCGCCTGATGGCCGCTGCGGGAACCCTGCTGGTTCTCGCCTTCGGCGCCAGCATCTACGTGGTCTCGGACGCGCCGGGAGTCGCCCACGCCGCCGGCACCGGACCGTGCGACATCTACGCCTCGGGTGGCACCCCCTGCGTGGCCGCCCACAGCACCACCCGCGCGCTGTACGGCGCGTACAACGGCCCGCTTTACCAGGTCCGGCGCTCCTCGGACAACACCACCCGCGACATCGGCGTGCTGAGCGAGGGCGGCCTCGTCAACGCCGCCACGCAGGACTCGTTCTGCGCCAACACCAACTGCGTCATCACCGTCCTCTACGACCAGTCCGGCCGCAACAACCGCCTCACCCAGGCACCTCCTGGCGGTTTCGTCGGCCCCGCCCCCGGCGGGTACGACAACCTCGCCGACGCGAAGGCGGCACCGGTCACCATCGGCGGCCAGAAGGCGTACGGCGTCTACATCGCCCCCGGCACCGGCTACCGCAACAACAACACGAACGGCGTCGCGACAGGCGACCAGCCCGAGGGCATCTACGCCGTCGTGGACGGCACGCACTACAACCAGTGGTGCTGCTTCGACTACGGCAACGCGCAGACCAACGTCCAGGCCGACGAACGCGCCATCATGGAAACCGTCTACTTCGGCGCCAACAAGCAGTGGGGCTACGGCGCCGGCGCCGGGCCCTGGATCATGGCCGACCTGGAGTGGGGGCTGTTCTCCGGGGTCAACGCGGGTTACAACAACATCGCGTCCATCAACCACCGGTTCGTCACGGCAATGGTCAAGGGCGAGCCGAACCACTGGGCCATCCGGGGCGGAAGCGCCCAGTCGGGCGGCCTGACCACCTACTTCGACGGACGACGCCCCAACGGCTACCACCCCATGAAGAAGGAGGGGGCCATCCTGCTCGGCATCGGCGGCGACAACAGCATCACCGGGCGGGGCACCTTCTTCGAAGGCGTGCTGACCTCCGGCTACCCGACGGCCGCGACCGAGGACGCCGTACAGGCGAACATCGCCGCCGCCGGTTACGCGCCGGCCGCTGGCGGTAACCCGCAACAGGGCGTCCAGGTCGTCGGCGGCCAGTCCGGCCGCTGCGTCGACGTGCCGAACGGCACCACCACCAACGGCACCCAGGTGCAGCTCTGGGACTGCATCAGCAACAGCACCGCACAACGCTGGACCTACACCGCAGGCAAACAACTCCAGGTGTACGGCAACAAGTGCCTCGACGCCAACGGCCAAGGCACCACCAACGGCACCCAGGCGATCATCTGGGACTGCCACGGCGGCACCAACCAGCAGTGGAACATCAACGCCAACGGCACGATCACGGGCGTCCAGTCCGGGCTCTGCCTCGACGCCAACGGCGCCGCCACCGCCAACGGCACCAAACTCATCCTCTGGGCCTGCAACGGCGGCACCAACCAACAGTGGGCCACCCGCAGCTGAACCCCGCGCCACCACCCGAGCGACGGTGCCGCCTCCGCGCGACCAGCGGAGGCGGCACCGCCGGCGACCGTCGGATGCACCTGACCGGAGTGGCCTAGTGCACCCAGCGCAGCGCGGCGTCGGCAGTGTCCTCGGGGCTGCTGTTGAAGGCGATTGCCGCGCCGGGAGCATGCTGTCGGACGAGGTTGACCACCTTCTCGAAGAGCACAAGTAGTGGCTCGTGCTTGCGGATGCCGCCGCCGACGACCACGCAGGCGTAGTCCGTCCGGGTCAGCGCCTCGACGATGGCCGTCTCGGCGTCCTCGTCGGGCGCCACCAGGCACAGGTCGGCCGCGATGCCGAGATCGTCGAAGCGGGCCTGACCGCGTGCTATCGCCGCCACCACCGGCGCGGGATCCCAGCCGGGGATCCTGACCGGATCGAGGCCGACCACCAACACCCGTCCACGTGTCACGCGTCGCCCACCTCCCTCGAAACATCTTCGATCACTCTTGCCACCTCGCTCAGGTCGTCGTCGAGTTGGTGATCACGCCCGGGCAGCAGGTGCAGCCGCGCGTGCGGGATGACGCCGGCGTACAGGTCAGCGTGCGATGGTGCGGCGGTGCCATCCCGCAGCCCGTGGAACACGTGCACCGGCACTCCCGGCGGCAGCCGCGCACCGAGGTCGGGCGGCAACTCGAACTCGTCGGCGGGCCAGCCGCCCGGGCCCACGAACGGGGCGGCGATTAGCACGATCGCGCTGAGCTCTCGCTCCGGTGGGCGCTCGGCGAGCGCGTTGACGAGGATGGTCGCGCCCACCGAATGACCGACGACGACCGCACCACCGGCCAGGGCGGCGAGCTGCCGCCAGACCGTCGCGCTCCACCTGTCGTAGGTCGGGTCGTCCTCGTCAGGCATCCGCGGGTAGCGGATCTCGTACCCGTCGCCGAGCTCGCGTCGCAAACTGTCGACCAGCTTGTCGTCCCATTCGTCGTGTGCCCCCGCACCGCCGCCCTGGATGAACAGAACCTGCCGGGTAGTTGCCACGTCGATCCTCCTCCCTGCCCCGCCCGGGCGGGCCGCGCCGCCGGGGCACTCGTCACCGACACTCGGCGCCTGCGATGATTTCCCGGTCGTCGGACCGAGAAAGTCGTCCCGGCTGTCGATCCGGAGCCCTGCTGGCTCGTCGTCAATGTAAGGGCCACCTCCGACGGGGCCAGTACACGATGGGATACGAGACATGGCCAAGTACATGATCCTCATCTACGGCGACGCACAGCAGTGGGACGCGATGACCGACGAACAGTGGAAGGCGCACGACGCCGCGCACGTGGCGTTCGTTGCCGAAGCCGGCGCACGGATCATCGGCGGGCACCAGTTGGAATCGGCGCCCACCGCCACCTCGCTGCGCTCGGACGCGCTCGGCCAGCTCGACACGACCGACGGTCCGTTCCTGGAGACCAAGGAGGCGCTCGGCGGCTACTACCTGCTGGAGGCCGCCGACCTGGACGAGGTGCTGGCGCTGGCGGCACTGCTTCCCGAGGTGCAGGCGGCACACAGCGGTGTGGAGATCCGTCCGGTGGTCGACCACTGATGAACGACACGGTCGTCGCGGCGGTCGCGCAGGCGCACCGCCGCGACTGGGCCCGGGTGTTCAGCACCACCGCCCAGCTGACCCGGGACCTCGATCTCGCCGAGGAGTGCACCCAGGACGCGTTCGCGCAGGCCCTGGAGACCTGGGCCGAGAGTGGCGTTCCGGATCGGCCGGGCGCCTGGCTCACCACCATCGCTCGCAACCGGGCCCTCGACGTCCTGCGCCGCGAATCGGTGTTCCGTCGCAAGATGCCACTGCTCGTCGCGGACGAGGCGACACCGGGCCCCGAGGACGGTCTGGTCGACGACCGGCTGCGACTCATCTTCACCTGTGCCCACCCCGCACTGTCCAGGCAGGCGCAGGTAGCCCTGACCCTGCGCCTGGTGTGCGGGCTGTCCACCCCGGAGGTGGCCCGCGCGTTCCTGGTGCCGCCGAGCACCATGGCCGCGCGGATCACCCGGGCCAAGAAGAAGATCGCTACGGCCCGCATTCCGTACCGGGTGCCGGGCCCGGATCAACTCGGCGAGCGGGTCAGCGCCGTCCTCGAGGTCGTGCACCTCATCTTCACCACCGGTCATACCGCACCGGTGGGTGCGCACCTGGTGCGGCAGGACCTGGTGGACTGTGCGATCGATCTGGCCCGCATGCTGCACCTGCTCATGCCGAGAGACGCCGAGATCAGCGCTCTGCTGGCGCTGCTGCTGCTCACCGCGGCACGCCAGGAGACCCGGCTGTCCGCCGAGGGGCGGTTGGTGCTCCTGTCCGACCAGGACCGCACCCGCTGGAACTGGCAGCTCATCGGCGAGGGTAGATCGTTGTTGACCGACGCCCTGCGCCGACGGGCACCGACCCGGTACGCCCTGGAGGCCGCGATAGCTGCGGTACACACCGAGGCGCCAACCTGGCAGGACACCGACTGGAACGAGATCATCGGGCTCTACGGCGCGTTGTTCCGGCTGTGGCCGTCGCCCGTCGTCGGCCTCAATCGCGCCGTGGCGATCGGGCTGCGCGACGGCCCCGAGGCCGGACTCGACGCGCTCGCTCCGATGCTCGACGAGCCGGCCCTGGCCACCTACGGATATCTCAGTGCGGCCCGCGCCGACTTCCTGCGCCAGCTGCGACGGTGGCCCGAGGCAGTGACGGCCTACGAAGAGGCGCTGACCCTCACCGACAACGACGTCGAACGCGTCTTCCTCAGCGAACGGTTGAGCGACGTCAGTCGGCAGCTGTGAGGGCCAGCGCCTCAGGCGTCGTAGCCGGACTCAGGCATCCTGGTTGCTCGGCACCGTCGCGCCGCGGTTGGCCATCGTGGCTATCGCCGCCACCCCCAGCAACAGGGCCGGGAGGACGAACCAGAGACCGATGCCGAGGCCCAGCAGGAGCGCCCACACCAGCAGGACAAACGCCGCCACCGTCGTGGTCGTGGCGACAGCGCGATGGGTCAGGTCCGCGATCAGGGGACAGATCGCCGCAACCACCGGTACGCCCAGCAGATAGGTGGCGGCGGCGCCGCTGTCGTCGATCGTGAACGGCAATAGCGCGATGACGATCCACGCGGTGGCGGCGATCGCGAGGATCCTCAGGAGCAGACCGACGGACCCGGATGCCGTGCCGCGCCCGCGTAGACTCACGAACGCCGCGGCGGCGATGAACAGCGCGACAACGCCACCAGCCAGGGTAGCCACGTTCATTTCGCTTCCTCCGTCCTCATGACGTCAGCGAGCCTCGCCTCGTACACGTGGACCGGCCACTTCTTCCGCAACGAGTCGGCGAGCTGGCGCAGGTGTTCGTCCTGACGGTACGCGGTCATCGCCGATTTGACACGATAGGCAAGCGCTTCGTCCCAGGTGACCGTCTCGAAGGAGATGCGCTCGACGCGGACCACCCACCAGCGACTGTTCTTCGGATCGGCGGACAGCCCGATGCCACCGGCGGCGGCAATCGCATAGGCCCCTCGGGTGATCATTGGATCGACATCGTCGTGCTGGTCGTCGATCGTGGCGGTGCCGCTTTTCGTCGGCTTGTCCTCGCGGAGCAGTCGCTGGAACGTCGGCTGATCCGCGCCGGCCACCCGATCCATTGCCTTCTTGGCCTGGTCGCCGTCCGTGAACTCCGCCCAGGCCACCTTGGCCTGCGCCACGTCGCCGAACAGGTTGCGGTGCTCCTGATACCAGGTGCGGGCCTCGTCGTCGGCGATGTTCTCGATGGCGAAGCCGGGATTGTCGCGCTGCTCCTGCTTGATGAGGGTGGCGATCTGTTCGGCTCTGGTCGACCCGTCGAGGCCACGACGAGCGGCTTCACGCACCAGGAGCTCGTCGCGGATCGCCAGGTTCAGTGCCTCCCCCCAGGGTCCGGAGTAGCCGCCCACCACCAACACCGGCGGCAGGGGATCATCAGGCATGAGCGCCTGGACACGTTCGACAGTGATTGGTTCGCCCGCCACCGTGGCCAGTGCGTTCGGTGGCGGGTCCACCGACTTCTCGGTGGACCCGCACCCGGACGCCGAGACCGCGAGCATGACGAGCGCCACGGACATCAGCAGTCGCTTCATCGTAGGAGGGCCTCAGGCTCTAACCGCATTGGTTGCTTGAATACAGGAAGTCGTCATCGGCTTCGAAATATTCGTCACCGCATTCGGCGTCCCATGGATTCGTCGAGCCGCCGTGCTCCCGACCGCAGCGGTCGTGGTCGGCACAGTCATAGGTGTAACCGGTGATTATGAAGCAACCACCACCGCATTTACCCATGCAGTCGTACGAGGCCGGTCCGACATAGATGCTCTCACCCAGGAAACAGTGACTGTCGGCGTCGTGGACCACCCACGCGTTCTCATTGCAGCCGGTGTAGAGGATGCCGTCCTCGTTGCTCTGCTGACACGCGGCGAGCACCTTGCTCCGGGACTCGCTGTTCGGCGCCGTGACCGCGGTGCCCTCCTTGACGCACGACTCGACCGCGAGCTTCATGTCCGGAACCTTCGGCTGGCCGTACCGCTCCACCGGACGGGGCACATCCAGGTCGCCGATCTTGGTGCCGACCGGCGCCTCGGCAACCAGCATGGCCAGGCGGATGGTCAGGTCCCGGTGCAGCGAAACCGGCGTCTTCGCCGCATTGGCCGGCTTGACCCAGGACGATTCGAGGGACTTGGCGAACGCACCGAACGCGGTGCGCTCATCCGGCTGAAGCGAAGCCCCGCCGCCAGACCAGGTGGCGACACCCTTGCTGATGTCCTTGCTGGCGGTGAACTTCTTGCCGGCGACGGAGAGGGACACTTCCGCCGCCACGGCGCTCTTGGCCACCGCCGAGAACTCGATCATCGTGGCCGACCGGGCAAATGTGCCGGAGTCACTGTCGGGCGACGACTCGGTGGCCCGGAAGTCGTTTGTGGACAGAGGTTGGAGCACCGCCGCCGCTGAGGCCGGCGCGGACCCTGGCGCAGCCAGGGCAACCGCGAAGCCGACGGCTAAGATCTTGGCGAGAAGCAGAGGCACTCCGAGCGTACGTTTCATGCAGGCCATCCCCTCGTGAGGTCCGGTTGGGGGTGCCGCAAAGTGGTCGCTCTTTTGAATGGCGATAACTCGATCGCCAGGCGCGATAACACCCCCGCTAATGTTACCGATGTCCATCCTCGTGGACGAATGCATGAGCGTCAATGCTGATTCGTAAAGGATCTTTGGCGGGAAGCGCAGCGGAGGCCCTTCTCGACCAGGACGACGCGGCGGACCCGAAGTGCCAGGGCGCTGCCGGCAGCCACCCGCAGCAGCACGCCGGACGACGGCCGACACCTGCTCAGAGTGCCCGAGAGCGACTCCGACGGTTGAGCATGTTATCGATAACATGCTATCTTTCGGCACGGGGGTGAAGGGCACACTCCCAATCACCTGAGTCGATCGACAAAGGCACGCCGAGGGCGACGCCCACCGGCCGCCCTTGCCAGTCGCTGACCAGTCCGGGCCGCTCCGCCGATGCCAGGCCACCGCAGGCGGTTGCCGGACGATCCCGGTCCGGCTGCATGCCCCCAGCTTTCAATGCCCGTCGCGGAGAGCCCGACAGCGGCGGTTGCGCCCGCACGCCACCCGTGCATGCCGCACCGCCCCGCAACGGAAGGGGAGCCGTATTCCGGCACCTGGGAGTGCCACCGCCATCCGTCACCACCTCACCGCCCCGTCCGCCCGACGGGCCGCCCGTCGGGCGGTGCTCGACGGGCGCGGCCACCGGCCAGACCCGACCCACTGCCGGCGAGCAGACGGCGGGGCGTGAGCCGTCATCCACACCCCGGTGCCCAGAACGGACACGGTCGAGGGTCGCCGAGGCCCGTCCCGCGCAGCACCACCACCACCTGACGACAACTGGCAAGGAGCCAAGCAGTGAGCAAACACCGACAACTCCTCTCAACCATCGCGGGCGCGGCGGTTCTTCTCGCCGCGGCCGCTGGTGGCGTACTGAACGGCGGCCCGGGTGGAGCGGCGGTGGCCGCGACGAACGGCACGCTCGCGGCCACCGCCGGCTGCGGTAAGGCCCCGACGCTCACCAACGGAACACGCACCATTCAGAGCAGCGGCCAGAGCCGCACCTACATCCTGCGGATCCCGGACGGTTACGACCGGAACAGGCAGTACCGGCTGGTCTTCGGTTTCCACTGGCTGAACGGCTCGGCGAGCAACGTCGCCTCGGCCGGTTACTACGGGCTCGCGCCGCTGTCGAACAACACCACGATCTTCGTCGCGCCGCAGGGCATCGACGCCGGGTGGGCCAACACCAACGGTCGCGACCTGACCCTCTTCGACGACATCTCCCGGCAGGTCGAGAACGACCTCTGCGTCGACACGACCCAACGTTTCGCCCTGGGCTGGAGCTACGGCGGGGCGATGAGCTACGCCGTGGCCTGCGCCCGACCCACAGTCATCCGCGCGGTCGCCGTCCTGTCCGGCGCCAACCTCAGCGGTTGCAACGGCGGCACCCAACCCGTCCCCTACTTCGGCATCCACGGCATCTACGACAGCGTGCTGAACATCTCCCAGGGCCGATCGCTGCGCGACACCTTCGTCAGGAACAACGGCTGCACCGCGCAGAGCCCGCGCGAACCGAGCCGGGGGAGTCTCACCCACATCACCACCACGTACACGGGCTGCCGAGCGGGCTATCCCGTGCAGTGGGCCGCGTTCGACGGAGACCACACCCCCAGCCCGGTCGACGGATCGTCAAGCCCGAACGACAGCAGGACCTGGACGTCGGGAGAGATCTGGAGATTCTTCAGTCAGTTCGAGTCGACCACTCCTCCCACGACCGCCCCGCCGACCACACCCCCGCCGACCACACCCCCGCCGACCACGCCCCCGCCCACCACTCCTCCACCGACCACCCCGCCGCCGACGACTCCGCCCCCGACCGGGGAGCCGGGCAGCTGCACCGCCACCTACAGCCTGGTCAACAGCTGGCCTGGCGGCTTCCAGGGTGAAGTCACCGTCGCCAACAACACCGCCGCCACCGTCAACGGCTGGACCGTCGGCCTGACCCTGGCCTCCGGCCAGGCGATCAGCAGCCTCTGGAGCGGCACCAACACCGGCACCACCGGCACCGTCACCGTCCGAAACGCCGCCTACAACGGCACGTTGGCGCCGAACGCGTCGACCACCTTCGGGTTCACCGCCACCGGCAACGGCGCCACCCCACCCGGCACCATCACCTGCACCAGCCCCTGAACGAAGAGCCACACCGGCGGCCCGGAGCCACTGACTCCGGGCCGCCGCGGCGGCGGTGCGCCGGGCAGCGCGGTCGCCCGGTCGCCCGGTCAGCGCGGCCGCCCGGTCAGCACGGCGACCCGGTCCGCGCGGCCGCCCGGAGAATGCCGTCGAGGCCCTCCTCGAACAGCAGGTCGTCGTTCCATCGGGTCTCGTCGAGGTGGCCGGAGGCATCGAGGGTCGGGTACTCGTCGGCCCTCGCGGCGATGTGGTCACGGGCTGCGGCCCGCGCCTGCGGGTCTGCGGTCCGGTGCCACGTGGCTTCGGTAAGCGCGGCGCCGATGACGTAGTTGGCCAGCATCCGCGTGGCGACCGCGAGCGGAAGTCCGCGACAGCCGCCGCGCACCAGCGCCGACTGGAGGAATTCGGTCCGGGCGAGGACGTTGGGCCCGAGCATCGGGCGGCCGACCAGATTCGGTGCCCAGGGATGGCGCAGCATGGCGGCGCGCCACGCTCGGGCGAGGAGTCGGGCGTCCTCCAGCCAGTCGCCGCTCACGACCGGGACTGGCACGTCGCCGAAGATCCGGTCAACGGCCAGGTCCAGGACGTCATCCTTCGTCGTCACATGCCAATAGAGGGCGGTCGCCGTCACGTCGAGTTGCTGAGCCAGGCGGCGCATGGTCAGGCCCTCGACGCCACGTTCGTCAAGCAGCGTCACCGCCGCGTCCACGATGCGCCCGAGGGTCAGCGGCGCTCTCCGACGCGAACGCGCGGGCTCCGCGCGTAGCCATACCGGCGGTGACGTGCGGCTGTCTCGTCGTCCGACCGAGGTGGTCGGCGGCCCGCCCGGCTCTGCGCTGGTCATGACGCCACTCTAGTTCAGTGGACAGGAAACTTAACGTCGGTAAGCTAATTGGACACGGGCAAGGACGGGCCGCTACCTCGGCAAGGATGTTGGCGAATGCCTCTGCTGCGAATCCACCTCGACAGCGACCGGATCACCGCCCGCCGCGTTCTTCAGCTGCACCGGGACGGCAAGACCCACCACGAGTCGCGGGAAGCAGCGCGGGAGGAGGCGTGGCGCCAGGGCCGCACCCCGGCTGGTGACCCGATCTTCGTCGGCGTCACCAACGGCCGCCGCCACGTGCAGCTCCTCTACGACGTGAAGGTCTGCTCCGACACGGCCCGCTGAGCGGAGCCCGCGGCGTCCCCTCCGCGGAGGGAGCGCACTCCCCTGCGCCGGGGAGGAGAAGCCCTCCTCCCCCGCAGATCATCAATTCGTGATTGCCGGCGGGTGGCTGCTGGTCTCCGAGGCCGACGGCCCGCACCTCGACCAACGGTCCGGTGAGCCGAACCGGCACCGTCCGTAGGGGAGCGACATGTCCGACAGCACCACTCGTACGCACCGACCCGCAGCCGCCGAGCGGGTAAGACAGTGGGCGCTGGCGTCCGCCCTCTTCCTCGTCGGCGAGGCGGCCCTGCGCCTGTTCTGGATCGCCGGTGGCCGATGGGCGTACACCGCCTGCGACCGGACCGCTCTGGTCGATCCGGCCGGGGGATGCGGTGCCGACCGCGTCGAGACGCTGCCCTTCTGGGCGGGCTGGGGAGCGCTGGCGGTCGGCGTCGCCCTCGCGGTGGTGGTCGTGGGCGCGGTCCACTCCCCCGGCCGTACCGCGGCCACGGGTAGCTGGCTCGCGGCGGCGCTGCTGTTTGCCACAGCGTTCCCGCTGCACCTGGTCTTCGAGATCCCGGCGGCGTTGACCGGACGCCCCTCGGACTGGCGTGACCTCGGCGCCCGACTCGCACTGCTGGCCGGTGGCATCCTGTTCGCCGGGCTGGCGAACGCGTCCGGCCCCCGGCCCGGGCCGGTGACGCCCGGCTACCGACCGGTGCCCCGCTGGACGCGCCGCTGGGCGTACGTGGCGGTCACCCTGCCGGTGGTCGGCTGGGCCCTGCCACATGGGCTCTGGGTTCTCGGCGTTCCGTTCGGCATCTCCGAGCAGGCACTCAACGACATCGACGACGACCTGTCGACGCCGACGGGGGTGGCGATCACTGTCGTCCCGCCGCTCGCCGGCCTGCTCGTGCTCGGGCTGGTGCAACGGTGGGGGCAGGAGTTTCCGCGCTGGATGCCGGGCCTGGGCGGTCGACCGGTCCCCCGGCTGCTGGCGGTGGTCCCAGCCGGGGCGGTGGCGCTCACGCTTGTCGTGTACGGCGTGCTGAGCAGCGCGATGTTCGTCGGACGCCTCCTGTCCGGTGAGCTGTCGTGGTCGGACGTGTGGGACGGGTGGGCGGTGACCGCCACGTTGCTGGTGTTCCTCGGCTGGGGAGTGTCGATGGGCGTGACGACCGTCGGCTACGCCCTCAGCACCCGGTCGTGTCCGGGGCGGACGGCAAGCCCTGGCACCGCACCGGAAGCCCTGAGCGGCGGAGCATGACGGCGCACAGGTACTACGCCGGCCGGAACCTGCGGCGGACTCGCGGGCCCGCTACGGCCTCCACGCCGACGTGCGGCGGACCTGATCCGCTCGTCGCCCATGATCGAGGGTGTCACCGACCCTGGCCGCGCTCCCTAGGCCGGCGCGAAGCCGTCGTACGGGTCCCAGTGCGCCGCGTAGCGCAGCAGTGAACGGGCCAGGTCAGGGTGGGCCGCCGCCCACCGGGTGTCGAAGAGGAACCACTGGTCGAACCCGAAGAAATCGTCGATGTACCGGGCGACCTGCGCGATGTGCGGGCCCGGTCGGATCAGCGATCCGGTGGCGGGCTCCGGGGTCAGCAACCGCAGGACCTCCCGGTGGCTCGCGTCGTGCCCGACGGTGGCGAGGCTGGCCGGTGACGGGTCATACCCGGGCAGGCGTGCGTACCGTTCCAGAGCCGCGCCCACGTCCTCCTCGTCGGGCGCGACCATCGCCCACAACAACTGGGCGTCGTGCGGCCAGCGGCTGATGTCGGTGGCGTCAACGGTGCGCAGGTGGGCGGCGAAATCCGGCAGGGTGTGGCCGGGGAAGACGAGTGCTCCGGCCAGGTCCAGGTTGCGACTCGTGTCCGGCGGGCTCCAGCACAGCCGCACCGAGAAGACCGAATCGGGCCCGGACGCGGCCATCCCCAGGGTACGGACCGGCACGCCGTGGTCGAAGATCGCATCGGCGGCTGCCGCACCGGCGGGCAGTGGCCAGGTGTCGTGCAGCGCGAACGCGAGCCGGTCGGGCGCGGCGGCGGCCAGAGCGTCGTCGACGAAGTAGTAGGCCAGGTCCACCTCGTCGTCGTCGGTACGCACCCGCAGGGAGTGTCTGCCGAGCCGGATGAAGGTGGCGTCGTCGTCACCCTCCACCCAGAGGTGCTCGCGCAGCAGCTCGCGCAGGTGGTCGACGGACTCCGGAGGGGGCAGGCGCCGCTTCCGGGCCTCCTCGAAGATCGAGTCCAACCCGTACACGTCACCACCCAGCTCGCTGTCGATCCACTCCTCCGGATCGGGACAGCCCCAACCCCGGCGGAACCAGTCGAGCACTGTCGCATCGGGTAGGACGACCACCCGCTTGCTCAGCGGTGTTTCCTCCCGCCACCGGCACACGAAGTACATGCGGCGGACTCTAGGCAGTCGGTCCGACAGCGCGGCGAGGATGTGGCGATGTCAGTGGTGTTCCAGGCCCCGCAGAATCAGGATGCGGGTGGATCCCATGCCGAGATGGTCGATCTCACCCGAGATGTCCGCGACCGCACGAACGATGGGCTCGATGTCCACCCCGCGTCCGCGCGCCGTGGCGCACAACTCCCAGATCTGGACGAGGTCGTCGCGGGGATCCTCCGACTGGTCCCGAGCCGAGACGTGGACCAGCCGCCGTCGGAACTCGGCGGCCGCGGATGGCCACTGACCCGTGAGGCCGACCCCCCAGCCGAAGGCCTGGTGGGCCCGGAAGATCTGCCGGACCTCGTCCCTGACCGCCTCGTCACCGGATTCGTACGCGTCCAGCAGTGCGGTCAGGGCCGCCTCCGCCTCGGCCGCCACTCCAGCCTCCTCCACAGGCGGCACCCCGGCCGCCAGCTTCGCCTGCCAGTCCGGATCTGTCAGGTCCACCGGACGGTTGGCGATGTCCCCGAGCAGGGCGTCGATGACAGCGACGTCTTCGCGAACGGTGGCAAGCTGCATGGCCGCGATTATGCTCCGCCACCGCCTCGTCGGTCGTCCCCACGGGAGCCGGTCGTACTGCCGGTCGAGCCCGGTCACCGGCAAGCTGGACATCGACCACGACGGTTGAGCCCGCGAGCACCGGGGCCCGGCGTCAGCGGTCGGTGGATCACCGGGCGCTCAGGCACCGGACCCGGCTGATCAGCGCCTCCGGCCCACCGGTGCCTCCGCGCACATCCACCACCATCAGCTCGACCTTGGCCCCTTCGGAGAGCGGAGCCAGGCAGACGGGTGTGCCTTCGTGGTGGGTCTGACCGGCGTAGTCGACCCACTCCACCGGCCCCAGTTGATAGCCGTGGCCGCCGTCGTCGGCCTTGTTCGCCGACGGTTGCCGCCCATCGGGCCGGACCACGAACGCGCTGGCGTCGGCGTTGACCGCTACGACGGTGCCCGTAACCGCGTGCGGCACCCCCCAGCGGGGGTTCAACAGGGAGTAACAGGCGAGGACCCCGAGTGCGGCACCGGTCAAGCCGGCGACGGCGACCAGTAACCACTGTCGTGCCGACAGGCGCGAGGCGGACGGACGCGGATCCGGATGAAGGGCCGTCGCCACATCGTCGACTGTATCCCCTGTCTTGTGTTGTGGCGGTACCCGTGGGGTCGGACAGCATGGTGGGGTGGCATCGCACGTGGCGCCATCGCCGGAGTCGGCAACGGCGCCGTCTCCTGGGGGCTGCCGCAGGTGCGACGGGCAGGGCATCCGGTCAAACATTGACACTTATCGCTACGGCGGTGATAGTAACTGCATACCGCTCCCATCGGATCGCCTACGGGGACCGTGCTCGGGTGGCCGTCGCGCCCACCTCGATCTGCCCCGCGGCCAGCACAGACCACAATGTCGGGTGGGCGGGCACCAGAACCGGGCCGCCGCCACCACCGGGAGCGTGATCAACGCATCCGTTGGAGGAGTGCATGAGAAGAAGATCGAAGATCTACGTGGGGCTGACGGCCGCCGTCGTCCCGATCGCATCCGTGATCATGGCGCTCGGCGCGACACCGGCCGATGCCGCGGTTGGCGGCTCCGGCCCCTATCCCGCTGACTACGAGACCTCGACCGGCCTGGCCAACCACACCATCTTCCGGCCGCAGACCCTCCCAGCCGAGCGCCTTCCGATCCTCGTCTGGGGCAACGGCGGCTGCTCGGCCAACGGTCTCTCCCAGGGCAATTTCCTCCGGGAGATCGCCTCGCACGGCTTCCTCGCCATCGCCAACGGAGCGCCGAACGGATCCGGCTCCACCACCTCCCAGATGCTCACCCAGTCCATCGACTGGGCCTTCGCGGAGAACTCCCGGCAGGGCAGCAAGTACTACAACAAGATCGACACGACAAAGGTCGCCGTCGCGGGCTTCTCCTGCGGAGGTCTGGAGGCCTACGCCGTCTCCAACGACCCGCGCGTCACCACGACCGGCATCTTCAGCAGCGGTCTGTTGAACGATGCCGACGACTACCAACTCCGGAGACTTACCAAGCCGATCGCGTACTTCATCGGCGGTCCCAGCGACATCGCGTACCCGAACGCCATCGACGACTGGGGCAAGCTGCCAGCCAGCCTGCCCGCCTTCATGGGCAACCTGAACGTCGGGCATGGCGGCACGTACGACCAGACCAACGGCGGCGAGTTCGGCCGGGTGGCGGTGCTCTACCTCAAGTGGCGGCTGAAGGGCGACACCACCGCGGGTGCCAACTTCGTCGGCCCCAACTGCGGTCTGTGCCGCACCCAGTGGACCGTCCAGCAGAAGAACCTGACGCTTGACGACGGCACGCCGCCCACGACGCCACCGCCCACGACGCCTCCCCCGACCACGCCACCGCCCACCACGCCACCGCCCACGACGCCTCCCCCGACCACGCCACCGCCGGGCGCCTGCACCGCTGTCTACTCCGTGCAGGACCAGTGGAACGGCGGATTCGTCGCCAACGTCACGGTAACCGCGGGGTCCAACGCGCTCACCGGCTGGCGGGTCACCCTCAACCTGCCGATCGGAACGTCGGTCAGCTCGCTGTGGAACGGTGTTGCCAGTGGTACCAGCGGCACCATCACCGTCCTGAACCAGAGCTACAACGGGCGACTGGCCGCGGGCCAGAGCACCAGTTTCGGCTTCCAGGGCACCGGGAGCGGCAGCGGAGCCACCGCCGGCTGCAGCGCGACCTGAAGCCCGCCGATCCGGCGAGCACCCCCCGCGAGGGGTCGAGGGGGTGACCCGGCAACCGGGTCACCCCCTCGACACCCGCACCGGACGGAGGCTCAGCAGCCGATCCGGCTGGACCCGACCGCGACGTCGTCGTACCACAGGGTGTCGGCCCCGCCGCCGTAGCTCTCCCAGCCCAGCTTGAGATCGGTGAGCTGGGGCCGCCAGGTCCGGTTGTACCACTGGCCGTCGATGTCGTGCGTTGGTACGCCGTCCGCGGTGAGCCCGGAGATGGAGTTGCCGTCCAGCCAGGTACGGAGCTGACCGGCCGAGCCGTCCACCATGAACTCCAGGCAGGCCCACCGGTTGGTGGGTAGCGGAACGCTCTGCGCCACCCCCGCCGGGCTCTGCTCGGGCAGGGTCGCGTCGTCGGAGGCGCGGTTCCACTGCAGGGCGCCGTTCTGACCGCCGATCCGCAGGTCCTTGTTGCCGTCGGCGGCGTCGGTCATCGCCATCATCGTGGTGTGCTCGGTGGGCTGGGCGGTGGTGTGCCGCACCCAGATCCGGCCGTAGCGGACACTGCCCACGCTGCCCAGGTTCTTGGTGGACCTGATGAAGACGTGGTTGCAGTAGCCGGCCGCGCCGTTGATCCGGACCGCCCGGCTGCCGCTGTGCGTGGTGGCCGTGTCGATGGTGGCCGTGCCGGCACCGGAGCAGTCCGGGTTCACCACGGTCCAGTCGCCGGATGGCGTCGAGCCGCTCTGGTTCTCGAAGCCGTCGCAGAGCACCGCCCCGGCGCACCCGGTCGGCGGCGGGGTCGTCGGCGGCGGCGTGGTCGGGGGAGGCGTCGTGGGCGGCGGGGTGGTCGGCGGGGGCGTCGTCGGTGGCGGCGTGGTCGGCGGCGGCGTCGTCGGTGGCGGCGTGGTGGGCTCGCCGGTCGGGGTTGGCCCGGTGCCGTTGCACGGTACGCCGTTCAGGCTGAACCCGGTCGGCGCGCCGCCGCTGGAGCCGTACGTGCCCTGGACGCCGAACTCGGTGACCCCGGCGGCCGGGATGCTGCCGTTGTACGACATGTTGCGGGCGGTCACCGTCGTGCCGGATTGGCTGACGGTGGCGTTCCAGCCGTTCGTGATGCGTTCGTCCCCGCCGTACGTCCAGGTGACTGTCCAACTGGAGACGGCGGTGTCGCCCGGGGACACCTTCACGCTGGCGGTGAAGCCGCCGGGCCACTGGTTGGGCGTGTAGTCGACCCGGCAGCCCTGGGCGGCCGCGGCGGGGCTGGTGAGCAGGGCCGTTCCGGTAGCGGTCACGGCGGCCAGTGCGGCGACTATCGCCAGGGTCGGGCCGGGGCGGGCGCGGAGAATCGTCATGAGAGGTCCTTCTGCCATCGAGCGGGAGGGTGGCGGCGCGGCGACGCGCGTCCGGAGCGGGACGCAACGCGCCAACGCGCCCTGGTTGCGGCGCGGACGCGCCACAAACGGCTGGTCGGTGCGTACGACCGCGGTGCCCGGCTCGGGATGGACCTGTCAGTCGCCGACGGCCCGGTCACCCGGGACCTCGGCGGCGCCCACCGTCAATCTATTGACGTGAAGCGATGTAATCAAGCGTCACCCGGCCGGTGGAATCACACCAGGTGACGGCCGGCCGGGGCGTTATTCGGTGGACCGGCCGGCTTCGGCCGTGCCAGCGTGGGCCCAACCGGGACCCGGGCCACAGTCGGTCCGGCGGCACGACGGGACACTACCGACCGACGGGAGCACGGCGATGCGAGGCCTCGAAACCTTCCCGCCCATCCGGACGCGAGCTTTCGAGGACCCGTCAGCCCATGCAGACCATCAATCTCGGCATCGTCGCCCATGTCGACGCCGGTAAGACCAGCCTGACCGAACGGCTGCTGCACGCCACCGGCGTCATCGACCGGCTCGGCAGCGTCGACGCGGGCACCACCCAGACCGACCGCGGCGACATCGAGCGTCGTCGGGGCATCACCATCCGCAGCGCCGTGGCCGCGTTCGGGTTACCCGGCCGCCAGGTCAACCTGCTCGACACCCCCGGGCACAGCGACTTCGTGGCCGAGGTCGAACGCGCGCTCGGGGTGCTCGACGCGGCGATCCTGGTGCTGTCGGCCGTCGAGGGAGTGCAACCACACAGCCGGCGGATCATGCGGATCCTGCTGTCGCTCCGGCTACCCACGCTGATCTTCGTGAACAAGATCGACCGGACCGGCGCCCGCGCCGACGAGCTGGTCGCGGACGTACGCCGACTGCTCACCCCGGCCGTCGCCCCGCTGGGCACTGTCCACGCGCCCGGCACTCCCGAGGCCACCTTTCGGCGCTACGACCACAGCGGCACCGGCCAGCTCGCCGAGGCCCTCGCCGAGCACGACGACGAGCTGCTGGCCGCCCTGGTGAACGACCTGCCGCCGGACCCGGATCGGATCGACAGGGCGCTTCGGGTCCAGGTGGCGGCCGGGCAGCTCCACCCGCTGCTGTTCGGCTCGGCGCTGTCCGGAGCCGGCGTACCGGAGCTGCTCGACGCCATCGCGGCCCTGCTCCCGGCGTCGCCGCCGGCCGAGCCCGAGCCGCGGGCCCGGGTCTTCGCCATCGAACGCGACCCCGCGGGCGAGCGGGTGGCGTACCTGCGGTCGTACGGTGGGCAGCTCGGGGCGCGCCAGCGGGTCGTCGCGTACCGTCGGGGGCCGGACGGCAGGGTCACCGCGACCCGCGCCCGGATCACCCGACTCGACGTGATCGGCGTCGCCGCCGACCACGCCGCGCCGGCCGGGCGGGACCATCCGCCGGCCGCGCTGACCGCCGGGCACATCGCCCGGGTCGCCGGCCTGACCGGGGTACGCCTCGGCGACCAGCTCGGCAGCCCGGCCGGCCTGGACGGGCGGTCGTACTTCCCGGCGCCGACCCTGGAGGCGGTGGTGCGCCCCCGCGATCCGGCCCGGACGCTGGCGCTGCACGCCGCGCTGCTGGACATCGCGGACACCGATCCGTTCATCCGGACCCGGGTGGCCCCGGACGGCGGCACGAGCGTGCTGCTCTACGGCGAGGTGCAGCGCGAGGTGCTGGCCGCCACGCTGGCCGAGGCGTACGGGATCGAGGCCGAGTTCGGGTCGGGCCGACTCATGCACGTCGAGCGGCCCGTCGGCACCGGTACGGCGGTGGAGATCATCGGGCACGGCTTCTTCGGCACTGTCGGGTTCCGGGTCGAGCCCGGCCTCGGGGTGGACTACCGGCTGGGGGTCGAACTCGGCTCGCTGCCGTTGTCGTTCCACAGGGCCATCGAGGAGGCCGCCCGCGCCGCTCTCGACCAGGGTCGCCACGGCTGGCCGGTCACCGACATCCGGGTCACCCTCACCCACAGCGGCTACTGGTCGCCGATCACCACTGCCGGGCACTTCCGGGACCTGACGCCGTACGTCCTCATGCGGGCGCTCGCCGAGGCCGGCACCCGGGTCTTCGAGCCGTGCCGACGGTTCGAGGCGGAGGTACCCGCCGACCGGCTCGGCGCTGTCACGTCGTACCTGGGGCAGCTCGGCGCCCGCATCGACGGCACCGACGAGAGCACCGCCGGCTGGCGGATCGGCGGGCTGCTGCCGGCACGGCTCGAACCGCAGGCGCAGCGGCGGCTGCCGGACCTGTCCAGCGGGGAGGGGCTGTGGTCGTCCGCGCCCGGCGGCGACCGCCTGGTGGCCGGCGACCCCCCGTGCCGGCCCCGCACCGACGGCAACCCGTTCGACCGGGTGGAGTATCTGCGCTTCCTCGCCCAACCCCGCAACCGGTGCTGAGGTCCGGCTCTACCGGTGCGGTCCGCCCGGCTCGTGGGCGCGGCGAGCCGTACTGAACCGCCGCTGGTAGGCGGCGGGCGTGATCGACAGCTTGTGGGCGAAGACCCGTCGCATGCTCTCGTAGCTGGGGAACCCGGCGAGCGTCGCGGCCTGCGTCGCGGTGTGACCCTGGTCGAGCAGCGCCCGAGCAAGGTCGAATCGGATCTTCTCCACATAGCGAGCCGGTGTGGTGGACAGCTCGTCGTGGAAGAGCCGGGTGAGGTGCCGGGTGCTCACGTTCAGGTGTTTCGCGAGTTCGGCGAGCGAATGGTCGCCACGGGGGTCCGCCGTCACCAGGTCGGTGATGCGGCGCAGCGCCGGCGACCGGGGCGGCGGCCCCTGCAACGGCGCCGAGAACTGGGACTGGCCGCCCGCCCGCTGCATGTACACCACAAGGGCGCGGGCGACGTCCCGCGTCAGGTCGGGTCCGTGGTCCTCTTCGACGAGCGCGAGCGCCAGGTCGATGCCGGCCGTCACGCCGGCCGAGGTGTACGTGGTGCCGTCACGAACGTAGATCGCGTCGGGCTCGACCCGGCAGGTCGGACACCTGACGGCGAGCTCGTGCGCGACCCGCCAGTGTGTGGTCGCCCGCTTGCCGTCGAGAATGCCGGCGGCGGCGAGGACGAACGCCCCGGTGCAGATCGACGCGACCCGGCCGGCCGCAGCCGCCGGTATCCGGGCGGCGTCGGCCAGGTCGGCGGGGACGTGCGCGCGCGGATAATTATCGGACCCGGCCACCAGCAGCGTGTCGATGGCATGCCCCGGGGAGACGGCACCGTCGACCGCCATCCGGATCCCGAGACTCGACGTGACGTCCGCACCGGTCGGCGACAGCAGCACGATCCGGTAGTCCGCCCCGAACCGGTTCGCCTCCTTGAACACCTCCGCCGGGCCGGCGACGTCAAGCAACGTCACCCCGTCGTAGACGAGGATCGCGACGCGATGGGAGCCCCGACGGTCGCGACCGCCATCGGGCCGGCGGACCGCAGGAATGGACACCGCTTATTGGTATCACCCCATTACCTGTGCTCCCGCTCACGTGCCGACTGCCGGGTGACGAACTTCCGCGATCGTCGGCGAATGGCGGGCGAGATGGTGTGTGATGGAGCGCATATCCGCGATCCCTGACCGTCCGGATATGAGTGGTTCCTGGCCGGCGGAAGGCGGCAGCGTACGACGATCGGAAGGCAGCATGGCGATCGTCAACCGCTACCGACACCGTCCGGAAAGGCAAGCGACCATGCCAGAGGTCATCGCGGGGCTGGAGATTCCTGAGACCGCAGCGGTCGCCGAAGCGACCAGGCACATCCAGGAGACGACCAGGCCGCTCATTTACCACCACTCCCGCCGCGTCTATCTCTTCGGCCTGCTGCACGCGCAGCGGCTTGGCGTGACGCCGGACCCGGAGTTGCTCTATCTGGCGGCGATCTTCCACGATTCCGGCCTGCTGACCCCCTTTTCCGACGTCGAGCAGCGCTTCGAGATCGATGGCGCCGACCACGCCCGTAAGTTCCTCCGGGACCGGGGTTTCTCGACGAGCGCCACCGAGACCGTCTGGACGGCGATCGCGCTGCACACCACGCCGGGCGTCCCCGACCGGATGGGTCCGGAGATCGCGACCACCTACCTCGGCGTCCTGACCGACGTGCTCGGCCTCGGCCTGAGCGGAATCCAGCACGATCAGCTGAACGAGATCCTCGCCGTGCACCCACGGGGTGACTTCAAGGACGGGTTCCTACGAGCCCACCTCGACGGGCTGAAGAACCGCCCCGACACCACGAACGGCACTGTGAACTCCGACATCCTCGAACACTTCATCCCCGGCTTCCAGCGGGTGACAACTGTCGAGCGCATCGTCGGATCCCCTTGGCCGAGCTGAGCTGTCGAGCCGACACGACGAACATTCCTGGAAGGAAGGCATCGAGCATGCGAGCGATCACCATAAGCGACCGAACAGTGGGTGTCAGCGGGCTCACCCTTACCGACATGCCGTACCCGCACGCCGCGGAGAACGACGTCATCGTGCGCGTACACGCGGCCGGCTTCACCCCCGGAGAACTCGACTGGCCGGCGACGTGGTCCGATCGCGCCGGCCGGGACCGGACCCCCACCATCCCCGGGCACGAACTGTCCGGTGTCGTGGCCGAACTCGGCTACGGCACCACCGGGCTCACCGTGGGCCAGCGGGTGTTCGGGCTTACCGACTGGGCCCGTAACGGCTCGCTGGCCGAGTACACCGCTGTGGAGGCTCGCAACCTCGCCCCGCTCCCGGCCGGCATCGACCACACCGTGGCCGCGGCGCTGCCCATCTCCGGACTGACCGCGTGGCAAGGGCTCTTCGATCACGCCCATCTCACGACTGGCCAGCGCGTCCTCATCCACGGCGCGGCCGGTGGCGTCGGCTCGATCGCCGTCCAACTCGCCAGCGAGGTGGGCGCCCACGTGATCGGGACCGGCCGGGCCGACGACCGCGCCGTCGTGCTCGCCCTCGGCGCGCAGACCTTCGTCGACCTGAACGCCGACGACCTGCGGCAGGTCGGCGAGGTGGACGTGGTGCTGGATGTCATCGGCGGCGACGTCCTCGATCGCTCTACCGAACTGGTGCGTCCGGGCGGCACCCTCGTCACCATCGCCGCGCCGCCCACCATCCAGCCGACGAACGGACGAGCGATCTTCTTCGTCGTCGAGCCCGATCGCGCGCGGCTGACCGATCTCGCCCAGCGCCTCCGCAACGGGCACCTCAAGCCCATCGTCGGCGCGGTACGGCCGCTCTCCGAAACGGCCGCCGCGTTCGCCCCCGACCGCCGCACACCCGGCAAGACGATCATCCAGCTCGTGGACGACCAAGAGACGCGGCAGTCGTGACCCGTACCCGACTGGTGCCGGCGTGCTGATCGCCGGCCCGGCCGCACAGATCAGGAGACGCAGATGGCCAAGGTGATCGTCGGTGCGACCCCCTTCGAGGGGCACGTCGGCCCGGTCCTCACGGTAGCGGCGGACCTGGTACGGCGGGGCCACGACGTGGTCGTCTACACCGGGTCGCGGTTCGAGGCACGCGCGCTGGGGACCGGGGCGCGATTCCAGCCGTTGCCGCCGGAAGCCGACCTCGACGACCGGAGGCTGGATTCGCTCTTCCCGCTGCGGGCCACCCTGCCACCAGGGCCGGCCCAGTTGTCGTTCGACTTCGAGACGTTCTTCCTGGGCCAGCTACCCGCGCAGGTGCGGGGTCTGCGGGCGCTCCTGGCGAGGTTCCCCGCAGACGTGGTGGTGGGTGAGCTCGGATTCTGGTCGATACCGGTACTCAGCCTCGCCGCGCCGCCGCGGGAGCGCCCGACGCTCGTGACGCTGGGCTCCGTGCCCCTGCTGATCCAGAGCGCGGACACACCCCCGTTCGGCGCCGGGTTACCGCCGACCCCGGGCGAGGAGGCGCGCGCCCGCAACCGAGCGATGAACGCCGAGGTGCGCCAGCTCTTCGCCGAGCTACAGAGCTTCGGTGCGGCGACGCTCGCCTCGTTGGGTGTGCCGATACCCGACTACCTCTTCGACGTGCCGTTCCGGCACACGGACCACTACCTGCAACTGACAGTGCCCAGCTTCGAGTACCCCCGCGCCGACCTCCCGGAGCACCTGCGCTTCGTCGGGACGCTTCCACCTCCGGCCAGCCGCACCTACGCGGAGCCGGCGTGGTGGCCCGAGCTGTCGGCCGACCAGCCGGTGGTGGTCGTCACGCAGGGGACGGTCGCCAACACCGATCTGACCGAGCTGGTCGTCCCCACGGTGCGTGCCCTCGCCGACCTCGACGTCCTCGTGGTGGCCGCCACCGCACGCCCGGACGGGCCCGAGCTGGTCCGCCGGGCCCTGATCGACGTGCCGGACAACGTGCGGCTGGCCGGGTACGTGCCGTTCGACAGGCTTCTCCCGCACGCCGACGCGCTTGTCACAAACGGTGGATACGGCGGGGTGCAGACCGCCCTGTACCACGGGGTGCCGCTTGTGGTCGCCGGTGCCAGCGAGGACAAGCCGGAGGTGGCGGCCCGCGTCGAGTGGAGCGGCACCGGTGTCAACCTGCATACCGGCCGGCCCAGCCCCACCGAGGTGCGCGCCGCGGTGCGGACGGTGCTGAGCGACCCCGGCTACCGCGCTCAGGCCGGCATCATGGCCAAGGAGATCGGTCAGCACCAACCGTTCGACACGATCGCCGAGATCATCGACGCGTCGACAATCCGCTGAGGACCGGCCGGGGTGCGGGACCGCTCGGGGTGCGGCGGACGCCACCACCGCACCGGCGGTGGTTCGCCGCCCCCTAGACTCGGTTGATCAAGCACGCCGACCATGAGGAGTGCGGCCCGATGCGCGCGACGACGATCCTGCTGGAGCGCCTCCTCGCGGCCGGGATGGGCGAGGTCGACGGGGTGGCACCGGTGGCCGGCGGTGCTGCCGCGGTAGCGGGCATCGCCACCCGCCGGGATGGGCCGCCGGTGTTCGTCAAGGCTTTCGCCGACGGGCCGGCCGACGACGGGGTCTTCGTGGCCGAAGCCGAGGGGTTGACCGCACTGCGTGAACTCGGCGGCGTCCCGACGCCCGAGGTGCTCCGGGCGGACCGTGGACTGCTCGTGCTGTCGGTGCTGCACCCGAGGCCGCCCAGCGAGATCTTCTGGGAACGGCTCGCGCACCTGCTCGCCGCCATGCACCTGAACACGACCCATCCTCGTTTCGGTTGGCACCACGACAACTGGCTGGGCCGCCGCCGCCAGGTCAACACGTGGCATGACAACGGCCACGCATTCTTCGCGGAGCACCGACTGCTCCGGTGGCTCGGAGAGCCCCGGGTGGAGGCGGCACTCGACGCCGAGGACCGGGCGGCGGTGGAGCGACTCTGTGACCGGCTGCCCGACCTGCTGCCGGACCGGCCGGCGTGCCTGACGCACGGCGACCTGTGGACCGAGAACATCCTGGCCACCGCGGACGGCCAGCCGGCGCTCATCGACCCGGCGGTGTCCTACATGTGGGCCGAGGTCGACCTCGCCCACGTGTGGTCCACCTCGCCCCCGCCCGAGGCGCGACGGTTCTTCGACGTCTACGCGGACCTGACCTCGCTCGACGACGACTGGCCGGCCCGGCTCCCGATCGTCCAGCTGCGCCAGCACCTCGCCGTGCTGGCGCAGTTCGACGACGACTGGGGTGCGGCCGACCAGATCCGGGCCGTGCTCGCCCCGTTCCGGCCGCGATCCTGACCCCCGCCCCTCGACTACGGTGACCATGATTGGGGGGGCCATGACGCCGGAGGTGTCGCCGCGACGGGCCAAAGCAGTGCTCGTCGCCCTGTCCCTCGCCGCGTTCGCGTTCATCACCACCGAGTTGCTGCCCGTCGGCCTGCTGACCCACATGGCACTCGATCTCGACCGGTCCCGCTCCGAGGTGGGCCTGCTGGTCAGCGGGTACGCCGTGGTGGTCGTCCTGGCGTCCGTGCCGTTGACCCGGCTGACCCAGCGGATCCCCCGACGGCACCTGCTCGGCGGCACGATGCTCCTGTTCGCCGCCGCGAACGCCACCGCCGCGCTGGCGTCCACGTACACCGTGCTGGCCGGCTCCCGACTCGCCACCGCCCTCGCCCAGGCCCTGTTCTGGTCCGTCGCCACGGCGACCGTGACCGGGCCCTTCCCGGTCGCGGTCCGTGGCCGGGTGGTGGCGCTGTTCGCGACCGGGGCGGCGCTCGCCCCGGTGCTCGGCGTACCCCTGGGCACCTGGCTTGGGCAGCAGGCCGGTTGGCGGGCGGCGTTCGCGGTGCTGGCCGGGGTCGGTGTGGTCATCGCCGCCGCGGTGCTCGTCTTCCTGCCCGGCTATCCCCCGGCCGCTGGCGGCGCCGCCCGGGGGACCGCACCGGACGGACGGCGCTTCACCCTGCTGCTGGTCGCGACCGCCCTCGGCATCGGCGGCTTCATGACCCTGCAGACCTACCTCACACCGTTCCTGCTCGACGTCAGCGGCTTCGCCGACGCGGTGTTGGCGCCGCTGCTGTTCGCCGCCGGTGCAGCCGGTGTCGTCGGCACGCTGGCCGTGGCCCGGACGCTCGACACCCGGCCGACCGCCTCGCTGCTGACGCCGTTGAGCATCGGCACGGCCTCGCTGTTCGGCCTGTACGCGCTCGGCGCGCTCCAGCCCGGTACTGTCGCGTTCGTCGCCGGGATCGGCCTGGCATACGCGACGTTCGGCTCCGCCGTTCAGAGCCGGATGCTGCAACTGGCCCCGGGCAGCACCGACATCGCGTCAGCCGGGGTCAGCACCGCCTTCAACGCCGGCATCGCCGGCGGTTCACTGCTCGGCGGTGTCCTCCTGGCCAGCTCGGGGGCACGCCCGTTGGCCCTCGTCGGCGGGCTGCTGACGCTTCTCGCGCTCACGCTTCTCGCCCTGGACGCGTGGCGGGGCCCCACCCGGCCGGTGCGAAGCGACGACCGTTCCTCCGCGGCCTCGCGGCCGGGCACCCCCGACCGGGACGGAAACGCCGTGTCGCGGTAGGTCCGTCACCTCGTCGCGACGCCTGCCCTGCCTGGTCGGTCGCTCCGCGAGCTCCGGCCTGGCCCAATCCCCGCACCGTCCCGGCCGGGCGACGACCATGCCGGTTGCCCCTATCGTCGGGACATGCCTCAGGAGACCCTCGAAACCGTCAGTCGCTACCGTGTGATCACCGCGGCGGCGGTCCTCCAGCAACAGGTCGATCTACGCGCCTACCCGCACCGGCACCTTGCCGTGGTCGTCTACGCCGTCGGCAGGGACACCATGGCTCAGGCGCTCGCCGCCGCCGACCTGCTCAGTCACCAGGGGTGGGAGCTGATCAACGTAACGCCGGTGGGGAGCAGCAACGCGTTGCACGTGTTCCTGCGCCGCAGGTGAGGTGAGCAGGCCCCCTGGCTCGCGGTCGCCGAGCGGGACGCCAGGGGGCACCCCCTGACGCCAGCAACCCGGGATACTTCCGGCGTGCGCAACGACCTCGACCAGATCGCCGCGGCATTCGCCGATACCCCACTTGCCGGTCTGCCGATCGGGCACGGCCCGTCCGGCACCGTCCTCGTCGCCGACCTCGACCCCGGGCACCTGCGGGAGGCCTGGCAGGCCGCCGACAGGCTGGCGCCGGTCACCGGCCGCCTGCCCGTGTTGGTAAGCGACGACTTCGACGAGTCGATGGGCATTCGGTCCGAGCCCGAGCCGGGCCCGTCGACGGCGGAGTTACGCGCATTCGTCGAGGCGGCGCGGTCTTCCGAACCCTGGCTGGGCTTCCGCCACTACAGCGAGGACCAGGTGGTCGACGAGGGCCAGCTCGACTACCACGCCCGGGGCGCGGCCGGCGTCGACCTGTCGGCGCTGGTGTCGGAGGTGGCACTGCCGACCCCGGTCCCCACGCTGGGGCGGACCCTGTACGAGCGGCTGCTCGCCGACACCGACCTGCACGCCCGGGTCCTGGACAGCGTGCGGTTGGTGACCCAGTTCGACTACTGGTACACCCCGGACAGCACGCTGCTCATGTTGCTGCCCACCGAGGATGTCCGCGCTTCGGCGTACTGGGTGGACTTCAACGGTGCGCTCGTCCCGGATGACCAGGAGCGGCTCGCCGAGGTGCTGGCGCAGTGGCGGCAGCGGTGGGATGCCCGTCTGGTCGCGTCGTGGGGCACCATGCTCCAGTTCCAGGTGGGTCGTCGCCCGACGCCGGGTGACGAGGCGTGGGCCGCGGCCGGCCAACTCAAGGCGCTCGCCCCGAACCTTGAGCTCAGCCGGTGGGAGGTCGCCGTCGCCCTGCCCGCCGGAGACGCCTGGTTCGTCCACAACCGCCCCTGACCAGGTGGTGCGCGGCGCATCCATTTCCTCGCCCACAGCCACCGATCCGGTCGCGGCCCCGGACCCCGGCACTCAGCCGGTGGGGTTCGTGACGGTACGAGAAATGGCGCGGATCAGATCGAGCGGTTCTTCGGTCCAGTGGGAGGCGAGGACGAGTTCACGGGCCGGATCGACCCACAGCAGGTGCCGTCCGCCGTTGCCGCGCGCGCTACGGCCGGTCGTCGGCGCACCGGGCCACGGCACCTGCTCATCGTTGAGCCACCACAGGTAGCCGTATTCCGGTTTGACCGGACACGGGGTCCACGACTGGGTGACCCATTCGGCGCTCAGCAGTCGGGTTCCCGCACAGGTCCCCTGGTTGAGGAAGAGTTGCCCGATCAGGGCCAGGTCGCGGGCCGGGACGAACAGACCCCCACCCCAGTGCGCGCCGCCGGAGACCACCTCGACCGAGTGGCCGTCGACGTCGGCTTTGCTCGTTCGGTACCCGTGCCACGACCACTGGTCAGAGGCGCCCATCGGGTCCATCACCCGCTCGCGCAGCACGTCCGGCAGCGGTCTGCGCAACAGCAGCGTCAGTGCGTACGCGAGCAGGTTCATCCGCACGTCGTTGTATGCCCACCCCTCCCCCGGCGGCGTGCCGTGCGACTCGGTCCCCTCGCGGAAACTCTGCGCGTCGACGCTCGTCGGCTTGCCCCACAACTCACCCTCCCACTGGCTCGACTGCTGCAGCAGATGACGCCAGGTGATCCGCTCGTTGTGCGGCCCGTGGAACTCGGGGATGTCGACGACCTGGTGCACCGGTTGGTCTGGCACCAACAGTCCGTCGTCGAAGGCCAGACCAGCCACGACCGACACGACCGACTTGGTGACGCTGAATGCCATCTCCGGGACGTCCGGGTCACCCCAGGCCGCGACCTCCCGATCCCCGACCCGTACCACACCGCTGGCGGCGCTGGCGGCGAGCAGTGGTCCGACCACCTCTCGGTGACTTGTGTCGGAGACCTGGGCCGCCAGGTAGGTCTCGATGTCGGCGGCAGCACTGGTCCAGTGGGCGCCGAACTCCCGGACGATCCGCTGCAGACGCTGCTGGTCCACTGACAAACCACTCATGCCAGGAAGTGTCCACCACACGCTGTCACCGGAGCAGCCCCGGGTTTCGCCGACTGCCGCTTCCGGGTAGCGGATGGTTCATGAACCGCAATCTCGTCAAGGCGCTCCAGGTTGCCTGGGAGCTGCCGGAGTTCCACAGCGGATTGCGCCACCTGATCGATCTCGACGAGGTGGCGGTGCTGCTGGCCACGCTGTCCGTCGCGGATCATGACCGCGAGGTCGAGCGCAGCCTGGTGAGCCTGCTGCGGTCCGCCCTGGACACGACCGAGATTCGGGAGGCCGTGCTGCTGCTGCTTGAGCAGGACGAGGTACGCCGGCCGGTCGTCGCGGCGGCGGTGGAGCCGCTTGCGGACCGGCCGGGTCAGGCTGCCGCCATCGCCGCGGCGGCCGAGGATCCCGCGGTACGGCGTGAGGTGCGAGCCGTACTGAACAACACCAGGGTGCGCGAGCTGATCTGGCAGGCGATCGACAACCAGGTGAGCGACAACCGGATCGGCCTGATCCGCCAGGTGGCGGTGCTGTTTGTGCGGCATCCGAGCGTGCGGCGGCTCGGGTGGGCCGTGCGCCGGCACGGGGTGTGGCGCGAACTACGTCGCGGATCCGGATCCGCGGCTGTCCACGCCGCTGGCGACGGGCCGCCGGCCGCTCATCTCGGCTGACCGAAGTGGTGGGTGAGCGAGACGCGCAACGTGTCGGCGTCCCCGGCGGACCAGGCGACGAAGCAGTCGGGGCGTACGAGCAACGCGGTGGCGGTGGTGCCCTCCAGCGGGCCGGTGACCACCTCGACCCGGTCGCACCACGGCGCGGCGACCTCGGCGTAGGTGCCAGTGGAGTCCAGCAGCAGCGGCCGGGCGGCGCGGGTCAGTTCGGCCAGACGCACCGGACCGTGGTCACCGTGCACAACCACGTCGGGGGCGCAGCGGCCGGCCAACGGGTCAGCGGGGTCGGCCGGGTAGCGGACGTCCGCGCCGGACATCAGCGCCGCGATGTGCCCGGTCACCTCCGGCTTGGCCAGCAGTTCGGCGAAGAGCTGCCGCAGGCCGGTGATCTCCGCGCCGGGGCTGATCAGCGCCGACTGCGCCTGGGTGGACATGACGACCCGTTCCGCCACGGGGCGACGCTCACTCTCGTACGTGTCGAGCAGGCCCTGCGGTGCCCAGCCACGCACCGTGGCGGCGAGTTTCCATCCCAGGTTGGCGGCGTCCTGTAGACCCAGGTTGAGGCCGGGGCCGCCGATCGCGGGGTGCACGTGCGCGGCGTCGCCGACCAGCAACACACGGTCGGCACGGTAGCGGGTGGCGATGCGGGTGTTGCCTCCGGTCAGCCGCCGCAGCAGGCCGGGGCCGTCCGGCGCGTCGAGCGGAACGTCGGCGCCGAGCACCCGGGCGACGCTGGCGCGCAGTTCCGCGAGGCTCATCGGGGTCTCGTCGCTCGTCGGCACGTCGGGCCACTCCGTCGCGCTCAGGATCGCCGGCCGGCCGGGGAACGGGGCCCAGGCGATCAGGCCACGCTCGGTGCGGGTGTGCTGGAACGGCGGGACGACGCCGTAGCCGGGGACGCGCAGACCGCCGGTCTCGGGATCGAGGAATGACGCGGGGACGGTCACGGTGGCGGTGCGGGACACCGACCGGTCGTTCGTGACGCCGGGGAAGTCGATACCGGCGAGGCGGCGCACCACGCTGCGTCCGCCGTCGGCGCCGACGAGGAAGCGACAGCTGAGCCGCGTACCGTCGGCAAGGCCGACCTCGATCGCGTCGGGGCGTTGGCGCAGGTCGACGACCTCGTGGCCGCGGCGCAGGTCGACGCCGAGTTCGACGGCCCGGTCGGCGAGGGCGGCTTCGAGCTGGGCTTGGGGCACGCCGAGCACGTAGTGCGGGTTCTCCGCGAGCATCGTGAGGTCAAGCGGGAACGCGCCGAAGGTGAATGCTGGTTGAGGGGTCGGCGGGGTGCTCTCGCCGCTGAGCCGCTCGTAGAGGCCGCGCCGGTCGAGGAGGCGGACGACCTGGCCGACGAGGCCGTTGGCGCGGGGCTCGCCGGTGGGCGTGACGTGACGTTCGAGGACGACGGGGCGGACGCCGGCGAGGGCGAGTTCGCAGGCGAGCATGAGGCCGTTGGGACCGGCTCCGACGATGATGACATCGATCACGATCGTGATCCTTTCGGGGCGTGCGTCATCGCCACGGCAGGCGCGGCACACGGCCGGCCCGCCGCGGGGTACGCGGCTGAGGAAGTGGATCAGGCGGTGCGGGAGCTGAGGCGGAGCGTCAGCGAGGCGGTGCCGGAAGGCCGGCGGCGAGCTGGGTGAAGGCGTCGGTGATGAGGTGCTCGATCGGGGTGGGCGGGTCGGGGCTGTCGAGGTAGTGCTGCATGGCGACGGCGACTGCGGCGCTGGCGGCGGCCGCGACGAGCCTCGGGTACATGTCGGTGGCGAGGTCGGTGCCGGTGCGCTCGGCGACCGCCGCGGCCAACTCGGCCTCGGCGATCGCGACGGCGCGCAGTCGCTCGCCCTGCAGTGCGGGCTCAGCGAGCATGGTGCGGACGCCGGCCACCCACTGGGCGTGCGCGGGCGATGGCATCGCCTCGACCTCGGGGCCCCGGGTGAACTGATCGAGCGCGGCCTGGGTGAGCGCGGCCCAGAGCGGCTCGCCGACGGGACGTTCGCGCAGCGCGGCGGCGGTGCGCAGACTGCGGTCGAGATGGCGGGAGGCGATCGCCTCGGCCTTGCTGGAGAAGTAGTTGTTGAAGGTGCGCGGGGACACCCCGGCCGCCGCGGCGATGTCCTCCACGCGGACGTTGTCGTAGCCGTGCTCCGCGGTGAGGTGGATCGCGGCCCAGCCGAGCGCCGCCCGCGTCTCGGCCTTCTTGCGCTCCCGCAGCCCTGTCATGCCACCACGCTAGCACTACTTGCGTCCGGCGCAAATATGCGCGCCCCGCAAAAATATCCCTGCCGGCTCAGCGGTCCGGGTCCGACCGAGCGGTGTCGCGCATCTGGTGCCGCTCGGCGGGGCGGCGTGGACAGTGCGGACGCACGTCGCGGACCCGGCCAACCACGACCAGGTCCGCGCTCAGGCAGCACGTGTACGCGAACCGGGCGCTCGCGGCCCGGTCAGGCGCTAGTAGGTGAAGGTCCAGAGGAAGTAGAAGCCGGGGGCGCTGGGGCCGTACTGGCGGTACTCGCAGTAGTACCAGCTCCACTGCCCGGTCCGGGCGCCCTCACTGCCGTAGCTGTTGCAGAACTGGCCGTCGTAGTAGACCCCGCGCAACGTGCCGCCCTGCGGGTCCGCCGCAGCCGGCGTGGCGCCGATCCCGACCAGCCCACCCAGTGCGAGTGCCACCGCCGCCACCACTGTCGCCCATCTGCGTCCGCGCATGAAGTCTCCTCCCACAACAGTCCGCGGCGCACCGACGCTCCCCATCGAGCCAGGGCCGGGACATCGACGTTCGTGAAAGTAAGGCTGGCATGGACATGCGTGGATAGATTCCCGTCAACGGCCGGCGCTACCGCGATGATCCGCCAGCGTGGTCTCCGTCGAACGGGCATCCACAGTGACCACGCGGAGTCAGCTCGGGACGGGCCACCGCGGGTGCGGCGGCGGTGATCCGACCACGCACACGCGAAGCTGGCGTTGCCCGGAGGCCGCGCTGCCGGTCAGGTCCGGTCGATGAGGTCGAGGCCGGTCAGGTCGGCCGAGAGTGCCCAGAGCCGGGCCGCCGCACCGCTGTCCCCCGGGCTGCCGTCGGTGACCTGGCAGTCCGCGCAGTAGTCGCCGCCGTACCCGTCGAGGTCACGCGAGGTGGCGGCCCAGACCTGGGTCGCCGCGCCCTGCTCGACGGTCTTGAACAGGCCCGGCGCCGGAGTTCCGTCGGCGTCGATCCAGCCGGCGGCGACCATCTCCTCGACCGCGAGGTGTCGTTGCAACGGGGTTTGGATGTAGCCCGGATTGACGGAGAAGGCGCGCACCCGGTGCGACCTGCCGAGCAGGTCGAGGTGGCGGGCGAACAGGATGTTCGCGAGCTTGGACTGGGCGTAGGCCGCCCATTTGTCGTAGCCGCGCTCGAAGTGCACGTCGTCCCAGCGGATCCGCCACGAGGGGTCGCGCCCGGAGGCGACCGAGACGACCCGAGCATTTCCGGCGGCGGTGAGCGCCGGCCACAGCAGGTTCGTCAGCGCGTGGTGGCCAAGGTGGTTGATCGCGAACTGCGCCTCCCAGCCGGGGCCTACCCGGGTCTCCGGGCAGGCCATCACCCCGGCGCCGGCGACCAGGATGTCGAGGACGGAATGACAGCGGAGGAACCGTTCGGCGAACGCCTGGACGGAGGCGAGGTCGGCGAGGTCGACCTGGTCGACCTCGACCCCGGCCACGTCGGCGAGCGCCCGCTGAGCCGTGTCCGGCCGCCGAGCGGGGACGACGACCCGAGCCCCGGCCCGGGCGAGCGCCCGGGTGGTGGCAAGGCCGAGGCCGGAGTAGCCGCCCGTGACGACTGCGGTCCTGCCGGTGAGGTCGACTCCGGCGAGGACGTCGCCGGTGGTGCTGTGGGCGCCGAACACGGCGCGGGTCGGGTCGCTGGTCATGTCGCCCGACGCTAGGTGCTGGACCGCGGTCTAGGTCAACGGCCACGGGCTACGGGCCACGGGCCACGGGCTACGGGCTACGGGCCACGGGCTACGGTCGGCACTGTGTCGGACGGAGACCTGAGCATCGGGCAGGTGGCGCAGCGCACCGGGCTGAGCGTGCACGCCCTGCGGCTCTACGAGCGTAGGGGCCTGTTGGCCAGCGAGGTGCGGCGCGACGGATCGGGCCGGCGGGTCTACAGCGCCTGGGACGTCGAATGGTTGACGAACTGCGTGAAGTTCCGGGCCTCCGGGATGCCCCTCACCACGATCAGCCAGCTGGCCCGACTCGTCCGCGAGGGCAGCGGCAACGAGGCCGAACGGCTTCAGCTGCTCCGCGAACACCAGCGCCGCATCACCGCGCAGCTCGCGCAGCTGAGCGACTGCCTCGACCTCGTCAACGACAAGGTGGCAAGCTACGAAGAACACCTCGCCGCCGGCGCGACCGGCGATCCCTGGTAGCAGACCCGGCCCGGGGCGCCTACGGAACTGTGAGGAACCCAGCGCCGAGGCCCAGCACGGCACCGGCCGTCCCCTCGCCGCTCCCCACGAGCCCGAACAACAGACCGAGCCCGGTCAAGCTCAGCATGTCCCAGGCCAGCGCGCCGCGGCCAGGTCACCTGCGTCTCACCCTCTGCTCGCGGCCTGTTCGGTAATTAGCTCGACGTCGGCGACGGGGGCCGAGTTCCGCTCTGTCGAGATGATCCACTTCGTTCGCGTCAGGCCGAGGGCAGCCACCGCGAGTACGGGTGGCAGCAGGAACGGGGCGCGGTGTCCGAACTGCTCCACGAGCATGCCGGCGAGTGACTGACCAACGGCCGTGCCGATGGGCCCGGCGGCGCAGACGATGGTCATCGCTGTCGCGATTCGGGTGGGCGCCAGTCGCTCGGTGAGGGCGTAGATGCTGATCAGGTGTGGCGCGACAGCGAACCCCGCCACCAGGACGACCACCACGAGTGGCAGCGGCCCGCCCCCGGCGGGCAGCAGGATCATGGCGATGAGCAGCCCGAGAGCGGAGAGCCGATAGCGGGTCCGCAAGGGCACCCGCGGTGGGAGCCAGGCGTAGCCGATGCCGGCCACGGCGCTACCGACGCCGAGTGCGGCGTACAGCATCCCGCCGGCGGCGGGGTTGTCCGCTGCGGTGGCGTACGCCGTCACACCTACCTGAACGCTGCCGAAGACGGCGCCCATGATCGCCATGGCGGCACACAACGCGGCCACCCCGGCTCTGGGCAGTGGCGCTGTCGACGTCCGCGCCGGCGTCGGTTCGGGCGCGGTTTCGTACAGCATCGCCAGGGGCACCGCAGCGGCGAGGAGGAGCACGATGCAGGCAGTCAGTGGCGCACCGGCCGGGACCGGCGCCGAGGCCGCAGCAACAGTCCCGACGACGGCGGGCCCGGCGATGAAACTCGCTTCGTCCGCAGCGGCCTCGTACGCCAGCGCGGTGGTGACCAGACCTGGCCGCGCAGGCCGCGACCTCGCCAGATAGGACCAGTGAACGCGGATCAGGGGACCTACCTGCGGTTGGGTCGCGCCGACGAGGACAGCCGCAGCGAAGAGCACGTGACGGTCAGCGAGGGTGGCGGCCAGGAGACCGGTCAGGGCGATGGCGTTCGCGATGGCCATGAACAGGCCAAGCCGACGGATGCTGGTGCGATCCGCGAGCCGTCCGACGACGATGCCACCCGCGCCGATGGCGAGGCTCTGCGCCGCGGCGGCCGCCCCGGCGAAGGCGTAGCTGCCCGTGCTCTGCTGCAACAGCAGCAGCGTGGCCAGGGGTGTCATCGCGTACGGCAGCCGCGCGACGAACCCGATGGGAAAGACGGCGAAGCGGGTAGCGCGGGCAAGATCTCGGTACGACACGGCGTTCTCCTCGCATGACGAAGAGACGCGCCTACCCAGCCACCGGACGCGTGCACATCCCGATTCCACGCGCAGATTACCAGCGCGGCCCTGCGAACAGCCCCGCCGAACGTCTCGGGGCAAGATCTCGGGGTGAGCAACCGCGAAGAAGTGTTGAAAGGCAACGTCACCACCGGGGTCGTACGGGTCGGCGACACTGTTCGTCGGCCGGTCGGACCCTGGACGGAGACAGTCGATCTGCTGCTCGGGCATCTGCATGCAGTGGGATTCACTTCGTGCCCTCGTCCGCTGGGCCGGGACGAGCGGGGCAGGCAGGTGCTCGAATACGTGCCCGGCGAGATGGGTGCGGAGTCCGGCACGTACTCCATAGTGGAACTGCGCTCGATTGGCCAGATGCTGGCGCGGCTGCATGCGGCGCTGGCCAGCTTCGTACCGCCGGCCGGCGCCACCTGGAACCAGGTCATCCCGCCCGACCGGAACGAGATGATCTGCCACAACGACGCCACAGTGGGACGTGCGTATTCGTGGACGACGACGCTGGCGGTGGGCGGCGGCAGGGCTGGCCGCCCTGTTGCTGGCGGTGGGTGCGACGGTGGGTGCGGCGTACCCGTCGGTTGCCGCGACCACCTGCCCCCGTTGCTACGGCCTGGTGCCGGTGCGCGACGGGCTCTATGCCGAGCGCGGGTCGTCGGACGCTGACCAGCAGCGGCTCATCGCGGCGTACGGCGATGCCAATCAGCGGGTCGACGCCTTCTACCCGGGCCGCAAGAGTGCGCCGACAGTGCTCGCGTGCTTCACGCCCAGCTGCTACGAGCGGATCGGCGGTGGTGGCGAACGGGGAGTGGCCGTGCTCAACCGGGCGGTGATGCTGTCACCCCGGGGCATCGACCCGGTGATCACCGCACACGAGCTCTCGCATGTGGAGCTTCATGTGCGCCTCGGTTCCCGACGTGACCAGATTCCCCAGTGGTTCGACGAGGGGCTTGCCGTGCTGGTCTCCGACGACGGGCGGTACCTGCTGCCTGCCGACGCTCCGGACCGCTGCCGCATCGCCTCATTGGAGGCGCTGCCACGGACACTGCCCGAATGGCTACGCGCTGCCGGTTCGGATGAGCAGGTGTACGCCAGAGCCGCCTGCCGGGTGTACCGGTGGGTCGACGCACGCGGCGGGCACCAGGCCGTGCTCGACCTCGTCGACCGACTCAACCGCGGCGAACAGTTCTCCGCGCTTGTCGATGGTTGACCTGAGCGGGGGCTGCCGTGGTGCATTCGTTGCAGGCGGTGGCTGAGGGGCGCGCGGCTCAGCCACCGCCAATGCTGGGTGGAGGTCAAGAACGTGGGGACCATCGCGGCGGTCTACCGGTCAGCCGTCGGCCTCCTCCTCCGCCTCTTCGTCGCCGGGCACGGTCAGACCCTGCTCGACGAGGAAGTTCCACCATCCGTCCTTGTCGGAGCCGATCTCGCCATAACCGGCACCGAAGACGTAGTAGGCGAGGAACGAGTCGAGGTCCAGGGTGACCTCAAGGAAGAACTCGCGGGCGAACCACTCGTCGGTGGTCTCCGCGGGGAAGTACCACACCGACCCGGTGTCGCGTCGGATCAGCAGCGGCTCGTCGGACAGCTGGCCGAAGACCAGCCACTTGTGGGGTTCGTCAGCGACGCCGGTGAACTCGGGCATGTGGTCGAGACAGTATTGGTGATTGTTGATTTCCTTGGCATCGAAAAGGTCGAACGAGCCGGCATGGATGCCGTCGGCGGTTTCCAGCAACTCCCGGACCGACTGGGGCAACTCGGCCGGAATCTTCTCGGCCGGAGCACCCTCGTGGATCTGCGCCCAGTACAACGTCGCGGGCTGGTCGGCCTCCAGATCGGTACGTAGCTCGGTGATGAGCTCCCGCAAATCGGGATTCACTCCACTACCTCTATTCGAAGCGGCATTCCATCGGGCAGATTCGCCGTCATCCTAGAGGCGCCCGCCGACACCCCGGTTTGAGTTGTCCCGCCGGAGCTCTCCGATTACAGGCGTGGGCGCCACGAGGTCCGGGAATGACCGGGATCCTTCGACGCCGACGGCGGATGTGGCCTCGTCGGACATGGCGGCCATCGGAGGCGACACCGAACGCCGAGATCACCTGGTCCTACACGTACCTCGGGCAGAAGCTGACCGGTGCGCTGTGCGCCCGCCCCGGCGGAGGGGACCTGTATGTGCCCATGTACGTGACGAAGGTGACCTGGCAGCCGCGCACCTGTTGACCCCGCAGCATCATCTGGTCGTGGGGCTGGCAACGCCGCCGGCACCACGCCAGGCGCGGAGTGCCGGACCTCGCGGTCGTGGCCGAGGTCCGGGTGGCCCAGTCGGTGGGCCGCCTGTGGCATCGTGCAGGCGTGGGCGACGGTGCGCAGACGAACCGGGTGACGTCGATTCCGGAGAAGCTCGATCAGTGGCATGACTTTCGCAAGAGCGTGGGGCTCGTGTCGGTGGTGCTGTTCCTCTTCTGCCTTCTCGCCCTGGGCAACGTCGGCTACCAACTGGCCATCGTCGGTGACGAACACGGGATCTTCGACCCGTTGTCTTTCCTCGGTTTCCTCCTCGTCGGGGCACCCCTCGGCGTGGCGGCGGTGAGTGGCGTGCGCGTCTATCGGGCGGCCAACAACGCCGAATCGAAGCGGCTCGGCCGGATCATGGGTCTCGCACTGCTCGCCGCCGCTGTCCTCCTCGTCGTCACTGGCATCGTCAGGGACGGGCTGTCGTGAACCGCGCCGTCGCCGCCGGGACGGTCACCAGACAGGTGACTCTGGCTCACGCGGGTGAAAGACGGTTCACTGGGAGCGATACCAGCCGGGGCGGAATTCACCTCTCCCGATCGCTACACTCGCCGCTACCCGGCACCGCCCGCACACCCCGGCCTGCGCCCATCCCCTTCGAATGGAGACGCCTGTGACCCCCGACAAGGCGGCACCCCCCGGCATCGACCCGAGCATTCCCAGCGTGGCCCGGGTCTATGACTTCTTCCTGGGCGGCAAGGACAACTTCGAGGCCGACCGGCAGGTCGCCGAGCACGCCCTGCGAATCACCCCGGACGGGCCGGCGGCCGGCCAGGCGAACCGGGCCTTCCTGCGCCGGGTGATTCGCTTCCTGGTCGCCGAGGCGGGCATCGACCAGTTTCTCGACATCGGATCGGGGCTGCCCACCCAGGGCAACGTGCACGAGGTCGCCACCGAGCACAATCCCAAGGCCCAGGTGGTCTACGTGGACAATGATCCGATCGTGCTGACCCACGGGCGTGCCCTGCTCGCCGCGGAGGGCACCGCGACGGTGATCCAGGCGGATATCCGGGCACCGCAGGAGATCCTCGACCATCCGGACGTACGTCGGTTCCTCGACTTCGATCGACCGATCGGGCTGCTGCTCTTCGCGATCCTGCACCACCTCGGTGACGACGAGGATCCGCGAGCGGTGGCGGCGGCGTTGATCGACGCGCTGCCGTCCGGCAGCTACGTGGCAATCTCGCACTTCCGTGACCCGGCCGAGCGGGACCCGGAGGGCTCCCGCAAGGCCCGCGAGGTCGAGCGGATCTTCAACGAGTCGCTGGGCACCGGCCGTTGGCGCACCGACGAGGAGATTCTGTCGTTCGCCGATGGGCTGACGGTGCTGGAACCGGGGCTGGTGCCACTCGCCGAGTGGCGCCCAGAGCCGGGTACGCCCGCCCCGAAGCAGACCGACACGTATCACACCTTCGTCGGGCTCCTCGCCCGCAAACCGTAGGCCCACGGTGAGGTCCGTCGGCGAGAGCACGCCCCGCCGGCGGACCTGCCGCGCGCACCGCATCCGCGTCGGGCTCCGCGCCGGGTGACACCATGACGCGGTGACACACGTGGAGATCAACGGCGAGCCGGCGACAGTCGAGGACGTGCATCGGGCAGCCGTGTGGAACTACGGCCACTTCACCTCCATGCAGGTACGCGGTGCGGCCGCGCCGGGGCTCTCCCTCCATCTCCGCCGGCTGCGCGAGGCCTCGGCCGTGCTGTTTCCCGAGGCCGTTCCAGCGTCCGACGACCAGATCAGAACGTTCGTCGACCGCGCGCTGCGCGACCGGGACGACGCGTCCGTCCAGGTCACCGTCCTTCCGAACCCCACCCGATGGCCGCACACCGACATCATGGTGTCCGTCGACGAACCGGTCGACGGTGCTGCAGGTCCACCGCTGCGAGTCCGAACTGTTCAGTACGAGCGAGAGCTTGCGCAGCTCAAACACCGGGCCACGCTGGGCCTGACCTTCCATCGTCGCCAAGCCCGCCAGGCGGGATTCGACGATGTCTTGTTCGTCGGTCGGGACGGCGACCTCCTCGAGGGCTCGGTATGGAACATCGCCTGCTGGGACGGTACGCAGGTCGTCTGGACCGAGGGTCCGCGCCTGGCGGGCATCACCATGCAGTTGCTTCGACTCGGCCTGCGGCGGCTCGGCGTCCCAGAGGTAACCCGGAAGACGACACGCGAATCTCTCAGCGAGATGACCGCGGCCGTCGCCACCAATTCGCACTGCGCGGCCCAGCCGATCGCCGCGGTGGACGCGACAACCTTCCCCGGAGACCAGGAGTTCACCAGGCTGCTGCGACGCGCCTGGCAGGAAGTGGAGTGGGAGCCGGTCCGGCCAACTCGGTAGGAGGAGTCATCCACGTCGCGCGGCTGCGGGCCCGGCCCTCGGCTCCGCGACGGGTGGCAGTGGTGGGAGAACTCCGGCGGCACGCTCGACGCGGCCTGAGCGGATATCGGCTGGCGAAACCTGTCGCCGTGAGCCATGGCCTGGGGCGTGATTGTCATCCAGCGGGTGCGGGTGCGATGGAGCGCGACTTCACGCGGCGCTCCGGAGGCCAACGCCCGTCGGGGGTTCGACCGCCCGGTGATGCTTCCCGCGCCGCTGCCAACCGGCGATGTCGTGGTCCATGACGTGCTGGCCGACGAGGCGGCCAGCTACTCGCGTCGCAGCGAAATACTGACCGGTGGCGTGAGCATCGCCCTCGACCTGACTCTTCGGCTCACCTTCGAGGGCTCGGCGGTCACCGTCGCGCGCCTGCCGGGCAGGGCCGCGTTTCCCCGGTCGAGGGTGTCGACCCGTCTGTTCACTCTCGCGCACGGGCAGGTCGGCAGGTACCGGGCCAATTTCCGGTTCCGGTTCACCGACTGCGCATGCGACCCGAGCTGGTACTACGAGGACTGGTTGGTTCATGTCAGTAACGGCAGTGCCGCAGCCGACCGGTTTCCGGGCGGCGAGCCGGAGCACGTTGTCGACAATCGCGTCCATCTCTATGGCGGCGTCGCGCGCCGAGGAAACCGCTTGCGCCGTGCGGCCGACGGATCGGCGACATGAGTGATGCTGCGGGTCGCAACGTCGCTCGCCTCGCGAGCGCCGCCCGGCAGGTTCGTCAGCGGTTGTTAATCGGTGCTCTCCAGGTACATGAACAGAAAGACCAAACCGAATATCACCAGGCTGCCGAGCCAGATGTAGACGCCGGACCACCTGCGCCAGTGCAGCGCCCGGTGATCCCGCCACGTCGGCTGGTAGGCGGATCGTGGCGGCGGGGTGTCGGCCCGCTCTGGTGGGGAAGCGGCTGGCGCGGGTTGTTTGGGCGCTACGTAATCCGCCCGGTAGACCGCGCCGCGTTGGGGCTGCTGCGGCCGCACCGGCTGCTGCTGAGCCTGTTGCTCGTAAATCCAGGCGATCGGGGCGCCGGTGGCCGGGTCGTATCCGGGTGGGTGCCGCAGGTGAAGCGGTCGTTCATTGACAGGAATCGCCGGATCGAGGATTTGCGGCTGCTGCGGATCCCACTGCCCCGGCTGCATGGTGGCCCCCTCGACGTCGCGATTCGATAATGGGCCACACAGAGTGATCTTGCAAACGCAATGAGCGTTGCCTGCCGCTGCCAGCTGGGCACTGCACGCAGCGGTGCGCTCTCCCCGTCGAAAGCCACCGGCCCGCGCCCGCAGAGAAACCGGGTGCTGGTCCCGAAGGTGACGACCTACCCCGCGGCAGGACCGTCACCCGCAGTGGCGGCGCGCAACTCCTTGAGCACGTACGTGGCGACCTTCTCGACGACGCGGACGCCCTCCTGCTGGCTCACGTGGTGATCGGAGAGCACGGCGACCAGCCAGTCTTGCCGGGGCTCGACGATCCGCCCGATGCTGTTGACGAGCCAGCGACCGCCGTCGGCATCGGCGGTGTCCCAGCCGTTCTTGACATAGGCGGAGGGATTCCCCGACCCTCGCGCGGCGGTGATTCCCCAGCGTTGCTCGGGAATCACCTTCTTCATGAGACCCATGACGAAGGTACGGTCCGTTGGGGTCAGCGGCCCTGTCGGCGACGTCAGCGCGGTCAGCAGACGGAGCTGGTCAGCGGCGGTGGTAGTGGTGCGTCCCCAGTGCGGGCTGGGCTTGGTCTCCCGCAGACCGAGCGTGCGGTTCGCGGCGATGAGGCCACCTGCGCCGTCGATCCTGTCCCACAGGGCCTCCGCCGCGGCGTTGTCACTGGACACGATCATGGCTTCGGCCAACCGCCTGGTGTCCGCTGCCAGAGCCCTGCCCGGCGGCCTCTGGCGCAGCAGCAGGGCCGCGAGGATGTTGACCTTGACGATGCTGGCCGTCTCGAACCGTCTGGTACCGACGGTCACCTCAGCCGCACCCTGTCGATCCAGTGCGGCGACCGCCACCCGGCCGTCGTACCGCCGCAGGTAGGCCCTGATGCGGGTGCTCGCCTGGTCGATCCGGTCGACGGCTGGCGTCGTGGGAATCGGGCTGGCAGGGGATGTCGCGGGCGATGGGCCGGCTCCGTCGCCGCTGTGCCCGCGCGTGGCGCCGAAGGCGGCCGTCGCGACGCCAGCGAGCGACATGGTGACCGCCGAGACGACCCAACGGCGTGGCAGCTGCCGACCCTTCCGCTCACCCAAGACGGGCCACCGCCTTCGCCGCGACGGAGTCGACGGCGGCCTGGCTGCCCGAGTCGGGCAGGCTGACCGTCGAGACCGTCTCGCCCCGTCTCAGCATGACGAAGTACGTGACGGCACTCGAGATGTCGGCACGCTCGATGCGGCCCCGAATGAGCATGCCGAGGCCCCCCAGGTAGTGCGAATCGACTATGTGGAAGGAGACCTGCGATCCATGGACCAGGTAGCTCGCGCACCGCAGTAGGACCTGGCGGACGTCGTCGACACTCCGCTGCGCCCAGCCAGGCTCGTACGTCTCCACGACGTGGTGTACCGGTGGTGAGCCGCCAGCCGGCCGGTAGTAGCGCTCCACCGCAGTACGCCGATGCGCCTTCGCCGGATAGTCGCTGCTCCGGTAGTCGGGGCAGCTGTCCTGCTCCCACGGCCACGGCGGTGGACCGGTGCGAGTGTCCTCCCGCCAGTCCGCGCCCAGATCGTCCGCCGTCAGCAGCATGTCCGCCCCGCCCCGCTCCGCGTCTGCGCTGTGTCGCTCGTCGGGTTCGACGTCGGCCTCCCGCCGATGGCAGCCGGCGGCCAGCACCACAAACACCGACAGGACCCCCAGCACCACCCAGGCGACCGGGCGTCGTCCGCCGCCGCGAAGCGGACGTTGGCGTGTCCTGCTGCTCGATACCGACACGGAACCTCCCCAACCCAGAAATGTGCCACCGCAGGTCGCGCCGCAACCGGACCCGTCAGTGGCGCTCCTCGGCGAACAGTTCGGCGCGCGTCTCGTCGAGCAAGTCGCGGAGCCGGTTGAGGGAGCGCATGCTCTGGCTTTTGACGACGGCGATGGAGACGCCCACCACCTCGGCGGTCTTTTCCACACTCAGGTCGTCCCAGTAGCGCAGGACGATGATCGCCCGATCCCGTAACGGCAGAGTGGCGACCGCGTCGAGCAGCGTCATGCGCAGCTCGCTCGGATGTTCCTCGCCCCGGTCCGGCGGCTCCGACATCGCCAACTCGCGGCTGGAGCGACGCCGCTGCTGATCGATCATGGAGCGGAGCAGAATCTTGCGAGCGTAGGCGTGCGGATCGTCGGCGCGCTGGACCCGCCGCCAGTTCGCGTACACCTTGGCCAGCGTCGTCTGGGTGAGGTCCTGGGCGAGATGCCAGTCGCGACACATCAGGAACGCGGCTTCGCGCAGGCGGCCCGCAACCGCCTGCGCGAATTCCACGAAGTCTTCGTCAGCCATTCGACCGGGCCAGCGCCGCGAAGCTCTTGGCACCGGAGTGCACGTACTCGGCCGGCAGCTTCGTCCCCCAGATCGGGTTGGCGGCGACCCCGATCGCCTCCTGCACGGACAGGGCGGGCAACGCCGGCGTGTTTCCCATGCCCTCCCAGGCCAGACAGGTGGCGATCATCAGGTCGACCTGGAGGCCACCCCGGTGGTGCACAGTGACCATCTTGTTCTGTACGCAGTTGTCAGGCAGCTCGGTCAGCTCGACCGTTCCCGGGGGCGGGTCGCCGCCGAGTCTGTCCTGGTAGATGGAGAGTCGCAGCATGCCCGGCCCGTTGCCACGATCCAGGTAGAGCTGGACGTACGGCATGCCGGGGCCTGCCCCGCTACTCGGCAGGCTCGCATAACCGCTTGTCTTTCCCTTCGGCAGCAGCCGGACCAACAGCTCCAGCGCGCCCTGCGGGGTGGTGGTCAGCAGATCACCATCCGGCCCCGCCCCGATCCGCACGGTGTCGATCACCGTCGTCGACGGAGTCGGCGAGACGGGCGGCTGGATCGCTCCGTTGCGCTGCTCGTCGGTGCCGGTCAGAGACCCGCCCGGGGCGGGATTAGCTGCGGCCCCGGCCCGCGACGGCGCGGCCGGGTCGACCGGCCCACCCGGCACACCGACGTTCGGCCCGCCAGGCTGACCGGCGTCACCCGCACCGACGCGCAGCGGCCCGGCGGCCAAGCCGATCACCAGCAGCACAGTCAACGCCGATCCGCCCGCGCCGAGCTGCACCAGTCGGCGCTGGCGGCGCAGCCGGCGGCCCTGCACCACTGACTGCTGGACCAGATCACCCATCGGTGGGGCGGGGTATCGGGCCATATCGTCCCTGAAACGACTCCGCACGTCGCCCATGTCCGGTACCTCCTCGGCCGACCGCCCGCCGTGGCGATCCTTCGCCTACCTGACGCGATGGCCAGCCGATTCGGTTACCGTTTTGCTCCGAGAATTTTTCACCCACACCGGCACGGCCGCGCGACATCAGCGGCAGCGGATGGCCGGGATCGACACCGCCCGCTACTCTCCGATCCGCGGTTGCCTCGGCCCGTGCGCGGCGCGGGTCATTCAGCGATCTTCTGTCGGGCGGCGATGGCAGCGGCGTGCAGCGTCTCGTCCGCGCGCATCTCGGCGTCGAGGTCGCCGATACTCATCCCGACTCGATGTCGGGCGGCCACGAACCGGTCCAGCCGGTCGAGTATCGGCCGCGCGTGCGGCCCCATCGCGGCGAAGACCCGCAATGCCTCGCGCCCGTACAGGTCCTCGGAGAGGTACTCCGGCAAGACCGCAAGCAGTTCAGCGGCTACCGCGGGACCCTCCTGGCACCACAGTGCACCGGCCGACTTCACCTGCCCGAAGCTGGGCGCCCGGAACAGGTGCCGCAGCTGTCTGTGCTGGCGGGCGGTGAGCCCGCCGTGCTCGACCAGCCAGGTCAGCAGCGCAAGCGCGAGTAGATCTCGGCCAGGTTGTTCCGGCCGGCCGGCGAGATAGTTGTCGGCCACCGCCCGGTCGGCGGTGACTGTGAGGAGGGCAAGCGTCGCACCCTGGGTCGAGTACTGGCCCAGCAGCGCTGCCGCGGCTGCGGCGGCTGGCCCGATCCGTCCCAGGACATAGATCACACAGCTCGGGGTGTCGTTCTCGGCCCCCTGAGTCTGGCGATGAGTTCCGGCACCGCGGCAACCGCGGCCGGACCGAACGCGGCAAGCACCCGCATCGGCAGGACCGGTACACACGAATCCGGGAGCGCGGCCAAGATCTGCCGGGCCGCGGCCACCGACGACTGCGGATCAGCCCCGGCCCGGGCAACCACCTTGAACGCCTCGGCCAGGCGCGGTTCGTCGCTGTCGGCGAGCATCAGCCGTACCAGATGCGGCACCGCCCGGTGGTCGCCGACGCTGCCCAAGGCGATGGCGGCCACCGCACCGAGCTCAGGATCACCGAACATCGCCGCGAGTCCGTCGGCGGCCAGGCGGGACGCGGTAAGTGAAGCCGCCAACGTGTGCAGTGCCGCCGACCGGATATCGGCGAGGTCGTCCTGCAGGAGGCCGGTAAGCATCGGTGTCACCCGCCCCGGCGCGGCACGCAGCGTCATGTGCTGGCCAGGCCGACGGGTCGGCGCTGCTGAACCCGGCGATGTTGGCCAGTAGCCGGACGGCCGGAACGTGATCCGACCGCAGGCGTTCCAGGATGGCTTGACGCTGCGCGATCTTTTTCCAGGGCATGGCATCCACGAGGGCGGTCCGGACGACCGGATCCGTCGCGGCGACCAACGCCGACATGGCCCGAGCAGGTTCCGCGGTGCCCACAAGTAACGCGGCTGCGGACTGTCGCACCTGCGGATCCACGTCGCTCACTGCCGACTCGGCGGCGGCGGCCACCAACGGCCAGCGAGGGCGCTGGAAGCACAGCTCGCGCAACAGCTCGAAGATGATCCGCCGGGCCGACCGGCGGTGGTCGGTCGTGAAGGTCAGCAGACGACGGGTCGTCGGCCCGTCCCGGTCGGCCTCGACCCCATGCCAGATGCGTGACCGTACGTCGCCGCACGGGACAAGAACATCACCCGAGGCGATGCCCGCTTCCAGCCATCCCCAGTCGTCAAGCGGCGACACCAGCGCCGGGCCGGTCACTTCGCGAGGCGCGGGGCGCCCTTCCAGTACGTCATGAACGCGATCTTCCCCCACGAGCGCTGCGGCAGACAACGCGAATTCGTCTGCCGGCGCGAGCGGATGCCCAGGATCAGGATCACCGCTCGCCGCCGGGCACGGCATCGAGAAGGGCGCTGACGCGGGCGCAGGATTCGGCGTCATCGGGTCCGGTGATGAGACGGTAGCCGAGTGGCTCAGGGAGATCCGACAGCCGCAAACGATGTGCGACACAGTCGGCCCGCCGGCGGTCGATGGCTACCCCGGGTGGTGAGACCCTGCCGGCGAGTGCGCTCGGCGGCAGGTCCCTCCCCCGGCAGCTCCCATCGGTGTGAAAGAGTTCGATCATGAATAGCTGGGCACGCCCTCTCGACGGCATGAACGCGCTGATTGTCGGAGGCGGAGGCGAGGGAATCGGCCGGGAGATCTCGCGTGCGTTCGCCTCGGCCGGTGCGGCTGTCGCCGTCGCAGACATCGATTCACGCCGGGCGCACGAGGCCGTCGATGAGTTGGTCCAGTCAGGTGCCCACGCGCGTGCGCTCGCCGGGGATGTCCGGTCCAAATCAGCTGTAGCCGAGTTCGTCGACGCAACAGTGGCCGAGTTTGGTCGGCTCGACACGCTTGTGACAGTCGTGGGCGGGCAGCTCGCGTTTGTGCCGGCGGTACGACTGCACGAGATGAGCGACGACGACTGGGATCTCGCGTACGAGATGAACCTCGGTTATGTGGTCCGCGCGGCCCGTGCGGCAGTCCGTGCCTTCCTGGCCCAGGGACAGGGTGGTTCCATTGTGAGCGTCGGATCGGTCACCGGGGTCATGGCCGCACCCATGCAGGCCGGCTACGGTGCTGCCAAGGCCGGCCTGCTCAGTCTCGCCAAGACCGTCGCGGCGGAGTACGCGGGCGACGGGATCCGGATGAACGTGGTGGCGTGCGGCGCGATCGCCACTGCGGTGGCGAACTCCGCGCAGCTCGGCGACGAGGTGCCCGAGATCCCGATGCGCCGGCTCGGCGTTCCCGCCGACGCCGCTGCGGCTGCCGTCTATCTGGCCTCGCCGCTCTCGTCCTACGTGACCGGGCAGAGCGTCGTCGTCGATGGAGGTGTCACGGTGCGCGGTCCATTCTCCGCCTGACCCGTTCCGGCACCCGTGGGGCACGGCGACGAACCAGTCAGCCCGCGTCGACGCCACCGGTGTCGGTGCCCAGTCCCGCCACGCTGACCCACGGCCGAGAACAGAGAGCGTCATCCGGTGCGCCTCCGCCCGCCCTACCCAGGGCGGGCGGCACCGGTAGGGCGATGGCGGCCGATCAGGTGCGGTCGGTGCTGAGGAGTAGCTGCGCGACGGGCACGAGTCGCCGAACCCCACGGCTGGGAATGGGCTGCTCTGCACCCTTGACGGTGGCGATGTCGGCCACGAACGCCTCGATCTGTTGGCGGGTGACACCTGGCATACAGATCAGGTGGCTGATGCCGCCGTCGGCGTTGGAGAGGCCGTGGCGGCGGGCGATTGCCGGCGGCGGAGTCGTGAAGTAGACAGTGAACGCGTGGACGTGGCGCCAAGCCGGCCAGCCGACGCTGGCCAGCAGCGAGTGGGCGAAGCGAGCCGTCTCCCGGGCGCGTTCGGCGCGCTCGCGGTGCCCGGCCTCGCCGAGCAGTCGCAGGGCGTACCACATCTGGACGGCGAGTTGGCCGCAGCGGGAGCCGCTGATGGTGCTGTCGGTCGTGGCCGTGTAGGAAATCTGCCGGGCCGCCCGTTGCAGCGAGCGGCGAGTCACCACGAGGCCGCCCGGAATCGTGGTGCCATAGAACTTGTGGCAGGAAATTGCCACGGAGTCGACCACAGCGCCGAGATCGATGGCCACCGGCCGGTCCGGCAGCAGGGCCAACGGAACGCCGGCGAGCGCACCGTCGACGTGCAGGTGCGAGTTGCGGATTGCCAGGTCAGACAGGGCACGGCGAACTCGGGCGGGATCGTCCACCGCCTCCGTCACGGTCGTACCCGCGTTTGCCACGACGATTGCCGGCCGGTCTCTTCGCCGCGCCAACTCGCCCCGCAGATCGTCATAGTCGATCTCTCCCCGGGCGTCGGTGCGGATGACGACCTCGGGAAGGCCGAGCGCACTTGCCGTCTTGCGGATCCAGTCGTGAGTGGCCTCGCTGTAGTACAGCACCGGATTCGCGCCCGCGAATCTGTCGCGGGCGAGCAGGATCGCCGCCTGGTTCGCCTCGGTGCCACCGCTGGTCAGGTATCCCCACCGATCGTCGGCGGGGGCGCCGAAGAGGTTCGCGTGCCAGTCGATGACCTCTCGCTCGTAGGCCTTCGTGTGGCCGGTGTCGGGGTCGGTGTCCGGGTCGCCAACATTGTTGATCAACAATCCGAACAGCGGGGTCACCGGTTCGTAGTCGATGTCCAGGGCGGCCGGAAAGCCAATCGTCCGGCGCGCCGCTAAGGTGGCTCGCAACTGCTCGATCTGAGCAGCGAGCGACAAGCCGTCGGGAACGCTTGTGGGAGCGGTCATCGCTGGCCGTCCACAGTGGCGTCCACGACATCACACACCAGCAGGCGGCATCGCCGATGGTAGGGGATGGTCACGGGCACTCCGTTGATAGGCAATTAAGCGATGAGTGGACCATGACCGCGACGCCCAGGCAACCGCCCCTTGCGTCGAATGATCGAGCCGACTCGTGGTGCGCGGTTGATCGCGGTGTGTGTTCGATGAGAGGCTATGGCGACGTCTTTTGGGAGGACCACACCGTGGCGTACGACAGGCCCGCGACCCACCTGGGTCCTCTTGAGAGGACCCCCGAGGACTGGAGGGCAGCGGCGAGCAGTGGAAGGACGGCTGCGCACTGGGACCCGCAGCCGAGCGGCTACACCGCATCACCCCCACCGGCACCGGACGGACGGCATGGTTGGGTAGCGCCCGCCAGCGAGGTGCCGGCAGCCGAGCAGTACCAGCCGGCCTCCTGGCATGCCGGGCCCTCTGCGCAGCAACCGCTACCACCTGATCCACCGCCGGCTGCCCGTGAGTCGCCACCCGCACCTCCGATCAGCGATCCCGAAACGCGACGGATCTGGGCGTCGTTGCGCTCCTCCGCGCTGAGTCGGGTCGGCCTGATGAACACGATGCACGGCCGCCACGCGTGGACTCAGCGTCGACGCAACCCGTTGTGCCCCTACGGCTTCGCGTTCCTCTACGCGGTACCAGTCGTCGGCTCCACGTTGCAGCGGCCGGTCTTCGAAGTGGGCGCGGCGACGCGTCTGGACAAGGCCGGCGAGGACGTGTCGTACCTCCCCCGGCTGCTCTATGACCTCGGCGAGACGGCACGGCACTACCTCGACCACGGCGGACTGGATCCGCGTCAGCCACCGCAGATGTGCAATCGGGTCGACGACCGGGTCACCGCGGAGTCGACGTTCATCGGCATCGCGGTCAGTTCCCTGGACGGTCCGCTGGGCAGCTGGGAGCAGACGATGCGCAAGGTGGAAGGCGAGGACCGGATTCCAGGACGGTTCTACATCCAGCTGATGGACCCCGAAGAGACGAGGATGGTCGTCGACCGGCCGGCCGACCCGTGGGAGAGGCCGTTGATCCAGTCCACGACACCGACGTACGAGGCGTGGCGGCCGCTGCACAGCCACCCGGGGGACGCCCCGATCTGGGCCGGGATCGCGCAGTTGGCGACGCTCGTCCACCAAGGCGCGCAACGGCTCGCTCAGGCCAGAGGCGCGACGGCGTAGGGGTCACGACAGCAGGCAGGCGGTGCCGCTTCCGCGGCCCCGCCTGCCTGCTGTCGTGACGTACTGTTCAGAGCGTGAGGTGGCCCAGATCCTCGTCGACCTGCCGGGTGGGGTTCGTCTCGCGTTCGCCGAACCCATCGAGCAGCTCCGGCTGGCGGGCCCGCAGGCTGATCGCCCACAACACCCCGATGAGGACGAACGCACCGACCGTCCCGGGCACCAGCCACGCTCGATGAGAGCCAGGTGGCGTGCCAAGCGCGGCACTGATGTTGATCAGTGTGACCAGGAGGATCACCCCGATGGCGATCCCGCCGAGCGTGGGGGCGATCGCCCGGGCCCACAGCGACTCGCTGCGTCCACCGCCGCGGGCGAAGAAGCGGACAGTGGCGAGTGAGCTCATCGCCATCAACAGCATCAGACTGACGGCGGCGATGTTGGACAGCCAGGTGAACATGGTCAGCGCTTCGGCACCGCTCACCACGAAGAGCAGAATGACGATCAGAGCGGTGACCGACTGGGCGATCGATCCGCCCTGGGGCGCGCCGGACCCGCCCTCACGGATCGTGGCGAGGCGAGCGGGCAGCAGCCGGTCCTTGCCGAGCGTGAACAGGTACCTCGCCACGCTGTTGTGGAAGCTGATCATCGCCGCGAGGACGCTGCTGATCAGCAGCAGACCACCAAGCGCCATCAACAGCACGCCGGCGCTGCCAGCGCGGGAGTCCGAGAAGACCTCGAACGGCAGCGGCGCTGCCGGGTCGCGGGCCAGGTCGATGACCCGGTCGGCACCCACGGTCGCCACCATCGCCCAGGCGCACAGGGCGTAGAGCAGGCCCAGGCCGACGATCACGTAGATGATGCTGCGGGAAACCGCCCGGGGTGAGCGCGCCTCCGCACCGTACGCGGCGATGGTTTCGGTGCCGAAGAACGCGGCGAAGCCGAGTGGCAGCACCGCGAGCCCGGCCACCACCCCGGTGCTGAACAACTGCGTCGGGTTGAGCGCCTCGAACGTCAAGTTGCCGCCGGCGGGGTGGGCCAGACCAACCAGCACGAACACGATCAGCAGCGCGACCTCGACGATCAGGATGGTCCCGAACATGGCGGTGCTGACGCCGGTGCGTTGCAGGCCGAATGCCGCCACGATGGCCCACGCGATGAGAGCGAAAATCCACCACGGCCCGCCGATCAAGCCGCTGACCACCGAACCGAGCAGCCCGTACAGCGAGATTTGAATGGTGTTGTAGGCAAGGAGCACCACCGGCGCTCCGGCGACACCGACGAGCCGAGACAGTCCGGCGGCGAGGGCGGTGTAGAAGATCCCGCTGGGTTGGACGTACCTGGCGATGGCGATGTATCCCGGCGCCCAGAGGAGCATCACGACGGTCAGGAGCAAGAAACTGGCGGCTACGCTGGTATTTCCGGTTGCCGCATAGGTGGCGACGATACCGCCGACGAGAACGGCCATTGGGGACGACGCGGTCGCCCCGAACGTCACAAGCGAACTCGTCCGCAGAGTCTTGCGTGCCAGCCCTCGTTCGGCGGACACCGTCGTGGGGGTCACAGAAGATGTGACCATAGCTGAGCCTCCCCATGTCAAAGGCAAATCGGTCTGGCGACGGGACTCGATGACCTTACAGGGTGATTGCTTCGCCATCACTAGCCGAAGTCTCGCTATTACCCGGCCCTTCCCCGCCGGTCCTGTCGCTACGTTCTAATAGGTCGGAAGTGTTCTGTTCTGCGGTGATGTGGCATCGGGCACTGCCGATCGCAGAAAAAGACCGAGGGCCAGCCTGGCGGTCAGCAGGTGATCCGCGCGGGTGGATGCTCCGAGCACTGCTGACGGCGTACCACGTCGTGCTCGCCAGCCGTTCGGTGAGCGCCCGTCGGCTGACGCCGGCCTGCCCGGCGAACGCCCTGGCCTCGTCTGGCTCGATTCGGACCGTGATGGCTATCGTGCGACGGTGACCACTGGCGCTGAACGCCCCCTGCTCTTTCTCGACGTGGATGGACCACTCATCCCGATTGGCGAGCGGCCGCAGGATTCAGCAGGACGTGCCGCCAGGGCCGACGCGGCCGACCTGTGGGACGAGATGTCCAACCCTCTCCTGTCGAGACTCAATCCGATGCACGGCAGGCGACTCAGCGCGCTCGGCTGTGAGCTGGTCTGGGCCACCACCTGGATGGCTGACGCGAACGCGGACGTCGCACCGCGAATCGGCCTACCGGAACTGCCTGTCGTCGCCTGGTCGGAAGAGGATGAGGTGCAACCGACGCGGGGCGTGCATTGGAAGACCGAGACGCTTGTCGCCTGGGCGGCTGGACGGCCCTTCGTGTGGGTCGACGACGAGATCAGCGACTTTGACCGGACGTGGGTGGCCGCCAACCACCCCGGACCGGCACTGCTGCACCGGGTCGACCCACGGATGGGACTCTCCGATCCCGACTTTGCCGCCATCGAGCGGTGGCTTGCCATACCCGCCGCCTCCGGTCACGGGATCGTCGGGTCGGACGGAACACCACACGTCTGAAACGACGATCACCCCAGGCGGGCAGACAGCAACGACGGGTCGTGCCTCGCCCCCGGGGTGCGGCCCGCCTACGACCGGCAGAATGTCACGACGTCGAGCGCCAGACTGTCGTGCCGACGGCGGAGGATCTCATGAGTTACCACCTTGAGCGGGTCGACCTACCCGAACCTGCTGCTACGGCGCGCTCCCGCTTCGAAGCCTGCCTCGATCTGGCGGAGCCGTGCGCGCACACCCCACCGTGCGGCGGAAGCGAGTACGAGTCGCTGATGGCTCCCTTTCAATTCCATCTGAACATCGCCGGCATGGCCTTCTGCCGTGACGGTATGCGCCGCACGGGCATGACCTACCAGGCAACCTCGCAGCCCTTTCCGGCCTGGCCGTTCAAAGACATGGACGACTGGCAGTCCGCCGATCAGGGTCGGCGGGACGCCTACAACGAGGCAGAGCGCGCGGCCGCAGCCCAGACGGTCCCTGGCATGGTCGGTATCCCGGAGTTCAAGCTGATGAGTAACGGCCCGTGGCTGGTAGGTGCGCAGGAGATCGAGCAGGCGCTGTACCGCTACCAGGCTTCGTCGCCGCATCTGCGTGCGGAGCTGGAGGGCGACGACCTGTGGGTGACCTGGCTTGGCTGGCTCAACGAGACCATCAGTCACGGCGGCTTCACCGTAGGATGACCTGCCCGCCGCCGACGGCGTTGGCTGGGTCTCTCAGCCTGACGGGCACCTCGCGGCAGGAGGTGGCGACTGACGTGCGCCGTACTCGTTGGAAGGGTCCGGACGAGGCGTCCCGACCGAGATCATCACTTACCGGAAGGGATGTGGAGCGGGTGGAAGACGCTGAGAAGACGGCACTGTCGATGTTCCTGGAGGCGCAACGTGCAAGCGTTCTCGCTATTGTCGACGGCCTCGACCGCGCAGCTCTGACAACCGCCGTGCTGCCCTCGGGATGGACACCGCTGGGTCTCGTGGAGCACCTCGGCTACGCGGAGCGGCACTGGTTCCAGGAGGTCGCCACCGGCTCCGCCCAGCCGCTGGCCTGGCCCGACGACGACCACACGCCCCTGAACACCCCACGACCACCAGCAGTGGTCTTCGCCTTCTACCGCGCACAGTGCGAGCGGTCCAACGCCATCCTCGCCGCCACACCACTGTCTGCGCCTGCGCGTGGGCGTCACCCGGGTGCGCCCCTCGGCGACGAGGTCACCGACCTGCGGCGGATCGTTCTTCACATGATCGAGGAGACCGCACGCCATGCGGGTCACCTCGATGTCGTACGTGAGCTGATTGACGGAAAGACAGGGCTCGGGCCTCGATAGCTGTCACCCGCACGGACCCGGCGTGCACCCCACCGCACACCAGCCGCACCCGCACCACACGGGCACGACAATCCGCGGCTGCTCAGCTCGCGGGCGTTAACGGGCGGGCTCGATCTCGGGTCATTCCTCGGGCGCGATCAGCCGGTCGTCGGCGGCGTCGCGGACCGTGATCGCTTCCACCGGGCACGAGTCTGCGGCGTCGATGACGGCCTCGGCCGGAGTGACTACGTCGGCCACCGGCGCGGACAGGCCGTCGACCAGGCGGAAGTGCTCGGGCGCGGTACCGGCGCAGATGCTCGTGCCGATGCAACGGCGCGCGTCCACCTCGACCCGCCAGGCGGCACTCACCAGGCCACCGGCATGCCGAGCAGACCCCGCACCAACATGCCGCGCTTCCACTCCAGCTCGTCCTCGGGCACGGCGAGCCGCAGCCCGGGCAGGCGAGTGACGATGGTGGTGACGGCGACCTGCAACTCCATGCGGGCCAGTTGCGCGCCGACGCAGTGGTGTACGCCGTGCCCGAAGCCCAGATGCGGCTTCTGCTCGCGGTCGAAGTCCAGCCGGTCCGGGTCGGCGAAGACCGTGCCGTCCCGATTCGCCGACGACAGTGAGCCGAGCACCGGTTCACCTGCCCGGACCAGCACCCCGCCGACCTCGACGTCCTCCTTGGCGTACCTGGCGAAGGAAGAGCCGACGCCGAGCGGCACGTACCGCAGCAGCTCCTCGACCGCGGCCGGCACCAGCGACGGATCGGCCCGCAGCCGAGCGAGCTGGTCCGGATTGTGCAGCAGGACGTAGATGAAGTTGGGGATCTGGGTGACAGTGGTTTCGTGGCCGGCCGCGAGCAGCCCGCCGGCCAACTCCACCAGCTCGGTCTCGCTGAGCCGATCCTGGTTCTCGTCGCGGGCCCGCACCAACGCGCCGAGCAGGTCGTCGATCCCCGGATCGCGGCGGCGCTCGGCGACCAGAGCACCGATGTAGCCCCAGAGGTTGTTCAGGTACTCCTGGATCGTTTCCAGCGGCAGCGAGGTGGTCGAGACGATCGCCTCCGACCAGACGTGGAAGCGGTCACGGTCGGCGTACGGAACCCCGAGCAGTTCGCAGATCACCTGGATCGGCAGCGGTGTGGCGACGTGCTCCACCAGGTCGGCCGGAGGACCGAGCCGGACCATGTCGTCGACCAGCGCGTCGGCGATCTCCTGGGTTCGGGGTCGCAGCGCCTCGACGCGACGGGCCGTGAACGCCTTCGCCACCAGCCGGCGCAGCCGAGTGTGATCGGGCGGGTCCATTGTCAGCATGCCGCTGTACTGCTGGCGCGGGGTGAGCCGGGGCTCGTCGCGCTGGACGGCCGGGGCGCGACCGAACCGTACGTCGCCGAGGACCGTACGGACGTCCTCGTAGCGGGTGGCGAGCCACGCCTCCTCACCGTAGGGGAGCTGCACCCGGATCATCGGCTCGGTCTCGCGCAGCTCGCCGTAGGTCGGGTCGACGACGAGGCGGTCGGGCACACTGAACGGGTACGGCCGCGCGGGTGGAACGTTTCGACTCTCGGTGGTCTGGGCGCTCTCCGTCATCCGGATTCCCTTCGTCGAGACGGCGTGATCCTCGGGCCGGCACCACGTCGTAGCGGTGCCGGATCGCCAGTGATCAGGGATCACGAGCAGCACGCATCAACGCTCAGTAATGCATCGGTATCGGATCGTAGCGACAGACCTCGATGATCGCCATGGCGGCAGCGCGACGGGCATGCGCGGCGCTTCATCCCACTGTGAAGTGCCTGTCCCCGCCTGGGCTCTCCAGTTCGTCGAGGACGGCGACGGCGAGGTCCTCCGCCGACATCCGGGACGCCCCGTCGGGGCCGGTGATGAGCGTCGTGGTGCCCCGTCGGTACGTCCCGGTGCGGGTTCCGGGTTCGAGGATGGCCGGCGGGCTGAGGTAGACCCAGTCGGCCCGGTGCGCCCGGCAGGCGTCGAGTTGCGCGACGCTGGCGGCGGCGATGGTGCGCCAAGCCTCCGGCACGTACTCCGGGCTGTCGAGGACGAGTCGGTCGGGGTGGCCGGGGACCCACAGCGGGGCGGCACCGCCGACGACGACGATGCGCGTCTGGACCGCCTCGGCCGCGTCGAGCAGCACAGTTGTGGTCGCGGAGACGGCGTGTTCGTACCCGGGGGCGGGACGGGTCGCCGCCACGATCGCGTCGACGCCGTCGAAGAGCCGGCTGAGCCGCCCGGGGTCGTCCGTGTCGCCAGCGACGGCGGTCACGCCGTACGGCAGTGCCTCCGGCCTCCGCCTGCGGAAGACGGCGATCGTCTCGTGTCCCCTGCCCGCGGCCTCGTCGACGACGCGCGAGCCGACCATTCCCGCGGCTCCGACTACGGCGATCTTCATCGAACCGCCCCTTCCGGTACGAGCTGCGCCCGCGAACGGGTCGGCGCGGGAAGCTGCCCCGCGGCGATCGCGGCCAGCGCGAGCCCGAACCCGAGAAGCTCGATCGGACCGAGCGTCTGACCGAGCACCACGGCACCGAGCAGCGCGGCGACCAGCGGCGAGAGCAGACCGAGAACCGCGACGGAGGTCACGGGCAGCGCGACGACGCCGCGGAACCACAGGACGTACGCGCACAGACCGCCGACCAGGCCCAGCCAGAGGTAGCCGAGAGCGGCGGGCGGGTCGATCGCCGGTGGCGGTCCTTCGACGAGGAAGGTGAGGGGCGCCAGGAAGAGACCGCCCGCGCTGAGCTGCCAGCCGGCGAAGGCCGTCGGGCTCACCCCGGCGGGCCGCTTCCAGCGCTTGGTGAGGGTCACCCCGAGCGCCATCGTGGCCGCGCCGACGAGGCCGGCGACGATCCCCACAGTGTCGAGCGCGGCGTCCGGCCCGATCACCACCAGGCCGACGCCCAACACCCCGGCGACACCCCACACGACCCGCCAGACGGAGAGCCCTTCCCGCAGGAGCGTCGCGGCCAGGACGGCGACCACGAGCGGCTGCACCGCACCGAGGGTCGCCGCGACGCCTCCCGGCAGCCGCTCCGCCGCGACGAAGAGCAGCGGGAAGAAGAGCCCGATGTTCAGTACGCCGAGCGCTGCCGCCTTCGGCCACCACGCCCCCCTCGGCAGCGTACGGGTGATCGCCAGCGCTACCAGACCGGCGGGCAACGCGCGCAGGAAGCCCGCGAACAGTGGGTGGCCCGGCGGAAGGAGCTCGGTGGTGACGACGTAGGTGGTGCCCCACGCCAGCGGGGCGAGCGCGGTCAGGGCGGTGCGCGGCAGATCGCTGGTGAACGTGCCGCCGGGAAGTTTCTCCGCTCCGGAACTTGTCATGTCGGAAGTCTCATCGCGCAGCCATCAATGAGTCCAACGCATGTTTGTCATCCGATCGATCTACAGAGAAGATGAATCGATGGAGCTCCACCAGCTGCGCTACGTGCTCGCCGTCGCCGAGACGAGCAGTTTCACCCGGGCCGCCGAACGGTGCCTGGTCGTCCAGTCCGCGTTGAGTCACCAGATCGCCCGCCTGGAGCGGGAACTCGGCGCGAGGCTCTTCGAGCGGACCAGCCGCCGGGTGCGGCTGACCCCGGCGGGTGCGGCGTTCCTCCCCGCCGCCCGTCAGTGCCTGGACGCCGCCGAACGCGCGGCCGCCGAGGTCGCGGCGGCGGTGGGAGAGGTACGGGGACGACTGACTGTCGGCCTGATCCCCACTGTCGCGGCCGTCGACATTCCGGCCACGCTTCGCGTGTTCCGGGAGCGGTACCCGTTCGTGCGCGTCGGCCTGCGCGTCGGTGGGAGCGACGCACTCGTGGAGCAGGTCAAACAGGGCGTCATCGACGTGGCGTTCCTGGGGCTGCCGGAAACGGTCCAGCCGAAGGGCGTCGACGCACACAGCTTCGCCCGGGACCGGCTCGTCGCCGTGGTCGCCCCGGATCATCCGCTCTCGCGTGAACCGGCAGTCGACCTCGACCGGCTCGCCGCCGAGGTTTTCGTCGACTTCCCGGTCGGCACCGCCGGGCGGGCCCAGACCGATCAGGCGTTCTCCGCCGCCGGCCTCGCCCGCGACGTCGCGTTCGAGGTGACCGCCGCCGACCTGATGGCCGACCTCGTCGCGGCGGGTCTCGGCGTCGCCATGCTGGCCTCCGCCTACGTGCCACGGCTCAACGGCGTGACCGTCATCGAGGTCACCGATGCGCCGGCCCGGGTCGAGCACCTCGTCTGGAGCCGCCTGGGCCGGACCCCAGCGGTGAACGCATTCCTCGATGTTCTACGGATTGCGTGACGATCACCACTACCGGAGTCGGTCTTACAGCGGCGACAGCGGCACGGCCACCTCAGCCGCGCGCCGACCCCGGTACTCTTGATCGAGTACGGCCTGTACCCATATGTCCGCAAGCCGAGGGGGGACCATGTCCGATCAGATCGACCTCGCTCGCCTGCGGGAACTGCTCGACGGGCCGTGGGCCAAGGTGCGCACCGCGCACCGCGACAACCTCGACGAGCGTTTCCTCCCGGTGTACGGCGAGACAGGTGACCAGGCGCGTGAGCGGATCACCCGACTGCTCGGCGAACTCCCCGCCGAGCTGGGTATGGCGTCGGCCTTCCCCACCGAGTACGGCGGCAGCGGCGACGTCGGCGGCTCGATCATCGCCAGTGAGATGTTGGCGCAGGTCGACCTGTCGTTGATGGTCAAGGCGGGCGTGCAGTGGGGCCTGTTCGGCGGCGCGGTCGCGGCCCTCGGCACCCGACGGCACCACGACGCCTATCTCCGGGACATCGTCTCGGGCACGATCTTCGGCTGCTTCGCCATGACCGAGACCGGGCACGGCTCCGACGTCCAGCAACTGCGCACCACCTGCACGTACGACCCGCAGACGCAGACCTTCGATCTGCACACCCCGCACGAGGCGGCCCGCAAGGACTACATCGGCAACGCCGCCCGGGACGGGAAGATGGCGGTGGTCTTCGCGCAGCTGATCACGAACGGTGAGCGGCACGGCGTACACGCGTGGTTGGTGCCGATCCGCGACGCGCAGGGCAACCCGCTGCCCGGCGTGAGCATCGGCGACGCCGGGCCCAAGGCCGGCCTGCTCGGCGTGGACAACGGGCGGCTCACCTTCGACCACGTCCAGGTGCCGAGGGACATGCTGCTGGACCGCTACGGTCAGGTCGCCGAGGACGGGACGTACTCCAGCCCCATCGAGAACGACTCCCGGCGCTTCTTCACCATGCTCGGCACCCTGGTGCGCGGACGGGTGAGCGTGGGCGGCGCCGCGTCGGCGGCCACCAAGTCGGCGCTGACCATCGCGGTGCGCTACGGCGACATCCGCCGCCAGTTCGGCACACCCGACGCGGAGCGGGAGGTGCTGCTCAACGACTACCTGGCCCACCAGCGCAAGCTGCTGCCCGCCCTGGCCACCACGTACGCGCTGCACTTCGCCCAGACCGAGTTGGTCGCCGCGCTCAGTGAGGTGCAGGGCGGCGACGAGCCGGTCGACGAGCACCGGCAACGGGAGCTGGAGTCCCGGGCCGCCGGTCTCAAGGCCGCGCAGACCTGGCACGCGACCCGCACCATCCAGATGTGCCGCGAGGCGTGCGGCGGCGCGGGCTACCTGGCCGAGAACCGGTTGCCCAGCCTCAAGGCCGACACCGACGTCTTCACCACCTTCGAGGGCGACAACACGGTGCTGTTGCAGCTGGTGGCGAAGGGACTGCTCACCGGCTACCGGGACGAGTTCGGCTCGCTGGACGGCTGGGGGCGCGCCTCCTTCGTCGCCGAGCAGGTCCGCGAGATGGTGCTCGAACGGACCGCCGCGCGGTCCCTCATCGAGCGGTTGATCGGCGCCGTGCCCGGTCGCGACGAGGAGGTCGCCGTCACCGACCGCGGCTGGCACCTGAAGGTGTTCGAGGACCGCGAGCGGCACCTCCTCGACGGTGCGGTCCGCCGCCTGCGCAACGGCGCGGCGACGAAGAAGGACCGGCCCTTCGACATCTTCAACGACGTCCAGGACCACGTCCTGAGCGTGGCCGCCGCGCACATCGACCGGATCACCCTGGAGGCGTTCGTCGCCGGCATCGAAGACACCGCCGACCCGGCGGTCCGGGCGCTGCTCTCCCGGGTCTGTGACCTGTACGCGCTCAGCGTCATCGAGGCCAACAAGGGATGGTTCCTGGAGCACGGCCGCTTCACACCGGCCCGCGCCAAGGCCATCACCGGCGTCGTCAACTCCCTCCTCAAGGAGCTACGGCCGCACATGCGGACCCTCGTCGACGGTTTCGCCATCCCGGACTCGTGGCTGCACGCCGCGATCCTGCGCGAGGAGCCGCTTCGGCAGGAGACCATGACCACCAACGACGACGCCACTGTCCGCAGTTGACCGACGACCTGAGCGCGGTGGGTGGGGTCTGCGTTCCTAGGACTCCCGCGCACGGTTGCGGCGGTGGTGCACGATCAGCGCGCCCGCGCAGATCAGCGCCACCAGGCCGAACGCGGAGCTGATCCACGGGTTGTCCACCGCGGTCGACAGCACCACGTTGGCCGCCGCGCTGACGAAGAGCGCGAGCCACAGCAGCGGGCGCAGCAGGCCGCCGGGCTTCTTCGGTGCGGCGGCGGGGGCCTCGGCGATGCGGTACGGATCGGTCATGACTGCCTCCTTCGGCGAACGTTTCTTCGACGCCGTCAACGCTAGGTCGGCGACCCGACGGCGACGATCCCGCCAGCTCGACGGCAGTGGTACAGCAGGCTGTACCTTCCGCGCCGGGCGTTGCCGGGCAGGGCTTGCGGTGGCCTATGTTGACGGAGGAGGTGGGTCGATGGCGTACGTGCGGGGCCGGGTTCGCGCTTCGGTCGACGCCCTGGAGCACCTCGTCGGAGGGCTGGGCACCGCCACGCTGGCGCTGGGCGCGCTGCTCTGGGCGGCGATCGTGGCGGTGACCTGCCTGGCCGGGGTGGGGTTGCTGGCGGCGCCCGGTGCGCTGCGGGCGGTGCGGTCGGTGGCCGACCGCGAGCGCGCCCGGCTGTCCCGCTGGGGCGACCCGATCCCCACGCCGGGCCCGGTGCCGGACGGGTTGCGGGCGGCGACGCGGGATCCGTTCGTGCGCCGGGAGCTCGGCTGGCTCGGGCTGTACTCGCTCGTCGGCCTGGTGACCGGGCTGGTCGGCCTCGCGCTGCCGCTCTATGCCGTGCAGGACGCCACCTTCCCGCTGTGGTACCGGCTGGTCCCCCCCGACGCCGCGCCGGGGATCGTCTGGTGGCGCATCGACGGCCTGTCCGACGCGCTCTGGGTCGGGGTGCTCGGGGTGGGCTGGCTGGCCGCCGCGATCTGGCTCACCCCGGTCCTGCCCCGGCTCCAGGCCTGGCCGGGTCGACGGCTGCTCCCTCCCCCGCCGGGTGTCGACCTGTCGCTGCGGGTGGCCGAGCTGACCGCCACCCGCGCCGCCGCGCTGGACGCCCACGCTGTCGAACTGCGCCGGATCGAGCGGTCGCTGCACGACGGCACCCAGAACCGGTTGGTAGCGGTAAACGTGTTGCTGGGCGCCGCACGCCGGGCGGTGCGCCGCAACCCGGACCGCGCCGACGAGATCCTCGGGCAGGCGCAGGATGCTGCCGAACAGGCACTCGGCGAGCTGCGGACGGTGGTGCGCGGGATCCTGCCACCGGTGTTGGACGACCGGGGTCTCGCCGGCGCGCTGTCGGGCCTGGCCGGCAGTTGCGCGGTGCCCTGCCGACTGGAGGTGGACGTGGCGGTGCGCTGCGCGGCCTCGGTCGAGGCCACCGCGTACTTCGTGGTGGCCGAGGCGCTGACGAACGTCGTCCGGCACAGCGGTGCGAGCCGGGTGGATGTGGCGGTACGCCTCGAACGCGGTCGGCTGCTGGTGAGCGTCGAGGACGACGGGCACGGCGACGCGGACGAGACCCGCGGCTCCGGACTCACCGGCATCCGTCGGCGGGTCGAGGCGTACGACGGCCGGATGACGCTGACCAGCCCACCGGGAGGGCCGACGAGAATGGACGTGGAGCTGCCATGCGGATCGTGATCGCCGAGGACGACCCGCTGCTGCGCGAGGGTTTGGCGCTGCTGCTGCGGGCGGAGGACCTGGACGTGGTCGCCACGGCAGGCACTCCGGGCGAGTTCCTGGTCGCCGTCGACGAGCACGCGCCGGACGTCGCGATCGTGGACGTACGGATGCCGCCGACCCACACCGACGAGGGCATCGTGGCGGCGGTGGAGGCCCGGCGGCGCCGACCCGGCCTGGCGGTGCTGGTCCTGTCGGCGTACGTGGAGCAGGCGTTCGCCACCGACCTGTTCTCGGTCGGCGCCGTCGGGCTGGGTTACCTGTTGAAGGAGCGGGTGGGCCGGGTCGAGGAGTTCCTCACCGCGCTGCACCGCGTCGCGGACGGCGGCAGCGTGATCGACCCGGAGGTGGTGGCGCAACTGCTCGCCCGCAACCGCCGGACGGACACGGCGCTGAGCGAGCTGTCGCCGCGTGAGCGTGAGGTGCTGGGGCTGATGGCCGAAGGGCTCGGCAACAGCGCTATCGCCGAGCGGCTGTTCGTCACCGACGGCGCGGTGCACAAGCACATCCGCAGCATCTTCGCGAAGCTTCAGCTCCCACCGGACGACAGCGCCGACCGCCGGGTCACCGCCGTGCTGCGCTACCTCAACGGCGACCGGCGGTAGCGCCTGCTGTACCCGGACCCGGCAGCCCGCGGGATGGTCGCCGTTCTCCCACGTCAATAGCGTTTCTGGTGCGCGCATTTCCTGCCGATGACACGGAGAGAGGCCACCAGAATGCCGGACTATCCGGGACAGACGACCGAACCGGCGGTACGCGTCGAACGCCTCACCCGCGTGTACGACACCGGCCCCGATCGGGTGACCGCGCTCGCGGGCATCGATGTCGGCTTCGACCGGGGCACCTTCACCGCGGTGATGGGGCCCTCGGGTTCCGGCAAGAGCACGCTGCTGCAGACCGCGGCCGGGCTCGACCGGCCCACATCCGGTCGGGTGGTGATCGGAGGCACCGACCTGTCCGGGCTGTCCGAGACCCGCCTGACCGAGCTGCGCCGCACCCGGATCGGGTTCGTCTTTCAGGCGTTCAACCTGATCGGCGCGCTCACCGTCGAGGAGAACATCGTGCTCCCCCTGCGCCTGGCCGGCGTCCGTCCGGACCGGGCCTGGCTGACCCGGGTGGTCGAGCGGGTCGGCCTCACCGACCGCCTGCGCCACCGGCCGGCCGCGCTTTCCGGCGGCCAGCAGCAGCGGGTGGCGATCGCCCGGGCGCTGGCCACCCGCCCCGAGGTGATCTTCTCGGACGAGCCCACCGGCGCCCTCGACTCCCGCAGCGCTACGGAGGTGCTGACGCTGCTGCGCGCGGTGGTGGACGAACACGGGCTGACAGTGGTGATGGTGACCCACGACCCGATCGCCGCGTCGTACGCGGACCGGGTGCTCGTATTGGCCGACGGCGCGATCGTCGCCGACCTTCCGCAGCTCGGCGCCGCCCGTATCGCCGAGCACCTGGCGTCGCTGGATCGGCGGGTCCTCCGATGACCGCGCTCGCCGCCCGCCTGCTGCGGCACCGTTCCGGCCCCGCCACCGCGACCCTGCTGGCACTGGTCGTCGGCGTGCTGATCCTGGTGGCGATGGGCACCCTCGTCGAATCCGGGCTGCGTTTCCGCGCGGAGCCACGGCTCTGGGCGGCGGCCGACGTGGTCGTGGCCGACCGCACGCTCAGCCACACGTTCCGGGAGTTCGACGGCGACACCACCACGAGCACCGTCGCGCTGCCCGAGGGCGGCACTGTGGACGCGGCGCTGGTGGACCGGATCCGCCAGGTGCCAGGCGTCACGGCCGTCACCGGCGACGACGGGCTGGTGATCGGTTCACCCGCCGCCGTGGGACACGGCTGGGACACGTACACCTTCACCGGTCGTCCCATCGCCGCGGGCGCCGCGCCGCGCGCCGACGACCAGGTGCTGGTCGACACCCGGCTCGGCGTGGCACCCGGCGACCGCATCGACCTGGTCGTCGGCGGCGTCGGGCGGTCGTACCGGGTGAGCGGAACCGCCGATACCGGCTCGGCGGCGGTGTTCTTCACCGACGCGCAGGCCGCCCGGTTGTCCGCCCACCCGGGCCGCGTGGATGCGATCGGCGTGCGGATGACGCCCGGTGCCGACCTCGACGCGGTACGCGAGATCGCGTCGGCGGCCGGCGCCACCGCGTACGTCGGGAAGGACCGTGGGACCGTCGAGCAGTCGGAGAACCAGGCCGCCCGGACGTTGCTGGTCGAGGCCGGATCGGCTTTCGGGGGGTACGTCGTGCTGCTGATCGTCTTCGTGGTGGCCGGCACGATCGGGCTGTCCGTCCGGCACCGTCGACGTGACCTGGCGTTGCTGCGCGCTGTCGCGGCCACGCCGGGGCAGGTACGCCGCATGCTGATCGCCGAGGCCGCGCTGCTCGCCCTGGTCGGCTCCGCGATCGGCGGCCCGGCCGGCCTGCTGGCGGCACGCTGGGTGCACGGCGAACTGATCGAGCGGGGATTCGTTCCGGCCGGCTTCCCGCTGGCCGGCGGCCTGTTCGCGGTGCCGGCAGCTGTCGGTACGGCGGTCCTGGTGGCGGTGCTCGCCGCGTTGGTGGCCTCGCGCCGGGTCACCGGGATCAAGCCGATCGAGGCGCTCGGCGAGATCGCCGTCGAACCTCGGCGCAGCGGCCGGGTGCGGCTGATCGCTGGTGTGCTGACGCTGGCGGCGGCCGGCACCTCCGGGGCGTTCACGCTCGGCGCCGCCGGGTCGACCGGGGCGCTGGCCGGTGCCGTCGGCATGCTGTACCTGTTCGTCATCGCGGTGGCGCTGCTCGCACCGAGGATCAACGCGTACGCGGCACGCCTGCTCACACCGTTGCTGCCGCGGGTGTGGCGGGTCAGCGGCTACCTGGCCGCGGCCAACCTGCGGGCCAACGCGCAGGGCATGGCGACGGTCCTGACCGCCCTCGTGCTGTCAGTGGGCTTCGGCGGCTCGGTCTGGTTCCTGCAGACCAACCTGGAACGGCAGACCACCACGCAGAGCAGCGCCGGAACCCTCGCCGACCGGGTGCTCGTCGCTCCGGGTGGGCTTCCGGCCGACGCGGCACGGGAGATCCGCGATCTGGCCGGGGTGCGGGCGGCCACCGGTGTGCGCCGTACGCAGGTGGTGGTGCGCGCGCTCGGCGGCATCGAGCCGGTCGGTGCGCAGTCGGTCGACCCGGCGGGCAGCACGTCGACGATGGACCTCGACGTGCGCGAGGGCACCCTGGCCGACCTGCGCGCGGGAACTGTCGCCGTGTCCGCGACGCAGGCGTCCTCGTCCGGCTGGGACGTCGGCGACAAGGCGGAACTCTGGCTGGGCGACGGCACGCCTGTCACGTTGGACGTCGTCGCCGTCTACGGCCGTGGCCTCGGCTTCGGCGACGTCACACTGGCTGCCGAGACGGTCGCCGGGCACACGGCCGGGAACACCGTCGACGAGGTCCTGGTCCGCGCCGGCCCGGAGGCCGACGCCGCGTTGGCCGCGTGGTCGGCCGGACGACCGGGCGCCGAGGTTCTCGACGCCGCCACCCGTACGCGTCTGATCAGCACCGATCTGGCCCTCGGGGCCTGGCTGAACCGGCTGCTGATCGGCGTGATGGTGGGGTACGCGGCGCTGGCGGCGGCCACCACGATGGTGATGGCCGCACTGGCCCGCCGCCGCGAGTTGGCGTTGCTTCAACTGGTCGGGGTGACCCGCCGTCAGATCCGCGCGATGGTCCAGGCCGAACAGGCGGGGCTGCTCGGCACCGCGGTGCTGATCGGCACGACGATCGCGGCGCTGACCCTGAGCGCGATCGTCAACGGACTGACCGGCAGCCCGATCCCGTACGTCCCGCCGCTCGGGTGGGTGGCGGTGCTCGGCGGCACGACACTGCTGGCGTTGGCAACCACCGTGTGGCCCGTCCGTCGGCTGCTCAGCGCCCCTCCGATCGACGACATCGGTGTGAAGGAGTAGGTGTTCAGAAGGGTCGTACGGTCCCCCGTCGGCGCTCGGTCGGGTCGAGCCGGGCACCGACGGGTGGTCGTAGCGCCACACGGTGCCCGACTGTCCGTTGCGGTCGCGCTGACCTCCATCTGCCCGTCAAAGTGCGGCGACCACCGGTTCGCACAGCAGGACTGCGGCGGTTTCAGCGACGTCCAGGAACACAGGTCGGATCATCGAGTGCACGTCATGCGGGTGCGGCGTCGGTCATCGGTCCCGTGCTGGTGTCTCAGGGTCGCCCTCTACAGCCTGATCGGATCCGGGCCTATGCCTGGCCGACGGCTTGGGCGATGGCGAGAGTGTGCTGGTATTCGCGCCAGTGGGCCAGTTTGCCGTCCCGCGTTCGCAGCACCCCGATGAACGGCGCCGCGGCGGTCACCCCGGTCTCGGTGTGAGTGCCGACGAGTTCGTACTCGACCACGATCACCTCGGGGTCGGTGGTCTCGTGCACTACCACGTTGCGGCAGTCGTCGAATCGGACCGGGAACATTGCTCGACTCCCCCGCGTGTACTCCAGCACCCGCTGCTTCCCCTCGGTACGGGTAGGGCGACCCGGCGCGGCGAACGGTGTCTCGATGACCACGTCGTCGGCGAGCAGGTCGGCCTCGTAGGTGGGCTGGTTCGCGAGCCACTGCGTGCGCATGCTCTCGAAGATCGCTCTTGGTGTCACAGTCGTCTCCCCCGATAATGAGTCAGCACTCGACTTGGGTCGACAATAGTGAGTGGAGACTCATTTTGGTAGAGGGTCCGCCGTTGCGCGCTGACGCGCAGCGCAACCGAGCACGCATCCTGGACGCCGCCGAGGCCGTCTTCGCCGAGTTCGGCTCCCGAGGCTCCACCGAGGAGGTGGCCCGCAGAGCCGGCGTCGCCATCGGCACGGTCTTCCGCCACTTCCCCACGAAGGACGACCTGCTCGCTGCGATCATGAAGCGACTGCTGGGACAACTCGTCGAGGAGGCCGGGCAGCGCGACCTGTTCGCCTTCTTCGCCCACATGGTGGCGCAGGCCGCGGCGAAGAAGACAGTCGTCGACCTGCTTGCCGGATCCGGGGTGACCATCCGGCTGCCCGAGGCGGTCGGCCATCTGGAGGAGGCGGTGGGTCGGCTACTGGAACAGGCCCGAGCCACCGGAGCCGTCGCCGCCCCGGTAGGGCTACCCGAAGTGATGGCGCTCCTTGCCAGCGTCTGCCAAGGGGCCTTGCACGGGGGATGGGATGAGCAGCTGCAGGCCCGTACGCTCGCGGTGATCTTCGCCGGCCTGCAACGCGACTGACCGCCGGCCTCCCTGTGCGGCGCGTTGGCGGTGGACGGCCCCGGGCACAGGTCAGCGTGGCGGCGAGGCCTGCTCCAGGGGGCGTCCGTGAGCGCGGATCGTGTCCGAGACGGCGATGCCGAGCAGGACGACGACAGCAGCCAGAGCGACAACGAGTGGCGGGTGGCCGACCATCACCGGTGCCATGGCCGCGAGGACGAGGATCCCGATCGGCCGTGGACGGGACACCCGGGCGAAAGCCGCGTACTCGAACAGCGAGCGCCCGGCGAGGAAGAGCGCGGGCCCACCGAGGATGGCCCCGACCCAGGCGGGTCTGGCGTCTCCGGTGGGATCTATCAGAGTGAGTTCGGAGCCGGCGGAGGCAGCGAGGATGCCGGCCACCATGAGCAGGTGTGCGAACTCGGCGAGCCGGCCGACGCGGCCGGGGTCGGCGGACACCGCGATCGCCTCGCCCAGGATCTGGCCGGCTCGATAGAAGTAGATCCGCCACAGCAACACAGTGATGAGGAACGACACGGTGAGGGCCATTGTCCGTTCCGGCACGATCGGGCCGCGCAGAAGGCTCGATCCGGACGTCAGGATCGTCTCACCGAGCGCGACGATGACGAGCTGCCAGTAGCGTTCGGCCAGGTGCTCGCCCGCGCCGGACCACGGGGACACCCGTGAGCGACCAATTCCCGGGACCGGCCAGCCGAGCCTGGCTCCCAGGTAGTCGATGGCCAGAGCCAGCGTCCACAGTGAGTTGCGCGTCACCTCCGGTGCGAAAGCTCCGGCGAGCCACGGCACGGCCGACGCGCCGAACCAGACGAGCGCCAGCATGTTGACCCGGCGGAGGTTGTGACCTCGCACGATGAGCGCGAAGAAGAGGGTGCGGCCCACCTGGATCGCGACGTAGGTGCTCGCGAAGAGCAGGCCGGTATCGGCCAGAGCGCCCGAAATCGCGACCGCCAGGAGCAGGCTCCCGTACATCGTCGCGAGGACCACGAACTGGATTGCCGGCTGAAACGGATCGAATTTGCTCGTCACCCATGCCGTCTGGGTCCAGATCCACCAGACCGCCAGGAACAACAGCAGAGTCTCACCGTTCTCCGCAAGGGACGTGGTCAGCCTCTCCGCAACGTGATCCCTGGTGTAGTCCAGCACCAACTCGTGCACGATCCGGGTGAGCGCGAAGACGAACACGAGGTCGAAGAAGAGTTCCAGAAAGGTCGGCCGCTGGGGACTCTCACGTTTACGCAGCAGACTGGTCACGCTATTGGTCATCACCAGCCCGTCCGCTTCGTCGGCTTGTTGCTGGAGCAGTCGTACCACGTACCCACGCCGCTCGCGGATCAGATGCTCCCCCAATTACTCGGAGGTTCCCACGTGGGAAAACGCTTTCGTCTTTGACCTCGGCGTCCGACCGGCAAAGCTGCTCGTCCCGCCCGCGCTCGCCGCCCGCGCCAGCGATAGATCAGTATGCTCGACTCGGCAGAAATCGCCCCCTTGCGAGTCGCTCGTCGGACGTATGCGATCGGCTCGCCGCCGCCTGAAGGAGTCGCTGTGTCCTACGGCTACATCGGATCGATGAAAGCCAAGCCCGGCCACCGGGATGACGTCGTGGACATCCTGCTGAGCGGCACCGATGCCTTACGCGAGGTCGGATGCGATCTGTATGTGGTGAGCGTCTCGGACACCGACGACGTGACGATCTGGGTGAGTGAGGTGTGGCAGAGCAAGGAAAGGCACGACGCCTCGTTGCAGCTCCCCGAGACCAAGGCGGCGATCGCCAAGGCCATGCCGATGCTGACGGGTGAGTTCACCAGCCAGGAAGTGACGGTCTTGGGAGGTCTGGGCGTGTAAGCGAGCTGCCAGCCCGACGGCTGCGAATCTGGGGAGCCGCCTGCTGCCGCAGTGGCGGGCTCGACCATACCCATCGCGCCAGGTGGCGCCCCGACGGCACGTCATCCGGGTCTGGCTCCACTGGCGTGTCGGGCTGCGCGCCGAGGCCATTGTGCTCGCCGGGGGCACCCGCGCTCGTGACCACCCGGCCGAGGCCAGGACCGTCGTGGCCGGCAACGTGGTCGCTGAACCATTGCGCAACGAGCCGCCCCCTGCGGCAGATCGCTCGGCTCGGATTGATCCACAAGTGGCCTTCGGGCGTTGACGGGAAGTCCGGAAAGCGCAATCCTTTGGAAGCGCTCCCATCGACGAGCCTCCTATCCGGAAGGAATGCTCGTGCGTCCCACCACCGCTCTACTCCCGGTCGTGCTCGCCACGGCCCTCGGCGGTCTGGCCCTGCCGGAGCCCGCCCTGGCCGTGGCCGGCCCGGCGCTGACCGTCGACACCACGGCCGCCCGGCACCAGATCAGCCCGTACATCTACGGCATGAACTTCGCCGACGAGGCCCTCGCCCGTGATCTGCGGCTGCCGGTGCACCGCTACGGCGGCAACGCCACCACCCGCTACAACTTCCGTGCCGACACCACCAACCGCGCGGCCGACTGGTATTTCGAGAACATCCCCAACGACAACCCGGCTCCGGCCGATCTCCCGAACGGCTCGGAGACCGACCGGTTCGTGCAGCGGAACAAGGCCACCGGCGCCGCCACGGTCATGACGGTGCCGATGCTCGGCTGGATCGCCAAGGACCGGTCGCGGGCGTGTGGCTTCAGCGTCGCCAAGTACGGCCCGCAGGAGTCCACCGACCAGTGGGCACCGGACTGCGGCAACGGCAAGAAGCCCGACGGGTCACCGGTCACCGGCAACGATCCGAAGGACACCAGCATCGCCGTCGGTCCGGAGTACGTCACGGACTTCGTCAACCACCTCAAGGGGCAGTTCGGCGCCGCCGCCGACGGCGGGGTCCAGTTCTACAACCTGGACAACGAGCCGGACCTGTGGCACTCCACGCACCGCGACGTCCGCCCGGCCGGGCTGGGCTACGACGAGCTACGCGACCGCACCTACGAGTACGCCGCCGCGATCAAGGCCGCCGACCCCGGTGCGAAGACGCTCGGGCCGGTCGGCTGGGGCCTAAACTCGATCTTCTATTCGGGCCTCGACCAGGACACCTGCTCACGCACCGGCTGTTGGTCCAACCCACCGGACAAGGCCGCGCACGGCGGCCAGGATCTCGGCCCGTGGTACCTGGACCGGATGCGCGAGTACGAGCAGCAGCACGGCACCCGCATCCTCGACTACTTCGACGTCCACCTCTACCCGCAGCAGTCCGGCGTGTTGGGCGACGCGGCTGGCGACGCCAACACCCAGGCGCTGCGACTGCGCTCGACCCGCCAGCTCTGGGATCCGACCTACGTGGACGAGAGCTGGATCAACCAGCCGGTCCGGTACATTCCGCGGCTGCGCGAGCTGGTGGACAAGCACTACCCGGGCACGAAGATCGCGATGACCGAGTACAACTGGGGCGGCTACGGGTCGCTCAACGGCGCGCTCGCCCAGGCGGACGTGCTCGGCATCTTCGGCCGCGAGGGGCTCGACCTGGCCACCCTCTGGACCGCGCCCACCGCCGACCAGCCGGTGGCCAACGCCTTCCGCGTCTACCGCAACTACGACGGCAAGGGCGGGGCGTTCGGCGAGACCTCCGTCCAGGCGACAAGCGCCGACCAGGGCAAACTGGCCGTGTACGCCGCCGAGCGAAGGGCCGACAAGGCGCTCACAGTGGTCGTCGTCAACAAGACCGGCGACGACCTGACCAGCCCGATCGCCCTCACCGGCGCCTCCGCCAGCACCGCCCAGGTCTACCGCTACAGCGGGGCCGACCTTGCGGGCGTCGTCCGGGAGGCCGACCAGCCGGTGACCGCCAGCGGCCTCACGGCCACCTTCCCGGCCAACTCGATCACCCACCTGGTGCTGCCGCGCGGCACCACGCCCGGCGACACCCAGGCGCCGACCGCCCCGGGCAAGCCGACCGCCGGCACGATCACCGGCGACAGCGTCACGCTGGCCTGGACGCCGTCCACCGACGACACCGCCGTCACCGGCTACGACGTGCACCGGGTCGACACCACCGGAACGGTGAAGGTGGGCAGCGCCACCGGCACCACGTACACAGTGACCGGGCTGACCCCGGACACCCCGTACACCTTCGTGGTAACCGCCCGCGACGCGGCGGGCAACGTCTCGGCGGCCTCGCCCGGCCTGACCGTGCGGACCGCGCCCACCGCCCCGACCGCCGGCTGCACTGTCGGCTACACGGCGACCAGTTGGCCGGGCGGCTTCACCGCCAGCGTGACGATCAAGAACACCGGTGCCACCGCGATCGACGGGTGGAAACTCGCCTTCGACTTCCCCACCAGCGGCCAGAAGGTCGGCCAGGGCTGGTCGGCCACCTGGAAACAGACCGGAACGAGCGTCACCGCGGACAGCATGGGTTGGAACGGCAACCTCGCCCCCGGCGCGTCCACGAGCATCGGCTTCAACGGCACGTGGAGCGGCAATAATCCGGCACCAGCCGCCTTCACCCTCAACGGTCAACGCTGCGGGTGACCTGAGAGACCCCTCCTCCGCGCCAGACGGGCGGAGCAGACCGGAGAGGGCCCGGGGTTGCGCTTCCGCACCCCGGCCCTCTCCGAGGGCACAGAAGAATTTGCCTCGACCGCACCAGCACCCGCCCGCTCGGCAACTACACGCTCATCCGTCCTCCTGCCCGCCGGGAGTGGTCAGGTCCTGCTCGGCCAGGAACCGTCACCAGGCGTACCTCGGCCGGCGGGGGCGTTTCAGCGCCACCGGGACAATCCTCAGGGGTGCCTGCGCGGAAAGGGCGCTGTGCAGCTCCATCTGCTTTGGCTCTGCGAGGCTGTCGGCACTCTCTTGCAGGGTGTCGTATGCGCCATCTAGCGTCGCGCGCGTTGACAGACGACGGGGAGGGCGGGTCATGGCGGACTGGGATGGGGTGCGGCTGTGGGGTGGTCGCGGCGAGGATGAGGTGCTGGCGCGATTGGCGGCGGGAGCCGACCCCTGCATGCCGCTCGGGCACGACTCGGCACTGCACGTCGCGGCGGAGCACTCGTCACCCGCGGTTGTGGCGGCGATGGCCGCCGCAGCATCCGATATCGATGTCCTGTACGACGGCCGGTCCCCACTGTGGCTTGCGGTTCACTCGCGGCGGCACGACAACGCCAAGGTTCTGGCTGCCGCTGGTGCGGACCCGTGGCGACCGATGATGGCCGGTTGGTCACCCGGTCGGCTGAACCTCGCGGGGCCCGAACCCGACCTGTTCGGCACCGCCCCTGCCGGTGTCGAGCTGAGCCCGGCCGAGCGGGAAGCCGTCGCGTTGGCCGGTGAGCTTGGCGAACGTTTGCAGGTCAACTACTACGACGGGACCGGGCTCCTCTGCGTCGCGGGAGTCGACGTGACCGAGGCGATCCGCCGGCTCGACGGCACCCCGATGACCGAGGACGAGTTGCTCGCCCACTACGGCGTCGATGTCGAAGAGGAGCCCGAGCCGGACGACGAGCACGACTGGGAATGGCTTTCGGAGACGAACGATCTGCTGCTCGTCGGTATCACCGACGTGCCTGGCGGCTGTGTGATCACCCAACCGTGGGGATACCAGCCGCAGACACCCCTGGTCGGTCGGCTGCTGTCCGTCGGCACCGTCGCCTACGGCCTTTACGCGAACCCGAAGAGCGGTAACCAGGGCAGCATCCACCGCGATGGGGAGATGATCGGCTGGGACCTGCACCCTGGCGGTGCCGCGTGGAGCGGAGACACCAGCCAGATGGTCCTGCTCAGCTACCTCTACCCTCTGCAGGCCCTCCAATACGCGTGCGCGTTCGTAGGCCTGCGCCCGGCCGACGCCCGATGCATCACCGGCCCCGCCGACCAGTGGGTTCTCCTGCCCGAACGGGATTACTGGGCGAGCAAGACGGTGTGACGACGTCTGGAACGACGAGGCACCACGGTCCACAGCGGTTTGTCGATCTACGTCCTGAGGGTCGTCGCGTGAACGCCTGCACCCCTGGCATCCTGCCGGGCGTCCCTACCAGACAGACGCACGGATAACGAGGTACCGCTCAGCAGAGTTCTCGCAAATCAGTCGGCCCCCGTGCCGGTCCGCCTGGCGTAGCCGCACACGTCGTGCACCCAGTAGTCCAGATACCTGGCCACCGCCTCACGATCGGCAAGGTCCAGCGACAGCCACTCCCGTGCCGCCCGGACCATCTCGGCTGCGGCCTGCTCATGCTCGTCAGGGTTGAGCTCCACCCGGTCGGTCAGATCGCCCCAGATGAGCCACACGAAGCCGGCTGACTCCACCTCCAACGACGCATGCGCAGAAACCCCGTGGATGTCCAGCGCCACCTCGTAAGGATCCTCGGCGTCGAGGAGGCTCCTGGTCAACGCGGTGACCTCCCGCATGTATGCCACCTCGGTGTCATCCTGGGCTGGACCCGTCATGCCCCCAGAGTCGCATCCGGCTGCGAATCTCACCCGGAATTACGAGACGTCTCCAGCCTCACCGGCACCGTGCAGCGGCCGCCTATGCGGCCGGCGGGGCCAGCATCAGCCAGGCACTCGCCGTGGCCGATCACCTCAGCCACGCAGGGTGGGGCCTGATCAATGTGACCGAGGTGGGGGCACGGCGCTGTACGAGATAATGCGACGCAGGTGAGACTGCAGGGCAAGGACGCGCACCGACTGCTCGGCCGTCACGAAAGCTCGGCGCCGGTGCGGATCCTGGGCTCCACAGATCATCGGGCCACCAGTGCGGGTCGAGATGTCGGCAGGACGGGTGCCAACCTGCCGCGACGACAGGGCGGCGTTTCAATTCATGCGGCGGGCGCCGTTGTGGGCATGGCACCCTCGGCGAGCTTGAGTCTCGTCCAGATGTTCATGTTGATCACAATCCCCACGATCTCCAGTATCTCGCCCTCCGTGAAGTGCGTGGTCATCCTGTCGTGGGCTTCCTGGAGGCGGTTGTTGACTGTGGCGTCGGCGGCTCGGGTCAACACCTCGGCGTAGGCCAGCGCGGCTCGCTCCTCCTCGGAGAACAGATGCGTTTCCCACCACGCGGTGAGGGTCTCGACCTTGGACGGCGGGATGTCGGCGGTACTGGCGGCGGCGTGGTGCACCAGAAGGCAGTAGCTGCAGTTGTTGATCTGCGCGACGCGTAGTCGCAGAAGCTGGGCCAAGGTCCGTTCCACCTGGAGTGCGGCGGTATGGCCGAAGGCTGCGGCACCGGCGTTCGCCAGCGCCATGAGTTGTTCGTTGGACGTGGCGTCGAGTCGGACGTTCTGGATCCTGGTACCCAAGAGATGACCTCCCGTAGGCGACATCGACAGCACCAGCGGTAGGGACGTCCTTGCCGGCGCACCTGGCGGAACGCCGGCGCGCGGACCCGGGATCCGCGCGCCGGGAGTGTCAGGCCGCCGACCGCTTCGGGAGCTTCCACCCGGGGCGGGGGAAGTGGCAGGTGTAGCCGTCGGGGTAGGTCTGCAGATAGTTCTGGTGCTCGGGCTCGGCTTCCCAGAAGTCGCCGGCAGGGGTGACCTCGGTAACGACCTTGCCGGGCCACAGGCCCGAGGCGTCGACGTCGGCGATCGTGTCCTCGGCGACCCGCTTCTGCTCGTCGCTGTTGTAGAAGATGGCCGAGCGGTAGCTGATGCCGATGTCGTTGCCCTGGCGGTTCTTCGTCGAGGGGTCGTGGATCTGGAAGAAGAACTCGAGCAGCGTACGGAAGTCGGTCTTCTCGGTGTCGTAGACAACCTCAATGGACTCCGCGTGGGTGCCGTGGTTGCGGTAGGTGGCGTTCGGGACGTCGCCGCCGCTGTAGCCGACGCGCGTGGACACGATGCCGGGCTGGTGGCGGAAGAGCTCCTCCATGCCCCAGAAGCAGCCGCCGGCGAGAATCACCTTCTCGGTGGTCACGTCGTCTCCTTACTTGTCGTCGCTGTCAGTGTCGCTGTCACTCGTGAAAAACGTGCGTATTTCGCCGTACCCTGCGCTCGCCAGGTCGTCGAGGTGTATGAACCGCAACGCCGTGACCCTCGTGCCGAGAGCGGGCCCGGGTGCGGACCATCCCGTGGCCGGAATCCTCGCTCTCGACAACGCCACTCCCGACCCAGCCGCCGCCTTTGGTGGACCATTTAGTCCAGGTAAGCTGGCGGCGAGCAGCCGGTTCGATGGTGACAAAATGGGCTTTTACTGGGGAAGACCACCACCACAGTAGCACCGACTCGGCCCAAGACTTGGACTTGACCGACCAGTTCCATCGCGACTAGGTTCGGGGCGTGGCGCTTCGGTGAGGAGAGGACCAACTGTCACGAGTGAGAGTTCCGAGGGCCGTAAAGTGATCGTCGACGGCAGCAGCGACATGGGCTCGCCACGACCCGCCAGATCGTCGCCGGGGGCGGCGCCACGACCGGCCGCGACTGACCCTCGAACGTGACGACGGGGACCGCGCCAGCGCGGCCTCGACCCCAGCCTCGCCTTGCCGACGATGCGCTATCGCGCTCGTTCCTCGAGACCCTCGCGCCACAACCGCTACCGATCGGCGTGGTGGGACACCGAGGCTTGGCGCCGCACATGCTTGTGAAACGAAACGTGCACCTCGTGACCGCGCGAACGGGGACCGGATACAGGGAGGCGCCGAATGTTGGCGATTGTAGTGACGGATCAGGCCGCGGGAATGGCCGGGATGACGCTGACGGAGCGGCCCGAGCCGGCCGCGGCGCTCAATGACGTAGTCGTTCAGGTTCATGCGTCGGGATTCGTCCCGACAGAGCTGGCGTGGCCCTCGACCTGGACCGATCGCCTCGGCCGCGACCGGACGCCGTCGATCCCCGGGCACGAGCTGGCCGGAGTGGTCACCGCTCTCGGCTATGGCACGACGGGACTGTCGGTGGGACAGCGGGTGTTCGGCCTCACGGACTGGCATCGTGACGGCACCCTGGCGGAGTTCGTGGCCGTCGAGGCGCGTAACCTCGCCCCGCTGCCCGGCGACGTGGACTTCGCGGTGGGCGCGAGCCTGCCGATCTCGGGTCTGACCGCGTGGCAGGGCCTGTTCGAACACGGCCGCCTCCAGGCGGGGCAGAGTGTCCTCGTGCACGGAGCGGCCGGCGCAGTCGGTTCGATGGTGACGCAGCTCGCGCGTGAGGCCGGCGCCCACGTGATCGGCACCGGGCGCGCTGCCCACCGCCAGACGGCGCTCGACTTCGGCGCACACGAGTTCGTCGACCTCGAGAACGATGTCCTCGAAGATGTCGGCGGAGTCGATCTGGCGTTCGATGTCATCGGCGGCGACATCGGGAAGCGGTCCGCAGGCCTGGTTCGAACCGGAGGAACGCTGGTGTCCGTCGTCGGGCCGCCGGAGGCGCGGCCCGCCGACGGCCTGGCTGTCGACTTCGTCGTCGTGCCCGATCGGGCTCAACTGGGTGAGGTCGTCCAGCGGGTGCGGGATGGACGACTCCGGACAAACATCAGCAGCGTCCAGGCCCTCGACGACGTCGTCGCCTCCGGTCCGCTCGAACGAACCACCGGAAAGACGGTCATCCGCGTTCGTCAGTGAGAACTCGGCGGACAGCAAGCGGTCTGGCTGGTCGGCCGTAACGGGAACCTCAGCGGGTCGGCTCGCCGGACGGTTTCACGAGGAACGATTTGATGTGGTCCAGCGCCATGTCCAGAGCAACTTCCATGGGTGCGACGTCGTGCGCGGCGTTCGCCAGCAGGTAGCCCCCCTGCAGTGCTGCCATCAACCCCGTGGCCAGCTTTTCCGGGTCGGCGTCCGGACGCAGTGCACCGCTGTCCCGCATGCGGTGCAAACCATCACTTATCAGTTTTTCCCATGCCGCGAACGTCTCCGACAGCATCGATCGAGCCTGCTCATCTTGGTCGGACAACTCGATGGCCATCGACCCGAGACCACACCCGTGTCTGCCGTTGTTCAGCGAGTTGGCCTGGACAAGCGCGTTACGCCAACGGACCAGCCCCGAGAACGACCTCAGTCGTTCAAGCCCGCCACGCTCGCGCTGAAGCACAAGCGCGCCTCGGTATCTGACCAACGCGCGCACCAACTCCTGCTTGTCGGCGAAGTGGTGATAGAGCTGGGACTTGCTCGTCTGGCTTGCCTCGCGGACGTCGTCGAGGGTCGTCGCGTTCACTCCGCGGACGAACATCAGCCGGTTGGCCGCCTCGAGGATCCGCTCTCGCGTCGCGGCACCCCGCTGACTGATCCTCCGCTGCTTCGTTGGCGCAGCCACCTGCTCGTCGCCCATCGGTCAAGTGTATCCAGCGGCGCGGGTCGGATATTACAAGAATAGTAGGACCCGGAAGTCCATTTGACCTCATGTCGCGTCGACCTGCCAGTGAAATACGGGCACGCGCGCCGCCAGCCTGAATGAGCGGATGCCGAGAACAGGATGACCAGCAGCCTGCAATTCTTTTCCTGGACCACGGGGTCCTCATTCGACCTGCCTTGCCAGGCGTGGTGCCTGGTGAGGCGAGGAGGGCGGCGTGGTGCCGGCCGGTGCAGCTCGACGTGCCGCGGCCCGCGCGCGTGGACGCCGCCGGGTCGGTACCGTGGCGAGGTGAATCCAACCTGCCCCGAATGCCACACGACGGGCGTCCCACTGCTCTTCGGCCTACCGGCCCCGGAGGCCAGAAAGGCCGCTGCCGACGGCGACCTTGCGCTCGGCGGGTGTCTCGTCCCCGAGGAACCGCCGCCAAACTGGCAATGCGCACGCCAGCACCAATGGCGCGAAGCCGATGAGAAGACGTGGCAGAACCAGCTCCGGACCGCGCTGCTCAGACACGGCTACACCGAGCCGGACGGCTACGCCTGAGCTGGCGACCAGGTGGCCGTGCCCTGGACGCGTCGATGTGTCTGACAACCGGCGCGACACCAGCCCGTCGGTGACACCCGGATGAACCTGGTGTCGGCGTTCGTGCCGATCTGGATCCTCACCGCGCTCGGTTACGCGGCCTGTCGTTGGGGCCTGCTGGGCGAGGCTGGGGCGTCGGTGCTCGGTCGGTTCGTGTTCCACCTTGCGATGCCAGCCGCCCTGTTCCTGGCCCTGTCCCGAATGCCGCTCTCCGGGTTCGACGGCCGTTCACTGCTCGCCTTTGGGCTGAGCACCACCGCGGTCGTCGGGTTCGGCTGGGTGGGCGCGAGCTGGCTGTTCGGTCGCGAGCCCGGCGAACGGCCGATCTGGGGCATGGCCGCCGGGTACGTGAACTCGGCGAACCTCGGCATTCCGATCGCAACGCAGGTCCTCGGCGACGTGTCGTTCCTGGCGGAGGTGGTGCTGCTGCAGGTTCTGGTGGTGACGCCCGTCATCCTGGTCGCCCTGGACCGGCACAGCGACCCGGCCGGGCGGATAAGGGTCCGCCGTATCGCCACCCTGCCGGTACGCAACCCGGTGATCCTGGCGTCGCTGCTCGGCGTCGCGTGCTCGGCCGCGGGCCTGCATCTGCCATCGGCGGCCAGCGTGTCGCTCACCCTGCTGTCGGGCGCCGCGGTTCCGGCCGCCCTCGTCGCGCTCGGCGCGTCGCTGCACCGCCCGGCGCCGTCGCCGGCAGAGCCGACCGAGCTGGCTGAGCTGGCCCTGATCACCGCGCTGAAGCTCGTCGCACAGCCGGTCATCGCGTACGCGGCCGGGCTGGCCTTGCACCTGTCCGCGCCCCAGTTGCTCGCCGTGGTGGTGTGCGCGGGCCTGCCGACAGCGCAGAACACGTTCATCTTCGGTCAGGAGTACGGCGTCGGCGAGGCGGTGGCCAACCGGGCGGTGGTGGTGACCACGACGCTGTCACTGGCCACCCTGGCCGCGGCGGCGACGCTACTCGGGTAGGCCAACGCGACGGGTCCGCCACCCTCCGTTCCCGACACTCGCCGGCCCGTGTGAATTTGTCAGGCCCGCGACGAGCAGCAGGTACGCGGTCAGTTCGACCGCCGCCGTGAGCGCCGGCATCGGTTGCGGCATGGACAGCGTTGGCGTGATGGCATCCCAGGCGAACACGGCGTAGGCGTCACCCACGTACAGGGGCATCGGGACCGTGGCAACGCAGGCGTCGATCAAAAGGAGCGCCATGAGTGCCAGCAACGCCGCGCCGAGCGAGGCGAGCCGTCGACGGTGACCTGCGAGCGCCGAGGCGAGTGCCAACGCGGTAATCCCGAGAACCAGGGGCGGCAGGGCGGCCATGCCCACGGCCATCATCACGTCGGCCACGCCGGTGCCGGACGCTCGTGAAGGTTCAGCAGCAACGGCACGTCCAGTACCAACGATACGGACGACCGCGTACCCGATGACCAGCAGTGCCCCCGCGACAGCCGGCACGGCCGTCGGTAGGCGCCACCCACCGCGGCGCCAGGCGATGAGTAGCCCCAACACCGCGGTCAACGACGGCCAGCAGAGGGACAGACCCGATTCGAACGCGGACGGTGTGTCGAAGCCCGAGCCGGGTACGAGCACCTTCCAGCCACCGCCACCGCTGTCCCGGGCCTCCGGCACCGTCCGGGCCGCGTGCACAAGCAGGACCGTGAGGCCCACCCCGATCGCCCAGCGAGGTCCCGGCGATCGGCTGACCATGGCACAGGCAAGGAGCAGAACGATGCTCAGCACCTCGGCGTAACGCCAGATCGGACGAGCCGTCAGGACACCCGCCACATGGACGGCAGAGCTCAGCGCAGCAGCGGAAAGGAGGAACAGCCGAGGACGCACCGAGGCATCCTGCCACGCGTAGCCATCGATCACGGCGTCCCCCGACGCCGAGAGGGGCTGCCCCACTTGGTCGGCCCGGTAGCACGGCAAGGCGGGCGCGGAGGATCCGCGCCCGCCCCGCGATCCCGAACAGGTCCCCCGACCCGCCGGCCCACCGACAGCCGCAATGGCCTGGGCAACAGGGCAATTGCACCCGCAGTCGCATCGGACGATTGGAAGCACGGCCACGATCGAGCGCCTTGTCAGCTTCGTGAGCGCTCACGTCTGCTGAGGTAACTTCTGCGGATGCATCGCGATCCGCTCGAAGACATGCCGGCCGAGTCCCGCACGGAACTGACGGCGGCTGTATGCGCCGCCATCGACGTCGATACGGCCACTGCGGAAGCCATCATCCGCTCTACTGAACCGCTTTGGGACGCGATGGAACGAGCCGGCGGCCTCGTGGACTCATGGGGCGGCGGCGAATTCTGTTACGTACTCCCGCGGCTCCTGTCGTTCGTCCAAGCCACCGCCAACCCTGCCTGATCCGCGTCGGCGCCGGATGACCCGGGGAGGCCAATGACGGCGGGGCGCTGCCCACTGGCCGGCACACCGGTCAGGACGGTTCATAGGCCAGGTTGGGCCGCAGCCACCGCTCGACGTCAGCGACGTTCATGGCGCGGCGGGCTGCGTAGTCTTCGACCTGATCCTTGCCGATACGACCCACTGTGAAGTACTTCGCTGCCGGGTTGGCGAAGATCAGCCCGCTGACGCTGGCGGCCGGCGTCATCGCGAAGGACTCCGTCAGGCCGAGGCCGAGCTCGGCGGCATTCAGCAGGTCGAACAGCTCCTGCTTCTGGCTGTGGTCTGGGCTGGCCGGGTAGCCGAGCGCCGGTCGGATGCCTCGGAAGCGTTCGGCGTGCAGGTCGGCGAGGTCCGGCTCGGCGTCTGGCTCGAACCAGTCGCGGCGGGCCTTCAGGTGGATGTACTCGGCGAAGGCCTCGGCAAGCCGGTCGGCCAGCGCCTTGACCATGATCGCGCGGTAGTCGTCGTGCTGGGCCTCATAGTGTGCGGCGAGGGAATCGGCGCCGTGGATGGTCACGGCGAAGCCGCCCAGGTGGTCGCCGTCGGGGGCCACGTAGTCGGCCAGGCAACGGTTGTCGCGGCCGGCCGGTTTGACCGTCTGCTGGCGCAGCATCGGTAGGCGCAACCCGCTGCCGAGGACGATGTCGTCGCCCTCGGAGTGCGCGGGCCAGTAGCCGTAGACGCCCCGGGCCTGGAAGGACCCGCTCGCCGTGATCTCGTCCAACAGGGTGTTGGCGTCGTCGTAGAGCTCGCGGGCGACCGGCTGGTCCAGGATCGCCGGGAACTTGCCCCTGAGTTCCCAGGCCAGAAACAGGAACTGCCAGTCGATCATCTCGCACAGCTCGGGCAGGGTGGGCTGGACTGTCCGCAGGCCGGTGAAGGCTGGGGTCGGCAGGTCGCTGAAGTCGACCTTCTCGCGGTTTGCGCGGGCCTCAGCCAGGCCGAGCATCGGCTGGGAGTGCCGGTTGGCATGCGCCTCGCGCAACTGCTCCTGCTCGACCCGGTTGGCGCGGTCCAACTCGCGGGCCCGCCCGTCATCAAGGAGGTCGGAGACCACGCCGACGACCCGGGACGCGTCGAGCACGTGCACGGTTGTGCCGTCGTACGAGGGGGCGATGCGGACGGCGGTGTGTTGACGCGACGTCGTGGCCCCGCCGATCAGCAGGGGCACCTTGAGGCCGCGGCGCTGCATCTCGGCACCGACCGAGACCATCTCGTCAAGCGACGGCGTGATCAGGCCGGACAGGCCGATGGCGTCGGCGCCCTCGGCGACGGCCGTGTCCAGAATCCGGCCAGCCGGAACCATCACACCCAGGTCGATGACCTCGTAGTTGTTGCAGCCCAGGACCACGCCGACGATGTTCTTGCCGATGTCGTGCACGTCCCCCTTCACCGTCGCCAACACGACCTTGCCCTGCCCGCGGCCCGGGTCGACCCGGCCCGCCAGGCGGGCCTGCTCCTTCTCGGCTGCCATGAACGGCTCGAGGTAGGCGACCGAGCGTTTCATCACCCGGGCGCTCTTGACCACCTGCGGCAGGAACATCTTGCCGGCGCCGAACAGGTCGCCGACGATCTTCATTCCGTCCATCAGCGGGCCCTCGATGACTTCGAGCGGGCGGGCCAGACCCTGCCGGGCCTCCTCCGTGTCCTGCTCGATGAAGTCGACGATGCCGTGGACCAGCGCGTACGACAGCCGCTCGGTCACCGGCGCCTCGCGCCAGGACAGGTCGACCTCGCGCTTCGTGCCGGAACCGGTGACTGTCGACGCGAAGGTGACCAGGCGGTCGGTGGCGTCCGGACGCCGGTCGTAGATCACGTCCTCGACGAGTTCGAGGAGGTCGGCGGGGATATCGGCGTACACGGCGAGCTGGCCGGCGTTGACGATGCCCATGTCCAACCCTGCGCGGACCGCGTGCGACAGGAACACCGAATGCATTGCCTCGCGAACCACGTCGTTGCCGCGGAAGGAGAACGACAGATTGGAGATGCCGCCGCTGGTGCGAGCACCCGGACAACGCGCCTTGATCAGCGGGAGAGCGTCGATGAAGGCCTTCGCGTACCCGTTGTGCTCGGCGATGCCGGTGGCGACCGCGAGGACGTTCGGGTCGAAGATGATGTCCTCCGGCGCGAACCCGGCCTGCTCCACGAGCAGGTCGTAGGCCCGGCCGCAGATGGACACCTTGCGTTCCGTGGTGTCGGCCTGGCCCTGTTCGTCGAAGGCCATCACCACCACGCCGGCGCCGTAGTCACGGATCCGGCGCGCCTGAGCCAGGAATGGTTCCTCGCCCTCCTTGAGGCTTATCGAGTTGACCACGCCCTTGCCCTGCACGCACTTGAGGCCAGCTTCAAGGACCGTCCACTTCGAGCTGTCGATCATCACCGGGATCCGGGCGACCTCGGGCTCGGTAGCGATGAGGTTGAGGAAGGTCGTCATGGCGCGTTCGCTGTCGAGCAGGTCAGCGTCCATGTTGACGTCGAGCAGGTTGGCCCCGCCGCGGACCTGCTCCAGGGCCACGTCGACGGCGCCCTGATAGTTGTCGGACTCGACGAGCCGACGGAACCTGGCCGAGCCGGTGACGTTGGTGCGCTCGCCGATCATCACGAACCCGGTGTCCGGACCGATCGCGAACGGCTCCAGCCCACTGAACCGGGTGGTGTCAGCCGGAACGGGAACCGTCCGCGGGCGTGTGCCAGCCACGGCGTCGACGATCCGGGCGACGTGGGCCGGTGAGGTGCCGCAACAGCCGCCAACGATGTTGACCATGCCAGCCGCGGCGAACTCGCCGATCAGGCTGGCGGTCTCCTCCGGCCTCTGGTCGTAGCCGCCGAAGGCGTTCGGCAGACCGGCGTTGGGGTGGCACGCCACGTAGGTGCCCGCGATCTTGGAAAGCTCCTCGACATGCGGGCGCATCTCGGCGGCGCCCAGCGAGCAGTTGACGCCGACGACAAGCGGTTCGGCCCGCTCTATCGACCGCCAGAATGCCTCCACCGTCTGCCCCGACAGGGTCCGGCCGCTGAGGTCGACGATGGTGACGGAGATCCACAGCGGCAGCTGCGGTGCGACCTCACGGGCCGCGGCGATCGCGGCTTTCGCGTTCAACGTGTCGAAGATTGTCTCGATCAAGAGCAGGTCGACACCGCCCTCGACCAACGCCGAGATCTGCTCCGCGTACGCCGCGCGCACGTCGTCGAAGTCGACGGCGCGATACGCCGGATCCTCGACCCGCGGCGACAGCGACAACGTCACGTTCAGCGGCCCGACCGAGCCGGCCACGAACCGCCCGCCAAACTCGTCCGCCGCCTGCCGGGCCAGCCGCGCACCCTGGACGTTCATCTCATGAACGAGTGACTGGAGCCCGTAGTCGGCCTGGCCGATCCTGGTCGCCGTGAAGGTATTGGTGGTGGTGATGTCGGCGCCGGCGGCCAGATACTGCCGGTGTACGTCCAGAATGATGTCCGGCCGGGTGAGGTTGAGCAGGTCCGGATCACCGCTGACGTCCTGGGGATGGTCGACGATCAGGTCGCCTCGATAGTCCGCGGCGGTGAGCTGTGCGCCCTGCAACATCGTGCCCCAGGCACCGTCCAACACCAGAATGCGCTGGGACATCAGCTGCCGCAGCGCCGATGCAGTGGTCCTCTGGCTCAACAACGCGCTCAAGTAGCCCACCTCCGAAGCTCGGAGGCGCCCTTGTCGAAGAATTGCAGGCCGAGCGTGGCGGGCTCCGCCCGTCGCAGCGCCTCTCGACCTCAGAGCCAGATAGTAGCCCGACCCGCTTGTGTAGACGTCCCTGGTGTGGCCCCTGCACGGACGGTGTGGCGGCGAGGCACACCGCCGGCGCGAAACGAGGACGCGGCGTTATCGGCTCAATAGGGGTCCGGATGGGCGTCCTCATCGGGTGGTTCGGCCCACCGGTCCACGGATGGTGCAGGACGGCGGTTCGCTGATTGGCGGTTGATCATGAGCAGTGCCGGGCGTGGTGTCGCGTACTCACGAAGAGCTGGGTATCTGCGCTCATCCATCGGTTACCAGCGATGTAAAGGATGGTTCGCATGCGAAAGACATTGGTTGTGGTGACGGCTGCGATCCTGGGGCTGGTGTCGGCGAGCGGGCCGGCGGCGGCGCAGCAGCGGCCACGGGGGATCCCTGACCGGATCATGTTGCAGCCGGACGATCTCGGCGGGGCCGTGCCGGGGCCGGTGGAGGACGGGCTGGTGTGGTCGCTGCCACCCCAGCCGTGCGCGGACACGCCGGTGCCGCAGCCGGTCGCGAGCCACACCGAGGCGGCCGACCTCGGTACCCGATTTCGGATCTACGAGAACGTCGCCTGGTACCGCGGCGAGGGGGCACACGCGTACGTCACCGAACTGAAGGCGCAGCTCGGCCGGTGCGGGGCTGGCGGCGATGAGGAGGGCTTCGACCCAGTCGCCGAGGACCACCTCGGGCCGGACACGGTGCTGTTCCTCGGCACCTACGACGAGGGCGACCGCTACGTCGGATATGTCGCCGCCGCGGTCGGCCACTACCTGGTGGTGGTCATGATGTCGGACTCGTACCTGGGTGCGGCCGATCTGACCACGTTGAACGGGCTGGCCAGTGCCGCGATGAGCCGAGCGGCGGCCTGACCGGGGGGAGGACCTACTGCGCCACCTGTCGGCGACGCAGGCGAGGCCAGTACGACCACCGCGATGTCTACCTGCGCGAGGACGCCCTCAGGTCCGGCCGGAGGGCATTCGTGTCCCTGGGCGAACCGGGTACGGCGACCTACGGGGTGAGCACCTTGTCGAGTTTCCGGGCGGCCAACGCCTGATCCCGGTGCGAGGTCAGGAACCGGAGAGCCGCCTCGCGTTCTCCGTCGTGCCATGCCTGGATGAGCCGTTCGTAGAACGTGGCCTTCTCCACCAGTTGCCGGACGCCCTTGCCGGAATACCCGGCGGCCCGGTCGCGGCACAGCTGAGCGAGTTGCGTCGCGGGCTCGACTGGCGAAGCGGTGCCGTTGACCACCCGCCAACCCGGTAGATGGTGCCAGTGTATGCGGCGCTGGCGCGGGTCCTGGGCGAAGGACCGCTCGGCCGCGTCGGCGAGGCGCGCGGGCGGCCATTCGTCGATTGTTGTCAGGCCGGTGTCGAGCACGAACTGCCGGGTCTGGCCGGCCGCCGCATCGGACATCAGGTCCACCGTCGGCGGCCCTGATGGCGCCTCGTCCATCCGCACGCCATAGGTCATAGCCCAACTCGTGAGGGACGTTACGAGCGGCTGCACGCCGGCGGTGACCCAGCCCACGGGCCGGGTGGGCGAACCGGAGTATCCGATCCAGGCCAGGGACCAGTCCAGCGGCTCACGTGCCAACACGCTGCCGACGCCGACGCCGCGCAGGCGCCACTCTCCCGGCAGTGCGGGGCGCAATTCGGACAGGATCTTCCGCCACCGCCGTGCCTTGTCAGCAGAGGACATACGCACCTTCCGCAGGTCGTTCCCGGGGCCCCGGGCAGTTTACGTTCAGCGGTCGTTGCGTCGGCCGTAGCTCCTCGCGTCGAGGCGCGGCACGGCACGGGCGCAGATCCGGATATCCGACCGTGAATCAGGCCGGCTCAGGACTATCACCGACTACCAGCCAGTTTGGCTGAACGGAGCTGCCGAAGTCGCCAGTCGTCACGCTCAACGGTTGCGGGGGCTTGTCGGCCGGCGACTGACGTCCAGCTGGGTGGTCTGGGATGACGCCGACGGCACCTGGTTCGCCGACTGCCCGATGGTCTTCGACTTCGACGAGGAGCGCCTCGAGGTGAACCATCAGAAGTTCGATGATCTGTCGATCACGTTTTGTTCGATCGACGTGGCCCAGACGCCGGTATGGCCGACGTCAGACAGCTTCCTGCTCCGCTGGCGTGATGATGCTCCCGCCGCGTTGGCTGATCGGCACGGGCAGCGGCTCGATGCGGTAGAGCTTCTGGAGTGGGCCGGCGGCGACTTGGCAGACGGCGCCATGGCGCTGGGCCTACGATTCGCGGACGGCTGGCTGACGATCTACAACGCGCTGGACGAGAATGGGATTGAGGACGGCGACCTCTGGAGCCGCGCTCGAGCGGTTGCTCTGCCACCCCAAGCTGCCGTTGATAGCCGGTTGGGACGCCGAACGCCCGGCGATCCGGATCTGGGAGTACGAGGTCGGGCAGCTGCGCGAGATCGGCGGTGTCGGTGCAGGGTCGGCCGTCTACGACTCCCACCGCGGCCGACTCCGGCGGGCACCCTCTGCTGCCTGGCATCCGGGCGAGCCGCAGTTGGTTGTAGCGGACGGCAACAGCACCGTCCGCTGGGCCCCTCCGGGCATCACCGTGCTCGACGGGATTCCCCCGGCCGAGTACCGACGGAACGTGGCGTTCAGCCCGGACGGCCAGAGGCTCTGGTTGTCGCCTGCCGGCGGAGAGGACGGCTGGGAGTCGTCCATCACCCTCGACGTCGTCTCCGGCGCTGGCGCCCGTCCGAGGAGAACCCGACCGCGTCCCCGGACACCGTCGGCGTGCAGATCGGGCGCGGCTACTCGCTGTACACCTTCCGGTGCCCCGAATCATTCGAACATCCCCCGGCCACCGCTGTGCAGCGACTGGCGGACGCGGTTGGGCGCAGTTCAAGGCGCCGCGCGGCTCAGCGCGTACCAGCCGGGTCACGATCTCCGAGGAGTGGGTTCAGGCCCAGAAGAGGATGTCGCCGAGGATCTGCTGATCACTGAGGGGCTGGCGGGCTGGGCTTGAAGAACCGTCGAGGCTCGTGGTGTACCAGCCAGTGGAGTCGTTGATCGCCACCCGTTTCTTGTCGGGAGAGGGCAGGACCGTCGGTCGGGAAGCCTTACTCGCCGGCGCCACCTGCTTGACCGTGACAGTGCCAGCAGGCACGTCGACCGTAGCCAGAGCGACGCTGCCGTAGTACTGGCGCGAAATGTCGAGAGAGGAGGTGCACAAGAACGCGGTCTTGTCGACAGGCGTCTTGCAGTCGTACCAGAAGTCGCCGCTTAGTACATCACCGCCCGGCTTGACCCCGGTGACCATGAGACTGGCGACCGAGCTGCCGCGGACGTAAACCCGCACGTCAGACTTCTTCACGTCGGCGATACGGAACTGCTTTTCCTCTCGCACGCTTCCCGCGCCCTCCTCCCTCGGAGCCGCATCAGGCTGGGAGGGATCGACGGACATCACGCGGCCAGGCTCCGTTACCGTGGCGCCGACCGTGGCTCGGATCCGTCCGTCCTCGCCGAACGTCGGGTTGTCAAAGCACTGCTTAGCTTCGCCGAACGCCTGCGGCGCGGTCCACTGTCCGGACGGGACATAGGCGCCATCGGTCAGCGTCGCCACCTGCAGTTCGCAGCCGTTGGTGTATGCCAGGCGTTGCATCGTCGCGTCGAACGCCTCCCGACGGTTGACGCTGGCTTCGCCCGGTGCCGCCGCAGTGGCGAGCAGATTGCCCGTGGTGAGGTCATACACCAGCAGGTCCTTGGTACGAGTGGAGACGTTGTCCTTCGAGATCACGATGCCCGACGGCAGACCGGCCTGGCCCGTCGGCTCGATCACGCCGTCGTCACCCACCGGTGCACCACTACTGCTTGTGGGCTGCCCAGACGAGCCTCCACCGCACCCGCTCAACAGCGCGACAACAGCACACACCACCGCGAACCGCCGCACGAACAACCTCCCCCAGGTCCGAGGCCGGGCGACGGCCCCGCGCGGCAGTGATCCTAAGCCACGCAGCTACACCCTGCAGGCCCCTCAATCCCTCCACCCTTGGGGGCCGCTCCGGAGCCAGACTCGTCGTTCTGACGGCATCCGCGCCGCACCTCAGGATCGTCGCGCCTTGTCAGCGGACGAGTGCTCTGGTGTCGAGCATGAATCAGGGTCGAGCACTGCCCTCGCTTTCCTGTGGACGGAGCGCGGTCAGAAGGCTGTCGAGTTGACCCCAAGCCCGCGCGCTGGCGACGTGGTCGATGTAGTCACGCGACTCGATGATCAGCCCGTCACGGATACGCATCACGAAGACGCAGGGCACAGTGAAAGCCTCACCTGTCTCGGCGACCCGCCCCTGATAGGCGAACTCGGCGACGATCACCTCCGGGTCCGCAGTTTCGTGAATCGTCACGTCGACCGGCTTACGGTTCAGCGTCCGAGCGACCGGAGGCGGCGCGGTGAAGTGCTCGTGCAACTCGCTGCGGCTACGCAGCGGCGGCGGGTTGAGCGGGTGGAACGGATGCTCGACATGGGTGTCTTCGGCGTACAGGTCGGCCAAGTCTTCGTACGGACCGTCGCAGACACCGTTCACCAGTCGGAGAAAGGTCTCGCGTGGGCTAGTCATGCCGGGCCTCCTTCGAATATCGGTAGATGCCAGTTGGGGCATGCCGCGGACCACATCCGGGGATGGCCGGTGGGCCACCTGCGGCACCCTACACATTCGGACGCCCCGAAGAGGTCGCCAGCCTGATGGGCCTGCTCAGGACATTGCCCGTGGCCGACGCGCACGGTCGACGGCGATCCGGATACCGGATCCTGACGGTGGCAGGCATCATCGCGTGGATGCCCGCGTCGGCTATCTCGACGGCCCCGCGTGAGCTGATTCGGCACCAGAACCGGCTCGCGGCCTCCCCTCGATGGGAGGCGGCGAGTTCGTCGGCTTTCAGAGCGGTGCGGGCGGGCCAACAGTGGACATTGGCCCGCCCCGCTGCGTTTCGGTTCGCCGTGCTCAGGGATGTCCGGGGACGGGCAGTGGGCCAGCGCTGCGGACGACGTCGCGGTAGACGGCGAGGGCGGGCTTGGGTCGGTAGGTGTCGGTGACGATGCCCAGTGTCCCGGTGGGTTCCGTGGAGCTGCTGTCGGCGTCCCTGAGGCTGAACAGTTCGTAGTGGGTGATGTTCAGTGACTCTTGTTCGGTGAGGATGACGCCGAGCATGTCTGACAGTGAGTCGCACTGTGCCTGCTCGGTGCGCGGTGGCCCGCTGGGGGTGCCGTTCTCCGCGATGTGGATGGGAGTGCTGGGCGGGATGTGCGCGCGGGGCAGCGACCCGTCCCGCAGGTGGTGCAGGGCGTGGGTGGTGAGGGATGCGGTGTCTCCCGGGTTGCCCCGTGGGGCGACGGGTGAGAAGGCGTCGGGGTACAGGCCCAGGCCGACGTAGTCGACGTGGGACGCGAAGTCCCGGTACGGGACCGAGGAGAGGTGCGACCAGAACTGGTCGTCGCCGCCCAACCACTCCGGTGGTTCGGCGACGGAGAAGCCGATCCGCACGTGCTGGAGACCCCGCCGGTCCAGTGCGGCGCGTGCGTGCGGGATGCCGAGGGTCAGGGCCTCGAGCACGCCGGGTGCGCTTCCGTCGATGAGCGGGATGGGGAAGTTCGGCTCAAGCGTCACCTGGAGGTAGCGCGTCAGGTGACCGTAGCGGTCGATGACGGTGTCGAGGAAGGTCAGCCATCCGGAGAGGTCCGCCGCCCGGGGGATGTAGCTGACCACGAGGTCCAGTTCGCGGTTTCCCTCGACGTACCACCCGTCGGGCATCGTCAGGTGAGCGAGTTCGCCTTCGGCACCGAGTGAGGTGACGACATCCGGCGATGCCGCGTCGCCGAAGAAGTGCACGTACTCGCGGATGACGAAGGGGCGACCGTCCGAGAGGTCGTCGATGAGGTGGCGGATCGCGGCGACATCGGGTGGGTGGGAACACATCGTGCCGACCCGCCCGCCCGGATAGATACCGAACTTCACGCGTCCGCACTTCCGTATTGGTCGGTTCGCTGGGCTGGCCAGCCGATCTCGCCCGCGCGGATCCGACGCACCAGGCTCCTGATCCAGGTGGCTTCGGCGGCGACGATCGTGCGCCAGTAGGCGACTTCGAGCATGTGGACTTCGAGTACGTCACCGTCGAGCACCCCCGAAAGGGCAGCCAGTTCCTGTTCGAGACGGCCGACCCGACCGTCCAGGATGCACGTCGCCTGGTCGATCGGAAGAACTCCGACGTAGGCGACCGCCATGACGAAGTCCACGGACGCGGCTTGGGTGTCGCGTACCCCAGTCTCGACCTTGTGGCGGAAGTCGGCGAGACCTGCGGCAGTCAACTCGTAGGCCGTGCGTGGTGGCCGGTTGCCTACCCGCTCGGGCAGCCGGGAGGAGACCATGCCTGCCTTCTCGAGCGCCTTCAGCAGGGACGTGACAGTGCTGCGGGTGACCGAGAGGTGTCCGTACCGCTCGCGTAGTCGGGTCGTGATGTCGTAGCCGTGCGCGGGCTGCTCGACGAGGAGCCCGAGTATCGGCAACACCAGGCTGTTCCGTGACGCGTTCAAGGGCATCCAGGCAACCTATAGGCGTATACGCCTATCCGCAAGACGGAGCCGGACACCCGAGACAATGGCCAGGGTGGGCATCGCTGCAGTCGCGCTGATCGCGGCCGTGCATGATCCACAGAACCTGATGCTCAGCTGCGGAGTTCCGCCGCCGATGGTTGTCTGGCATGGTGACCGGGTGATCGACAGCCGTGGGGCGTTGGAGACTGTGGTCCGGCATGCCGTGGAGCTTGAGGACGATTACGACGACATCGCGCCAACCGTCGCGGCCCTGACAGCGTCCGGGGACACTGCCTTGGTACCCCGGCTGCGGGAGGCGCTGGACCGGTTCCTCGACGAGGGGAATTTCTACGGCCGGGACCTCATTGCCCAAGTCTTGGCCGGCATCGAGGGCGTGGCGGCACTGCCGGTGCTGCTACGCGCTTCGGCGCGCGATCTCGGAGACGACCAGGACAGTTTGCAGGCCGAGGTCATCGAGCTGCTGCACGCAGATCGGGCGACCAGCCGGGGCGTGGCGCGTGATTTCGCCACTGCTGAGACCTCAGAGCTGCGCCGTGTGGGGCTGTGGGCTCTCGGGTTCGTGGTCGAAGTACAGGATGTCGAACTCCTCGCCGCAGCCGTTACCGACACGGACCCGGAGATCAGGTCCATGGCTGTCGGCTCGCTCCCTGACCCAGCCGGCAACGACTGGGCATTCGGCGCACTCGTCCTGGCGTTGCGTGACCTGAACGAGCAGGTACGGGTATCGGCCGCGAGCGCGCTTGGCTACACCGGCCGGGTCGACGCGGTCGCACCTCTCGTAGCTCACGCCGCCGACCCGACACCGCGAGTACGGTCCATGATCGCCTACGCACTCGGGCGACTCGGCAGCCACGAGGCGACCCCGGCCTTGCAACGGCTCCTCCACGACCCCGACCGGCACGTCCGCGAAGGCGCCGCGGAAGCCCTCGGCTCGGTCGGAGGGCCGGCGGCGGTCGATACGCTGCTGGCGCTGGCTGCCGACCAAGACCCGGAGCTGCGAGTCCAAGCCGCCAAAGCGCTCGCGCAGGCGGCCGACTCGGATCCCCGCGTGGCGCCGCAACTCACGATGCTGGCAGGAGACGGCGAGGCCGCAGTACGAGCTGCCACCCTCAGCGGACTCGCCGGCGCCGGTGGCAGGCCTTCGCACGGGGAGCATCTGCTCGCCGAATTGGTGGATGACCCGGACCCGATGGTCCGTCAGCGGGTCGCAGTCGTCGCGCGACATGTCGCGCCCGACGCCGCCCCAGACATCCTCCACCGGTATACCCGCGACCCCGATCAGACAGTGCGCCGACTCGCCGCAACCGAACTGGACCGGCTGACCAATCCCACCGCTGCCTGACCGGGCAGCCCACAGCCAGCGACCCGCCTGGAAAGACCGTCGTGGACGTTCCCGCGTGGCTGTCCGCCCAGGCCCGGGCGTTCGCCACCGGTCAACCCCGGCCGCCGTGCGGCGACTCGCCAGCCGGGCACGGCGCCGGGTGGACGGTGCCGAGATCCCGTCACCCGACCCGGATCACCCGATCTGCTCCCCTGGACCGGAGCTCACCCCGGGCGCCAATCGATCGTGGACTGCCGGCCAGTGTTTGGTTGGCGCCAGCGCTGGCTCCCGCTGCCGCTTCGGTCGATCGGCCAGCACCCTCACAATCGCCGCGCCTGGTCAGCAGCGGAAGAGTGTGTCGACGGCTCCACACTCTCGCGGCCGCTTGTGATCAGTGTGCAACGACGACGGCGCGTACGACGCCCTCAGCAGGTCTCGGATGCTCGGTCGAAAGCCTAACCAGATCACACCCGGTAGTACTGCACGACGCAGAACTCGTTGTCCTCCGGGTCGGTCATGACGAGGACCGCGCCCTCTTGGTAGTCATGCCGTTCACCTGTCCACCGCCCGCCCAACATCCCAATCCGATCGACCGCTTCGTCAATGTCGGTAACGGCGATGTCGAGGTGTAGTCGCGTCTTGCCGGCCTTGGGCTCCGGGACCGGCTGGAAGGTCAGCACCGGGCCGCCCCCGGCGACAGTGACGCGCCGCCAGCCGGGAAGGGACTCCGTCACGCGTCCTCCAAGCACGACGGACCAGAAGTCAGCCAGTCGCTGCGGATCCCGGCAGTCGACCGTGACTCCGGCAAGTCGGCCCAGTGTCTCCACGACACCGACCATAGCGACGAGGGGCAGCCCTCTCCCACTGCGGCGCACTCATCTCGGCTAGATGTGCGCGCTCGCCGTTCAGAAGTCACGGCTGGAGGGCGCGCGGCTCAGCGCGTCTCGTTGTGGGTCGTGCTGAGCCTCGCGCAGGCCAGCACGGTCGGGGCGGCTCCGAGCAGCAGCGCCGCGACGGCGACGGCGGTCTGGACGTCGGGCCCGGTCTCGACGGCCACGGACACACTGACGCCCGTCTGGTAGAAGGCGTCGCTGCCGCGCGGCTCCGGCCGACTCCGCCAGGCATCGTCGACAGCGAGCCAGGCCGTCGTGGCCAGCAGCGTGGCACCCATTGCGATGATCGGGTGGTGCCATGGCGCCGGACCGCGCGGCTCACGACCCAGGCATACCCCCCGAGCACGAGCAACGCCGCCACTGCCACATTGGTGAACGAGCCGAGCAGGGCGGTCAGCCCCGACGGGGGGAGGGCGACGAATACCAGGGTGACCAGCGTGAGCACGCCCACGGCCGGCGCGGCCCGGCCGATCCGGCGCAGCCGATCCCGCGGCAACCGCCCGATAGCGACGCCGAGGCAGTCGCGGGCCAGGATCAGACAGCTTGCCACGGCTGGCTGTCGCAGGAACTGCGTCCGCTGCCGTACCGGGTCGGTCACCAGCGCGATCAGCCCGCTCGCGCTCGGTGGGGCGCCGCCGAATGGCGAGGCAGCCCATCCCACATATCCAGCGCGGCAGCCTGGCAATGCGCCAGCGCCGGCGACTGGACCAGCTACGCCGCCGGGATCAGCCATCGCATCACCCAAGGAGACCGATCGATGCACAACGACCGAACGGCAACCCACGGACCAAGTGCGCTCTCGTCCGAACGGATCGCCGAAGTTGAAGAGATCATCAGCCGTGTCACACGGTGGGCAGCACGACACAGGGACGTCGCCGGCCTACTTCTGGCCGGCTCGTACGCCCGAAACTCCGCCCGGCCAGACTCAGACGTCGACCTCGTCCTGCTCACTACCGACCAGGCTCGATACGCCGACAACCTCTGGGTGCACGAACTGGCCATCGGCGATCTGATGAGGGTTCAATCATGGGGCGCGGTCATCGAACGCCGCTTCCGCACCGCCTCTGGCCTGGAAGTGGAGATCAACATCGGCGCGCCCGATTGGGCAGGCACCGAACCGCTCGACCCCGGCACCCGCCGAGTCGTCACCGACGGCGCCCGCGCGTTGCACGATCCGACCGGCGCGCTCGGCAACCTGATCCACCCCTGCCGGCCTGACGACCCAGCCAGCAGGCAGGCATAGCGGAACGCCCACCCAGGCTCTGCCCGAGTTGAACGAGTCCCGGCACTTTCAGGTCGAGCACCCACCGACGAACGCCGCTCATGGATCGGAATCCGCAGTACCCGGCTGCGGTCACTACAGCCATATGGTGCTCCAGCGAACCACACGACAGATTGCACTGCGGCGGCCACGGACATCGGCGGCTCGGCTACGGCCGGCTCGACCCAACCGATGGATACCAGCCGGCCCGGACTCCGGCGATAGTCAGTGGCCGCCGAGGCTGGGAGGACCCTCATGACCGAACGATTCGCGGACTTTCTGCCACACCTGGAGCGCTATCTGGGCGAGGCTCGGGAGTTCGAGGAACCGACCGCCCTCGGCCGTAACCGCGGCTACGGCCTGTTGTTCTGCTACGCACCGAACAGCCTCGTCTCGGTGGTCACCAATGGCCTGCGGTTCCAGCGGATCACCGCGGTGCTGCCGCAGGAGCTGGTCTGCACCGTACACGCGGAGCAGCGGAAGGAGGCACACCTGCTCGTGCCTTTGACCACCGCGATCGTGATGGGGCGCCGGGCCGGGCTCGGCCTCGACGAGGTAGTCATGTCCGCGGATCCGGGCCCGGTCGTCCCCGGCACCGAGATCGCCGGCGTCGTGGCTGGCACCCACCCGTACGCCGCCGATGGTTTCGACGCCCTGCCGGACTCGGACGGAAAGCCGGAGCTACAGCTGATCACGCTACTGCCGGCGACGCACGCTGAACTCACCTACGCCAGAAACAACAGCATCGACGACCTTTACACCGTGTGGGAGAACCAGACCACTGATCTGCTCGACCTGCACCGACGTTCGGTGGTCTGAGCCGCACCCCGCAGGCGAGGTAGGTGCCCGGCTGCGCGGCGTCCGGGGCCACCGCTGCTACGGGGGCTGCTAAACGCACGGCCGTGCCGGGGCGCCGGAGACCCAGCCAGGGAGGAACTGGTGGCCTCCACCGGCACCACGTTGGGCCCGCAGGGCGATTGCTCCCGCAGCCGCATCGGCCGGTCGGGAAGCACGCTCACGATCGCCGCGCCTTGTCAGCGGCAGATCAGTGCGCGTTGCCGCAGCTGCGCGCGGGAATGAGGGCGACAGGCGAAGCGTGGCTGCGGTGAGATAGCACCGTCACCGTAACGCGATGGGTCATGGCGCGATGGAGCAGCCTCGATCCGAGAAGCGGCGGGGAAAGGACAGCTATGCAACTGGTTGCTGGCGACCCGATGGAGTACCTGGGCGGTGACGCGGTCATCGAGGTGGGCCATCCGGCAGTGCGGGCGTTGGCCGGTGAACTACGCGCGGCGCATCCGGACGACGTCGACTTCATGCGGGCCGCCTTCACATGGGTTCGTGACCGGATCCGACACTCCGTGGACGCCCAGGATCCGCGGATAACCGTCGCCGCTGGCGAGGTGCTCAGCGCCGGCGTCGGCCTCTGCTATGCCAAGTCGCACCTGCTGGTGGCCGTGGCCCGGGCCGCCGGCGTTCCGGCAGGGTTGTGTTACCAACAGCTGACCGACGGAGGAGAACCCTTCCTGCACGGCCTCGTCGCCGTATACCTCGCGGGCCGCTGGCATCGCCAGGACCCGCGTGGCAACCGCACCGGCATCGACGCCCAATTCCGGCTCGGGCATGAGCAACTGGCCTACCCGATCACCGACGCGTCGACCGGTACCGATTTCCCTGAAGTGCACGTGCGACCCTCGCCCAATGTGATCGCAGCCCTGCGCGGCGCCCGAGACGCTCTTGAACTGTGCCGCGCCGGGTTACCCGCCACGCCCTGAGTCGGGACAGCGCATGCGGCCGACGCGACACTCGTTGTCGCGTCGGCCGCATGCTCGATGCGGTCGGTCAGATCCGCCGCACGGCTAGCACCTTGACGCCCCCGGGTAGACCTCGTAACCGCACCAATAGAGGTTGGCTTCCGACTCGTACCGGTGGGGATCCTTGAGGTACGAAGCAGCGAACACTTCCCAACGGGAGGACCTGGACCACTGCATGGAGTGCACCTGCTCGTGCCAGAGCAGGTCAGGGCCCTTGCTCGAGGCTATCTCCGCCCCATATCGCTGTCGCAGGATCAGCCGTTGTCTGACCTCACACACCAACTCTTCTTCCAGGGTGCTGGCGCTGCCGGAGTCGTAGAAGAGGAGGTCACCGACGGTCACCGGCCGATTTTGGCCAATGAACACGGTCGGCGGCGGACCAAAGCAGATGACTTGGAACCAGTCGCCTCGGCAACCCAGACTGAGGATCAGTGCGTACAACGTGGCGTAGTAGTTACTGCCGTTGCGGTCATTCGCTGCTCGCTTCGGACCGCTGGTGTACGGCACGGGCCGGTGTCGCTCTCACCTGGGCGGTCCTGGAAACAGGAAACTCACCGAGCCGGTGTGGCCCGTCTGGCCGGCGCTCGCGCCGCTGCTGGTGCCGCTATGGCTCGTACTCCTGGGAGTGGGCGTCTACGTCTTCCCGAGACGACGCCGCCGGACCGGATTCGCCACCACGACCAGCAGGTCAGAGCCTGCTCACAACGGCACGAGGACAGCGGTGGTGGTAGCTGTCGCCTGGGCCTCGACCCCTCTGCTGATTGCCGCCGCATTGCTCCTGCTATTCCTACTGGCGCAGCCCGGTTGATGGGGGACCGTTTCCGGCTCCACGCGGCCGATGGAGCCGGAAACGGTTCGTCAGGAGGCGGGTTCGAGCACCCACTGACTGGTCCACCAGTTGGCGGGCGCGGCGCCGTACTGGATGCTGCCGGTCGCGTTCTCGGTGTGGGCGTAGGTGCCCTTCCAGCGGTTCTTCAGGCGAAGGCGACCGTCGACGGACTCCTGCGCCCACTGCGCCGACCAGTAGGTGCCGGGCACCGTCCCGGTCTGCACGTTGCCGGTCTGGTTCTCCACGTGCAGGTAGTTGCCCGTGGCGCGGTTCTTGAAGCGGACGTAACCGTCGACGTTCTCGACGGCCCACTGGGCGGACTGGTCAGAGGCGGAAGCGGCGACATACTTGGCGGTGCCGCTGCCGTCGTCCTTGGCGTACTGGCCGGTCTGCCGGTTCTTCAACCGCTGGTAGGACAACGGGTAGCCGCCGTCCTTCTTGTAGACGCGCAGGTAGTCGACGCTCCAGGTCTTGGGCCAGACGTTGTTGTGCTGACCGGAGCCGGCGTCGGTGTAGATGCCCATGATCAACCCCATCGGCATGTTGGGGGCGTCGTTGATCGTCCGGTAGAGCTGGCCGTCGTAGTAGAACTTGAGGTCGGTGGGCGACCACTCCATGCCGTACGTGTGGAACTCGGTGGTCGGCGACCCGCTGGGAACGGGGGCGATCGAGGCGTACGAGCTGGAGAGGAAGTTCGGGTCGCCCCAGCCGTGGGCGGCGATCCGCCAGTTGTTCGGCTCGTTGAAGAACGTCTCGACCATGTCGACCTCGGGGTTGCGCGAGGCGCTGGAGGTGTCCCCGGTGCCGACCAGCCAGAGCGCCTGGTGGCCGCCTCCGCCGACGTTCGACTTCTTGGCGCGCAGCTCCACGTAGCCGTACTGGAACGTGTAGCCGTTGAAGTCGGGCTCGTGGTGGTTCAACGGCATGGACCCGTTGAACTTGTGCCAGTAGTCCTTGTTGTAGGTCTGGAACGAGGAGATCTTGACAGTGCCGTCGTACTGCGGATTCCACGCCGGGGTGTCGGCGTCGAGCCGCTGGGTGAGCACACCGTCGGCGATGGTGTAGCGCGCCTTGGCACCCAGCTCCCGGTTGGCCGGGGAGGTCCAGTGCGGCAGGTAGTAGGGCAGCCAGCGATTCGTGTTGAGGGTGTTGACGTCGAACTCTTCGGCGAAGTCGAGGGTGTAGCCCGGTTTGGCGAGCGGGCTGGGAGGGGTGTCACCGGCCTGGGCCGGCGGGGCGGTGACGACGCCGGCGAGGGTGACACCGAGGATCATCGAACCGGCGGCGGCGAGAACTCTTCGAAAGCGATGCGCCATGAGGCACTCCCGGGGGAAACGAAAGAAAAGTTCTTTCGGAATATGCCGGTGCGCCCCGAAGCTGTCAAGAGCCGTCGGTGAAGAGCTCCGCGCGGACCGCGTCCCGGGCGGTCTCGACAGCCCCGATCGCCACCGCGTCGTCGCCGAGCGCGGAGATCGCCAGACCCGGCAACTCGTACAGGATCTCGGCGAGGTGGCGCCGCACCGGCTCCATTACCGTCTCGCCGGCGCGGGCGATGCCACCGCCGACCACCACCAACTGCGGATCCATGGCGAGGACCATGGCGCCGACTCCTTCGGCCAGGGCCCGCGCGTAGTCGTCGACGGCCTCGACCGCGCGCCTGTCCCCCCGCCTGGCCTGCGCGAAGACCCACTCGCGGGAATTCATGCCGGGAGCGACCCCGGCATCGGAGAGCAGCTTGCGGGGTGCCGCCTCCCAGCCCAGGCCCGGATGCCGGCCGATCTCGCCGGCCGCCCCCCGGCCGCCGCCGAACGGCCTGCCGTCCACCAGGACACCCACGCCGAGGCGGTGCCCGGCATGCACGTACAGGACGTGGTCGACCCCCTGCGCGGCACCGACCCGGTGCTCGGCGAGGACCGCGAGGTTGGCGTCCTTGACGGCGCTGACCGGGCAGTCCAGACGGGCGGTGAGCTCCTTGGCCAGCGCCGTTCCGGTCCAGTCCGGAATGGCCACGCTCAGCCGCACGACACCGTCGGCGATGATGCCCGGGGAACCGGCACAGGCCGCCCACAACCGCGGTGAGTCGGTCGGGATCGTGCGTCGCAGCAGGTTGACCGCGGCGTCGATGCGGCCGGCGGGCTCCAGGTCCGGGTCGATGGCGGCGCGAGCGGCCGCCACCTGCGCGCCGCCGAGGTCGGCGATTCGCACCGACACCGCGTGCGCCCCGATGTCGAGGCCGGCCACGATGCCCGCGTCCGCGGCGAAGCGGTAGCGCTGCGCCGGTCGTCCTCCGGTCGGGGCGTTGTCGAATCCGTCCAGGACCAGGAGTCGGGACTCCACCAGTGAGGTCAGGATGCCCTGCACGGTGGGGCGGGACAGCCCGGTCTCGCGGGCGACACCGCTGATGGTCAGCGACGGCCCCTCGTAGAGGAGCCGCAGCACACGACGCGTGTTCAGGTGCCGTAAGGCGCTCTGGTCCCCGCCTGGAAGAGCATCACCTACGGTCATTCGCTGCCCCTTGACGTGCGTTCGTAGACGGCCCACTATAGCGAACGCAAGTTTCCTTCGAAACTACTCCTGCCCAGGGAGATCCCCCATGAAGTCAATGACCTCAGCGAAGAGTGCGCTCGGCGCGGCCGCCGTGCTTCTCGCTCTCGGCGCGTGCGCGCCGGGCAGTTCATCCAGCGACGAACCGACCGCCGACGCGAACGCGGCAGTGCAGACCGGCGTTCCGTCCGGACCTGTGGAACTCAAACTGATCGCCACCCCCGAGTCGGGTGCCGCCATGAAGGACATCATCCCGGCATTCCAGACCAAGCACCCCAACGTCAAGATCAACTACGTCGACACCACGTACGACGACTACAACAAGTCGCTCAACCTGGCGCTCTCCAGCGACACCTCGCCCGACATCGTGCTGCTCAACGCGGTGGGCACCACCGTCAAGGACCAGTTGATCCTCAACCTTCAGCCCTACGCCAAGGCGTACGGCTGGGAGTCGGCGTACCCGGCCGGACAGCTCAACCAGTGGCGGGTCGCCAAGGACGGCACCACCCTCGGCTCGGGCGACCTGTACGCGGCACCCGCGTCCTTCTCCCAGGTCGGGCTCTACTACAACAAGGCCAAGTTGAAGAAGCTCGGCATCGCCGCCGCTCCGGCCTCACTGGAGGACCTGGAGGCCGCCCTAACCAAGGCCAAGGCCGGCGGCGAGACCCCGCTGCAACTCGGCAACAAGGAGGGCCACGCCTCCTTCCCGATCCAGCTCATCGGTCAGTCCACGGACGGCCCGGCCGCGTACGCCAAGTGGGTCTTCGGTGAGGGCGGATCCACCTTCGACACCGCCGGGAACGCCAAGGGCGCCCAGAGCATCGCCGACTGGGGTACGAAGGGCTACTACTCCAAGGACGCCAACGGCATCGACCTGCAGGGTGCCGTGGACAAGTTCACCAAGGGCGACGGCGTCTTCTTCGTCGACGGTTCCTGGGACTCGAAGAAGATCGGCGACGCGCTGCGGGGCGACGCCGGCTTCGTGCCCTTCCCCGGCCCCAAGGCCACCGCGATCGGCACCTCGGTGGCGTACGGGATCTCGCGCAAGTCGAAGAACGCGCAGGCCGCCGCCGCCTTCCTGGACTTCCTGCGCGGCCCGGAGGCCGCCAAGGCCTCGTTCGCCCAGGGGTTCCTGCCCTCGGACACCTCGACGGTGACCGCCGAGCCCGGCACCATCTCCGCCGACCTGATCGCCGCGTGGAACAAGGTCAACACCGATGACGGGCTCATCGGGTTCAACAACAACGCGACCGCGACCATGAACGACACGCTGGTCGCCGAGACCCAGAAGCTGATCGCCGGCAAGGTCGACCCGGCCGCGTTCATCCGGGCCGTCCAGGCCGACTGGGCCAAGACGCATGGCTGACAGCCTCGCGAATCGCGTGGCCGTCCGGGACCGTACCGTCGTCGCATCCGCGACGCCGGTGCGGGCCCGGCGCTCGCGCTCACGACTCGTACCGCTGCTCTACACCGCACCGGCACTGCTCTTCTACGCGGCCTTCGTGATCGCGCCCTGGCTGCACAGCCTGTGGATCTCGTTCTGGGACTGGAACGGGATCGGCGTCGCCACCTGGGCCGGGCTCGACAACTACCGGGAGATCCTCGCCGACCCGGCGCTGCGGCTCTCCCTGGTCCACGCCTTCGGGCTGATCATCTTCTACTCGGTCATCCCGATCTGTTTCGGCCTGGTGCTGGCGGCGCTCGTCGCGAACGTGCCCTGGAAGGGCATGCCCTTCGTCCGTACCGTCATATTCCTGCCGCAGATCCTTCCGCTGGTCGCGGTCGGCAGCGTCTGGAAGCTGTTCTTCGACGACGACGGACCGTTCAACGCGCTGCTGCGCGCGGTCGGCCTGTCCGACTTCACCCGGGCCTGGCTGGGTGACTTCACCTGGGCCTACCCCGCGGTCGGAGTCGTCGGGACCTGGGTCTCGACCGGGCTCTGCTTCCTGCTGCTGTACTCCGGAATCGGCAAGATCGATCCGGCCCTGTACGAAGCCGCCCGGCTCGACGGCGCCGGCGCGATCCACGAGTTCTGGCACGTCACGGTGCCGGGTCTGCGCCGGGAGATGTCGGTGGCCGCGACCGTCACCGTGATCGCCGCCCTGGCCAGCTTCGACGTCGTCTACGTGATGACCGCCGGCGGCCCCGGCGAGTCGACACTGGTGCCCGGTGTCGCCATCTACCGGCTGACCTTCACCGCGGGGCAGGTCGGCACCGCCTGTGCGCTCGCCGTCGTCCTGTCCCTGCTGACCTGCGCGGTCATGTTCGCCCTGAACCGCCTCACCCGGGAGAAGACATGATCCGGTCGATGACCCGGTTGTCGCTGCTGGCCGCCACCGCCTCGGTGCTCGTCCCCTTCTACGCGATCCTCGCCGCGTCCCTGCAACCACAGGACAATCTCAGCCCGGGGCTCGCGTGGCCGTCGGACCCGCAGTGGCACAACTACGTCGACGCCTGGTCGACAGGTGGCTTCGCGGACCTCATGAAGTCCAGTCTGATCATCGCGCTCGGCGTCGTACCCCTCGCACTGGTGCTCGCGACGCTCGCCGGATACGGGCTGGCGATGATGCGGCTCGCCGTCCGGGGGCCGATCTTCGCGTTGCTCATGCTGGGTCTGGCCCTGCCGTATGAGTCGATCGTCATCCCGCTCTACTACGACCTCAAGTCGATCGGGCTCCTCAACACCTACTGGGCGGTCATCCTGCCGCTCATCGGGGCGTTCATGCCGTTCGGGGTGTTCTGGATGCGGAGCCACTTCGAGTCGCTGCCGCCGGAACTGACCGAGGCAGCCGAGATGGACGGCGCGACCAGCAGGCAGATCCTGCGCCAGGTCCTGCTGCCCACCGCACGGCCGGCGCTCACCACCCTCGGCCTCCTCTACTTCATGTGGGCGTGGAACCAGTTCCTGCTCGCGCTGATCCTCATCCAGGACCCGGCGATGCGTACGGCGCCGTCCGGGCTCGGCAAGTTCATCCAGGCCTACGGCCGCAACATCCCGCTGCTCAGCGCCGGAACGATCATCGTCATCGTGCCCGTGGTCATCCTCTACCTCTTCTTCCAGCGCCACTTCGTCAAAGGCATCCTTTCCGGCGCCATCAAATAGGAGACACCTGATGTCCATCACACTGGCGATCGTCGGTGCCGGAGCGCGCGGCGCTGCCTACGCACGCCTCGCCGCCGCCACCACCAGAGCCACGATCGCGGCTGTCGCCGATCCCGACCCCGCCCGCCGCATCGCCCTGGCCGACGAGTTCGACGTACCCGCGGAGCGCCGGTTCGCCTCGTGGGAGGACCTCGCCGCACAGCCCCGGCTCGCCGACGCGGTGATCGTCGCGACCCCCGATCGCGCGCACGTCGAGCCGGTGGTGGCCGTCGCCGAACGCGGCTACGCGATCCTGCTGGAGAAGCCGATGGCGCCGCTGCCCGAGCAGGCGGAACGCATCGTCGCCGCAGCCGTCGACAACGACGTCCTCCTCGCCGTCTGTCACGTACTCCGGTACACGCCCTACTCCCAGACACTCAAGCGGCTGATCGACTCCGGGCGGATCGGTGCCATCGTCAGCATCGACCACCTGGAACCTGTCGGCTGGTGGCACCACGCCCACAGTTACGTGCGCGGCAACTGGGCGGTGGAGGCCGAGTCGTCCTCGATGCTGCTGGCCAAGTCGTGCCACGACATCGACTGGCTCGGCCACCTCATCGGCCGACCGGTCCGCCGGGTCTCCTCCTTCGGCGGCCTCGCCCACTTCCGGCCGGAGAACCGGCCGGCCGGAGCGGCCGGGCGCTGCGTCGACTGCCCGGTCGAACGCTCGTGCGCCTACTCCGCGATCCGGATCTACGAGCGTTTCCTCGGCGACCCGGTCCACGAGGCGTGGCCGTTGGGCGTGCTCACCGACGATGTCGGCGCGGACGGCGTCCGCAAGGCCCTGGAGGACGGCCCGTACGGCACCTGCGTCTACACAGGTCGCAACGACGTCGTCGACCACCAGGTGGTGAACCTCGAATACGAGGGCGGCATCACCGTCGCCTTCACGATGACGGCCTTCACCGCGCTCGATTTCCGCAAGACCCGGATCTTCGGCACGTACGGCAGCATCGAGGGCGACGGCCGCACCCTGCGCGTCCACGACTTCCTCACCGACACCGTCGAGACCATCGACCTGGACCCCGCAGGCGACGCCTCGGCCGCCGACGGACACGGCGGCGCCGACGGGGCCCTCATCGAGGCGTTCATCGCGGCGGTCGCCACCGGCGACCGATCCCTGGTCACCTCCGGGCCGGAGGAGAGCATCTCCTCACACCGGGTCGTCTGGGCGGCTGAGCAGTCCCGCGCCACCGGCAGCGTCGTCGAACTCATTCCCGCAACCCCGATCTAGGGGTACGCCGGACATCCGCCGAACGAGAACCCGGGGCGATCGGGGAACGGTCGCCCCGGGAACCGCGCTCCCTACCGGCCGGTGGCACCGTCGATCAGCTCTCGCAGGATGTCGGCGTGACCGGCATGCCGGACGGTCTCGCCCGTCATGTGGGCGAGCACCCAGCGAAGCGTACGGGGCGCGTCATCGACGTTCTGCACGGTGCGGACGTCGGGGCCGGCGGCCGCGACGATGTGGGCGTCGCTGTCGGCGATCGCGGACCGGTAGTCGCCGATGACCTGTTCCGGGGAGCGGTCCGGCTCGACCACCATGCCGGAGTCCACCTCGGCGTAACGCGGGTCGCCGGCGAACGTGTAGCCGAACCAGTACCGTTCGGCGCCGGTCAGGTGCTGGACCAGGCCCAGCAACGTGGTGTCGGAGACGACCAGGCGGCGCCGCAACTGCTCCTCGTTCAGGCCGGCGACCTTCTTCAGCACGCATGATCGCGCGAAGGACAGGAAGGCGAGGGTCGTGTCGAGCTCGCCACCGTCGTTGCGCGGTACGGGTTCGCGTTGGGATTCGATCACGCCCCGACCCTACGTACTGTCATCCGGAAAGGGCAGGCTGGGACGTCACGACCTGGCGCTGCCCTTGGTGGAGTGCGACAGCACCAACGCCTGTGCGGCGATGACGCGGTCGCCGTCGAGGGTCAGGGCCGGCGATCCGTGCAGCTGGTAGCCCTGGTCGAGAAGGGCGCTGACCCGGGCGCAGAACTCAGCGTCGTCGGGTCCGGTGATGAGGCGATAGCGGAGCGGCTCAGTGACGTCAGACATCGCCGCATTGTCGCTGCGCGGCGGCGCTCTGGGAAGCCTGCCGCCGCACCAGGAGGTCTGCCTCCGGCAGCCGGCTCTTGTGGTACGCGAAGAGCGTCCCCAGGTCGTGAAGTGCCCGGACTTCGCCGGCGGCCGCTGCCGATCGTCACTGTCGCTCCGCCTCGTCCTCGTCGACCGGCACGCCCTGCCCGGTGGCGTACATCAGACCGACCATCCGGCGGGCAGGCACATCACCCAGCTCGGCCGAACGCCGATACCACTCAAGCGCCACCGCGAAGTCCTGGGCGACACCTCGTCCTTGGCGTACAGAACGCCGAGATTGTGGGCGCCTTCGCCGTTGCCCAACTCGGCTGCCCGCTCGTACAGCCGGCGGGCCCTCACCGGGTCCACCGGCTCACCATCACCGTTGCTGGCCAACTGGCCCAGCAACAGCAACGCCCTGTCGTCCGAACCGGCCGACGCCAACTGCTCACGAGCCTCATCGAAAGCGCGCCGCTGCACGGCGAGCACCCCGCGGTCGTACGCCTGCAATGTCACGCCGAGCAGTGTAGGAACACGCTGGGGCGGGAATCGCGGGCCGTGTCGGATGATCCGACGTCACCGGAACTGCTCGATCATGGTGGGCTGCTTCGCAGATCGGATCGGCCAACGCTGGCCGCCGGGCCCATGCATCGATGCCGCGCTACAGGTCCATCGCGTACACCCGGACCCGGCGGCCGGTGTCCGGCTGCACCGTTTCGCGCTCCAGCGACATGCCCAGCTTGACCATCACCCGAGCGGACGCCTCATTGCCGACGACGTGGATGCTGACCAGCCGCCGTAGGTCGAGCTCGGCACGGGTGCGGGCGACGACGGCCCGGGCCGCCTCGGTGGCCAGGCCCCGACCCCAGTGCGAACGGCCGAGCCGCCAACCGATCTCCACCGCCGGCATGATCTCGGGCAGGAAGGTCGGCACGGCCAGTCCGGTGAAACCGGCCAGCTCGCCGGTTTCCTTGATCTGCACCGCGTACAGGCCGAAGCCGTGCTCGTCCCAGTGCCGCTGATAGACGGCCAGGCGCTTCGCGGTCGCGGCGCGGTCCAGGGTGTTGCCGTCGTGGATGTAGCGCATCACCTCGGGTTGCGCGTTGATCGCGGCGAACCCGTCCAGGTCGTCGTCCTGCAAGCAGCGCAACAGCAGGCGCGGAGTCTCGAGGGAGGTGGCGTCGAGGGAACTCGTCGGGTATGACACGTACCCTTCGTAGCACCTCGGCACCCGTCGGGCGATGGATCACCTGGCGTGCTGACGGCCTCGCGCGGGCAGCAGCTCCTGCGGCGGGTCTCCGTCTCGGTGGGTGGGGCTCAGTCGTTGGTGGACGCCCCCGGCCCCGTGGTGGCGTACCGGGCGGCGATGGTGCGGACGGCCTCGTCGACCACCTGAGCGACGCGCTCGGCACTCACCTCCCAGCCGGGCACCAGCAGTGTCGGCCAGAAGACGTAGTTGGAGATCATGCCCAGGAACTGGGTGGCGGCGAGTTCCGCGTCCTCGACACGCACCGTGCCCGCCTCGTGCTCAGCGAGGAGGTAGCTGCGTACGGACTCGAAGTAGGGCATCTTCCCCTGCGAGAACTGCGCATGGGCCAGCTCGGGGAAGCGCGGCAGCTCGGCGATGACGATCCTGAACAGGTCGGTCATCTGGGAACGGCCCAGCAGCTCGGCGTATCGGCGACCGATGATGCTCAGCCCGTCGATGACGTTGCCGACCGGCGGAGGAGCCTCCTCGGCGGCGGTCGACCAGGACTCGGTCACGATGGCGTCGAACAGGGCGGCCTTGGTCGGGAACTGCTTGAACAAGGTGGCCCGCGAAACGCCGGAGCACTCGGCGATCCGCGCCAGCGACGTCCGGTCGTACCCCAGCTCGAGGAACAGCGCGGTCGCGGCCGTCACGATCAACGCGCGCTTCTCCTGGGCGACCCGCTGATGGTACGTCGGCACGACCTTGCTCATGGGTCGAGCCTACGAGGTGAGTGGCTTGACTCGCAACCGCCGCCGACCTAGTGTCGGGTAATGGTGAGTCGACCGGCTCACCACTGGGCCGCCGCTCATCACCGGTGATCCGGCCCTTCACCCCCGTACCCAAGGAGCATCTGATGCCCCGCTTCCACAACCAGACAGTGCTCGTGACCGGCGGGACCGGCGGCCAGGGCTCAAGCCACGTGCGCGCCTTTCACGCGGAGGGAGCGAACGTGGTGATCGCCGACATCGACGCGCGACGCGGCGCCGCTCTCGCCGACGAGCTCGGGGACCGCGCCCGCTTCGCCCGCCTGGACGTCACCGACGAAAGCTCGTGGTCCGCCGCCGTGCTGGCCGCCGAGAACGCCTTCGGCACCCTGAACGTGCTCGTCAACAACGCAGGCGTGCAGAATCCGCCGGCAACGATCGAGAGCACGGAGCAGGCCACGTGGTCGCGCATCCTCGACATCAACCTCACCGGGACCTTCCTCGGCATCAAGGTCGCAGCCCCGGCTCTGCGCCGCGCGGGAGGAGGAGCCATCGTCAACGTCGCCTCGACGATGGGCCTGGGCGGCACGGCGCACTACGCGCCGTACGTCGCCAGCAAGTGGGCCGTGCGGGGCCTCACCCAAACGGCGGCACTCGAACTCGGCCGCGACCACATCCGGGTGAACACCATCCACCCCGGCGTGATCTCGACATCCTTCATCCACGAACCAGCAGCCGGCGCGGTCGCGGCGATCGCCGACTTCTACTCACCCGAGCCGTTCGCCGTCCCCCGGCTCGGGGAGCCGAGCGAGGTCAGCCGGCTTCTGCTGTTCCTCACGTCCTCGGACGCGTCGTTCATCACGGGGTCGGAGTACGTCATCGACGGCGGACTCCTCCTCGGGCCCGCCCTCCAGGCCGAGACCGCATGAGCACCCCGGGGACGGCCGGGGCGAACGACTCCACACGGGACACGTCCGTGTCCCACCTGCCCGACCACATCCGACGGGCCATCGAGATCACCCCCGCCGCGGGCACCAGCGAACGGATCATCGACATCACCACGCTGGGGCGCCGTACCGGCCGACCACGCCGCATCGAGATCTTCTTCTACCGAGCCGCGGGCACCACCTACCTGTGCAGCGGCGCCGGCGGTGGCGCGACCGACTGGCATGCGAACCTGCTCGCCAATCCCGACTTCACCTTCCACCTCAAGAACGGGGTACGCGCGGATCTGCCCGCACGGGCCACCCCTGTCACCGACCCAGCAGAACGTCAGGCCGTGCTGGCGGAGATCGTGGCGGACCTCAACCAACCCCACGACCCCGGCACCATCCGGCCGACCCGACTCGAAGACTGGGCCGACAGTCGGCTGATGCGCATCTGCTTCCGCCCTCCGTCGTAGTCACGGATCTGACAGTCCTCGGCGTGATCGCCCGCGCCGAGGTTCCAGGGACGCGGGTGGCGCACTGCGAGCGCCTCCTCGCGGGCCTGTTCCGCCGATGCCTCCGGCCCAGCAGCCGGTGATTCCGGCCAGCGCGGCAAGCACTTACCGCCTCTGACCAGGCATTCTTGGCATATGGACGGTCCGATGCAGCTACCCCTGGAGGTACCGAGATGTTCACCACCAAGTTCTGGAAGGCCACCGCCGAGCGGGCGGTGAAGAGCGCCGCACAGGGCCTGCTCCTCTATTGGGGCGCCGATGTCGTGTTCAACGCGTGGCAGGCGGACTGGGCAGCCGCCGGAGGCATCGCATCCGGTGCGGCGGTGCTGTCGGTGCTCACCTCACTGGTGAGTGCGAAGGTGTCGGGAGAGAGCGACTCCCCCAGCCTCGTCGGTGCCGAGCAGTAGCTCCAGGAACGACAGCGCCCCCGCTGACCTCGACCGGCGGGGGCGTGTGCTGGTCGCCCTCTGTCATCGGTGAGGCGGTGGCCCGAGACCTGCGTGTCGCGGCAGTCCGAGTGCGCGTCCTTGCTCCACGTATTGTCCGGCTCGTGTCGTGGTCCGGGGGGCAGCGCCCGCAGTTGAGATCGTCTCTCCGAGGGGAACTGGCACCCTCTTCACCCCTTCCTGATGGTCCCGTTCCCAGATTCCGGTCGCCGGCAGGCTCCGGACCGGACCGTGCGTGGTCACGCGCGGCCTCCGAGCAGCGCCGCCGACCGGCACCGTTGCTGTCGGAGGCGACATCGCGAGCGCAACCCCCGATCTAAGCTGCCAACCATGCACGGGTTCACCGACGTCGACCGCCAGCCGGATCCGGACTCGTGGGTCGACGTCCTGGACCGTCTCAGCGAGGAACCCTTCTACCAGGCGTACCAGCAGCGGGTCCGTCAGCTGCTCGAGCCGGCGCCTGGTCGTCGCTACGTCGATGTCGGGGCTGGCACGGGGGCAAGCGCAGCCAGGCTGAAGGGTCAACACAGTGTCAGCGTGGTGACGGTGGACCACGCACTGACCATGGCTGCTGCCATGCAAGCTCGCGGCCTGACCCACAGCACCGTCGCCGACGCTCATCACCTGCCCTTCCTCGCCGACTCATTCGACGGGGCCTGGGCCGACCGCACCCTGCAACACCTCGCCCATCCGGACGCGGCGATCAAGGAACTCATCAGGGTCGTCCGGCGGGGTGGTCGCGTCGTCCTCGCGGACCCCGACTACGACACCCAGGTGCTCGACATCGCCGATCAGGGCCTGGCCCGGCGCGTGCTGAGGTTCCGGGCTGACGTCCTCCTCCGCAACGGCACACTGGCGCACCAACATGGTGGCCTCCTCGCCGCACACGGCCTGGCCGACGTCACCGTCGAGCCCCGAACGCTGGTGGTCAGGAATCCCACCGCCGTCGACAACGTCCTCGGCCTCCGCAGTTGGGCTGCCACAGCTGCTCGACGCGGCGCACTCGACCCGGCCGAAGCTCGTGCCTTCGAGGAGCAGTTCGACGAAGCCGTTGTGGCGCGCCGGCTCACGTACGCGGTTACGTTCTTCCTTACCGCCGCCACGGTCACCTGAGGCGGAGACGTCAAGTGGGGATCGCCAGACGTCGACGACCGCCTCACCCGTTCACCCCCGGTCGGCGGCTCCGGCATCGGCACCCGGGCCGGGCAACAGATCGATGTCCGTGGCGTGCATGGGTCGTCCGCATTGCGCGCACCGCAGTTCCACGTGGCTGATCTCGCCGCAGTCGTGGTGGCGGAAGAGCACCGGCGGGCCGGCGTCGTTCGCGGTCCACCGGTCGCCCCACCGGACCAGGACCAGGAGCAGGTCGCACAACTCCGTGCCCTTGTCGGTCAACGTGTACTCATGGCGGACCGGCCGGGCAGAGTATTCACGCCGAGCCAGCACACCGTGCCCGACCAGCCAACTCAACCGCTCGGCGAGCACTTTGCGAGAGATGCCGAGCTGCCGCTGGAGCTGCTCGAAGCGAGTCGTGCCGGCGTAGATGTCGCGCAGGATCAGCGGGGACCACGGCTCACCGATGACGTCGAGAGTTCGGGCGATCGAGCACGCCATGGCGCCGAACTGCGTTCGCTGCATGACGCCACGATACGCAAGAGGATTCCCTAAGGGAACGGACGCTGCTACCGTCACCTGGTCCGTCCCTTGAGGGAACGGACCGCCCGGACGTCCCTCGACCGAGAAGAGGCCGCATGAACCTGCCGCTCGTCGTGCCGACCGAGGACTGGCAAGCCGCCCTGGACACCCTCCGCGTCAGAGAAAAGGAACTCACCCGTCAGCTGGATGCCGTCGCTGCGGCGCGGCGCAGGCTGCCGATGACCCTGATCGATCGGGACTACGTGTTCGAGGGCCCCGACGGGCCGGCCCGCCTGGTCGACCTGTTCGAGGGTCGCCGCCAGCTCGTCGTCTACACCTTCATGTGGCACGGCGCCGACGACGTCTGCTCCGGCTGCTCGATGTTCGCCGACAACATCGGACACCTGGCCCACCTCAACGCCCGTGACGTCACCGTGGCGCTGGCGTCCCACGGCCCGCTGGCCGACCTCATGGCGTTTCGGCGACGGATGGGCTGGGCCGTCCCGTGGTACTCGTCGCTGAACAACAGCTTCAACGCGGACATGGGAGCCGGCGACGGGTTCGCGCTGAACGTCTTCCTCCGCGACGACGAACGAATCTTCCGTACCTACTCCACCACCGCCCGCGGGGTAGAACGGCTCGGCAGCAACTGGACCTTCCTCGACCTGGCACCGTACGGCCGGCAGGAGGCCTGGGAGGACTCGCCGGAGGGCTGGCCGCAAACCCAGCCCTACCAGTGGTGGCGGCTGCACGACGAGTACGGCACGTCCGGAGCCCCGGCATGACCGCCAGCACACCGGTTGCCGAGCTGCTCTTCCGGCCGGAGGACGCGACGCCGTTCAACACCGACGTCGCGACCCTGAAACCCTGGAGTCAGGCACTGGCCTGCCTGCGGTCGGTGCAGAAGTGCTGGCTCTCGACGGTACGGCCAGATGGGCGCCCGCACGCCACACCGGTGATGCCGGTGCTGGTCGACGAGACGCCGTGCGTCGCAAGCCGTCCCAGCTCCCGCAAGAGCCGTAACCTCGCGCGCAACCCGTCCTGCGTCATCACCGCGAGCGGCGGAGACCTCGACCTGGTGGTGAACGGCACCGCTCGTCCGATCACCGGTGAAACCGCGCTGCGCGAGGTGGCCGCTGCCTTCGCGACGAAGTACGGCTGGCCGTTCGACATCCGAGCCGGTCGAGCCCACGACGGGAGTCTTTCCGGCTCGCCCGAGTACGCCTTCTTCTACACCGCCAGATCAACGGTCCTCTGACCGGGCTTGAAGGCGTGTGCGAGGTGGTGGGGATCAGCAGCCCCGTCGGGGCTGTGACCAACAGTTGGCATGATGGGCTCGTGACCGAGCCGGTGTTTCGATACCACCCTGACCCCTTAGCCACGGGCTCGGCGATGCAGATTGAGCACGAATGCAGTGTCTGCGGGCAACTTCGGCAAGTTCGCTACCGGGGACCGATCTACGGCAGGCAACCCGGGACTCTTTGCCTGCACTGCATCTACTCCGGGGAGGCTTCCAGGGCGCTCGTCGTCGTTGCCGTCGCCACGGATGGCAGCGACCTCCTGGACATGCCTGCCGAGTTCAGCGACGCGATCGACGTGCCTGACGACGTGCCGCACCACGTCATCGAGGAGATCACTCGCCGGACCCCTGGCTTCACCGGTTGGCAGCAAGAGTCATGGCTCTACCACTGCGGCGATGGCGCGGCTTTTCTCGGCCCGGCTGGCTACCGCGATGTCGAACCTCATCCGGACGCCCTGAACATGCTTCGGGCGAGCCACCGGCAACTGGGCTGGTCACCCGAGGAAACCGAAGAGTTCCTGCACCGGCTCGATCGCAACGGTGAGCCCACCGCGTATCTATTCCAATGCCTGCATTGCGGCACTCACCTCGCGTCCTGGGATATCGGCTAACCGCGGCTTATCGCCGAGACGCAGACGCACTCTCTTCGGCAAAGCCGCGAACGCTGGCTACGTCCCGGAGGTCGGCTACCAGCCGCTGGAACCCGCCCAAGCCAACCTCGTCTTCCAGGTCATCTCCAAGCGATACGAGAAGGGCTCCACCCTGCTCACCTCGAACAAGAGCTTCGGCAAAGGGGCACATGTTCACGTGAACGTGTGTCAGGCACCGTCGAAAGCGGACAGGTTCGTCCAGGGCGACTTGGGTCAACCGAGCCCTGCGACGGTCCTGTCCGGAGGGGTGATCCTTTAGTGCGTAACCTCTTGCTATGGATCGACGGGGATGGTGGCTGGTGGTTGCCGCGGCCAGCGTGCTGGCTCTGGTGTCACTTGCCTCGAACGTGACGACCCTGAGTCAGCTTGAAGGCAAGGCAAACACGCTGCTTGCCGCGCGGTTGACGCTCAGCCAACTGGTCAATGCCGGGTCGGTCTGGGCCGGGCTGGCAGCGGGGTCCGGGTGGCTCGTCCGTCGCCCCGTCTCGGCCTTTGCCGCCGGAGCGGTCTCCTTGCTCACCGCTTGCGTGGTGCACTACGGCGTGGGGATAGCCTTCGGAATGTTCGATCCGGGTGTTTGGACGGCCAACCGGCACTGGCTCCTGGCTGCGATGGTTGTGGGCGGACCGCTCGGACTGGTGGGCGCGATCGCGCGGCGGCCGAATCTGTGGGGGGTGGCGGCCCGCTTTGTCGTCCCCGCCGGAGCCGTGCTTGAACCGTTTGTCCTTGGTCTGTTCACCACTCCCTCGATCTTGCCCTGGCCGAACCGTGTGGCTGACTTCATCAGCGGATCGGTGCTGTTGACGGCTGGGATAGTGGGCTGCGTTGGGGTTCTCACTGGAGGGTGGAGGCGGCGGCAAGCATCGCATGAGCGGCGAGTTCCTGCCGAGCTGTGAGCCCGGTTCCCTGTGGGTGGAGATGTAGAGAGGGTCAGCAGCCGCTATCTACGCCCTCGACTGGGATGGGCCGCTGAACTCCTGGAGTCGGTCCAGGTCGATCCGGTCGGCGAGGTAGATCAGCGGGGCTTGCGGGTCGAGGCCGAGTGCTGCGGCGACGAGCTTGGGGTCGAGGGTGTTGACCAGGTCGACCAGGCGGGTGCTGCGGATCGTGCGTGGCGGGACGCCCCCCAAGCGTCGCACACGCCGGGCTCCGCGATGACAGCTATCTTTCGCACACTTTTTCACCCCGAACCTCGAGAGAGCGCACTTATCCATGACTCGCCTACGCACTCCGGCGCTGGCTCGATCCCGGCGACGAGGCGTAATCCATCAATTCCTGCTCTGGCCGGCACGACGGAAGCCGGTTCGATCGGGGTGGAATGACACCGCGTAGCAACAGATCGGCGGCATGAGCGCCAGTCGCACCCGTGCGTGTGGCGGGCAACCAGTTACGGCATTCGCGGAGGCTCGGCCGGGCGGCTGCTGGCGTTGTATGAGTTCTTGGCCGCGACCACGGCCGATTGGAGATGCTCGGGGTCGACGCCTTGTACGTTGAGCGGTGGGTGCACACGCCGGACAAGCGCCGCCTCGATGGTCGCCGGCTCCGCGTCCTCCACCCACGTCAAGCGCAGATGCCTGTGTATCCATGCGGTCAGCCGCGCCTCATCCTCGGGGACCAGGACGACACGGTCGGTCCAGGTCGTCCGGTAGCCCTCGGCTAGCAGAAGTCCGGCCAGGGTACGACGCAGAGTCGAACTGCCCGAACGCCTCAGATGGTTGCGCAGGATCCGGCCCCGCAAATTGGTCGCCCGTCCGAGGTACAGCAGCCGTACTGACGGGACGTTCTCATTCGGCAGCCCGGGGAGGTCGGGAAAGACCGAGGGAGCAGCCCACCAAGCGTAGACACCGCTGCCACGGCTGAGCCGCTTGACGGCGACATTCAGCTCGACGGGCACGCCGGAGAGCAGCCGCAGGGCCTCCTCGACCCGGGCTTCGTCCGTGGTGACGCGGTCGGAAATGGTCATCAAGCCATCGTAGATTCGGGGCGGATCGTGGCCGGACCGGAAGGACCGGATGATCCGCGCGACGGCACATGCGGGAGCCTGGCGGGACGCTGCCCAGCGCGATGCGGCATAAGCGGAAGCAGTGCAGTCAGGGTCCGTCCCGAGCATGGCGTCGGGGCCGGGGCCGCCGGCGAAGTCGCGAGACGGAGGCAGCATCGCGGCAGCGAAACTGTCGCCCCGACGCCCTATCTTGGGGCGGTAAGGGAGATCCTATGACCGAGTTGCTGACCGCGACTCATCTGGAACAGTGGTCGGAGCGCAACGACTCCACCCCATGAGGTCGCCAGCCAGTTTCCTCCTCGACCTCCCGTACCGCGCACTGCGCCGGCTGCTCCTCGTCGGCGTAACCGCCGGGTAACTCCCACACCCACCGGTCGAACACGAACCGGTGCCGCCGCATCAACAACAGGCGCTCCCGATCGTCGAGGACGGCGACCATGGCCGACCCGGGGAGCCCGGATCACGTACTGCTCGAAGCGCACGCCGTCTGGCAACTCCACCTCAGCGATACCCAACCGCGCCCGCCGGGTGTCGTACACGACCCGCTCGCCGTGGATGGTCCACCGGGTCAACTCCGTCGCCCGCTTCTCCAACACCCCGCCAATATCCGCGCCGAACCCGCCACCTGCTGTAGGCGACGCCTCCTGGGCGCACTTCCCGGTGCGACGCCTGAAACGGACGCGCAACGCCGTAGCCGTCTTCGGCGGCCTCTGGCACAGTCCCGTGTTGTGAATAACTGGCCGAGGATCCGGGCTGCGATGGGCTGGACACTGTTGGCATACGCGTTCGCTGGTCTGGCCACCGCGCCGCTGGCGGCGGCACCTATGCCCGCACACCCGGTGCCGTGCGAGGAACTCACTGGAGACCCAGCCTGGTTGGTATGGGTGTTGCGCGAGACCGTATGGCTCTCCCTCGCGTTCTCGCTGCCCCCGGCCGCAGTGGTGACTGCCGTATGCGTTTGGCGAACTGGGCTGTCCACCAAAGGCGCAGCAGCCCTCGGCGTCGGTGTTGGCCTCGTGCTGGCGACGGCCACCGTCGGCTACTCCATAACGACCGCTACCTGCGGCTACAACCTGGAACAGGTCCACCCGTGACAGCAGCCGGCCATACTTCCCGGACTTGTTGACCACCTGCCTGGTCAACCCGACCTCTTCGTCCGGGCCGGTTGCTGTCACCGTTGCTGTCGACAGCTCAGGCTGCGGTGCTCGGTCAATCGTCCTCGTCCAGGAGACCGAACGCCTCCGGCGCATCTTCGACGAACTGGCGGTAGGGCGGTTGGAAGTTCTCCGCTCTGGCTGCGATGGCGGCGGCTAGACGCGCCCGATCGGCAGGTTCTAGCGCGCCCAGGCGGGACGCTGCATCATCGATCTGCTGCACGGCAATGTCCGGGTGGAGTGTCTCGTCGTCGCACAGCTCGAAGAACGCCAGGCACTCAAGCAAGCTGTCGAGCACTGCCGTGAAGATCGGGTCATCTGACACGCGCGCATGCTACGGCGTTCAAACCTTGGAGCGGAACTAAGAGCCGGTGTCCCGCCACCAGCAGGAATGCTGGTCGGTCCCTGGTCACACACCGTCTCCGGCTGCCATCGTTGGTTGCTGGTCGACCACGTTTGACGGTGTCCTGTGCCCCCTGTGTACCCCGACCACTGGTGCGGCGTGGTTGGCTGCAGGCACCGGCATCTGATGGCGAGGGGACCGACGTGGCGTTGACCACGAAGGGCTCTCGGCTCATCACGGTCGACGGCGTGGTCTACAGGTGGCGAGTGCGCGGACGACCCACGTACGCCCAGGCGCTCGGTGAGCGTCCACTCGCCCTCGCCGTTGAGCAAGCCGACCGCAAGGGCAGCGTACTGCTCGTCAGCAGCCCCAGGACCACCCGAGCAAATGGTTCGGCGGTCCGTCGATTCCTGTTCTTCCCTTGCGGGTCGCGGCTGTCATCCACAAAGGACTGGCCGAGGGGTGGCGGGCGCCCGCCGATCTGGACGGGGCCGAGGCGCTGCTTGGAGCGCAGGTGCACGACCTTGCGGACCACGGGCTGCGGTGTGCGTGTCGGGCTGTGGTGGGGCGAAACGAACGGTCCCGCATACCGTCAGCGCCCTGCGCGCGGTAACGATCTGCCCAGCGTTTGGCCGTGCGCCAGGAGACGTCATAACGCCGTGCCGCCTGGCGACCGGCCAGGCCTCGTCCACGACCAGACGCGCAAGCCGCAGACGCGCGCGTGGGGTCAGAGCAGCATTACGGTGGAGCATGAAGGCCTCCTGGTTGCCGGAGCGGTTCCTCGACAGATCCACTCCACAACCGGAGGCCTTCACTCCATCGTGAGGGAACCGCCTTACCAACTCCTGTACGTTCCACGTCGCGCGCATAATGATCGGACGGATAGCCAGATTTCCCAGCGTCCCCGGTCAGAATCACGGTGATCATGATGCGAGCATCACGGGAAGCGGCCCGTCGCGGTATCAGGCAAGCGGACGCCGACGGAATCGGTTTCCGGCGCTGTAGGACATCAGCGGGTCGCATTAACGGTGAATCCGGCGCCATCCATGAGTTGCCGCTGGGTGACACCCTTGAGCGATGGACGCGTTCGTCTCACAGCTACCGGCACTACTGGGCGTCGTCGTCGGTGCCCTGGCTACAGGTCTAGCGACCGCCCTGTCCAGCAGAAGCCAGTGGAAACGCGGTCAGGCCGTGCGATGGGACGAACGACGGATGGAGGCGTACAGCGAGTTCGCCCAAGTGCTCAAGGAAATCCAGGCAGTATCCCTGAAGGTCCTGTCCATGAACGCCGGTGACGCGTACCGCTCGGGGTTGGACGAAACAGCGGCACTCGCTCTGCTCGCCAACGCCGACCTCAGGCACACCCTCGTATGGGAAAACGTCCTGCTGCTTGGGGACGCCGCCACCGTCGCTGCAGCGCAAGATTGGCGAGAGGCGGTCTGGAGGCTCGAGCACCGAGCCCGTAGCGTCGGGGAGACTTCCCAGCCGCTACCCGAAATCATCGAGCAGGCCAACACGCGACGTGATCGCTTCTACCATGCGGCTCGGCAGGGTCTTGGTGTGAGCGGTGGGTCAGTCGCTCAATCCGAACGTTTACAGCAACGTGTCGCATCCTCTTTCGAGAGCCATAAGCCCGCATCCTCAAGCAACTGAACACGGGCACCAGACGCGGTGACCTGCCCTGGACCGCAGGCAACAGCCGCACGACCACCTCGTGTTTGGGGAGGCCGCCCCCAACGCTCAACCCGTCAACGGGCCGGCCCCGGGGAGCTGGCTGACTGAGGTATGCCGCAGTCTCCGCCGGGTACTGCTCGCGCACCCTGGTCTGTTGTTCACGGATCTTGTCGAGCGTTGCCAGGCTGATGGGGACGTAGGCTTCGCGGCGCATCTTGTGGTTCCAGTACCGGATGTACGGGTTGTCGTCACGGTCGCGGACGATCGGGTCGTAGCCGAACGCGCAGGCGTCACCGACGCGCAGCCCGGTGGCCAGCATGGCTCGGTCAGGAATCGGCCGTCGGGCTGGGGCCAGCGGGGCAGGTGCGCGCGGACCTGGGTCATGATGTGGGCGTTCAGGCCGCCGGCGCGTAGCGGGATCCGTTCTCGGGTAGTCCGGGGCGTAGATGACGGCGTTTCGGGGCAGGTCGGGCGCCCAGTCCTCTGGTCCTGCAACGCCGGGAGGAAGACCGCCAGGGCGCTGATGCTGTCGCGGATGGTGGCACTGCTGCCGAGCTGCGGTTGCTGGTGCAGCCAGGCGATGTGCTGCTCCAGTACTGGGCGGGTAAGCTGGCGGATCGAGTAGCGCGCTTGCCCGGTCACGGTCAAAAAGGCCGAGAGCCGGCGCAGCGCCAGCAGATCGGCCGACACGGTATTGATCGACTTCTCCTCGACGGTCAGCCGCCAGTGCAGCCACCGCTTCGCGCAGTCGACGAGCCAGCGCTGCTGAATATCGGTGTGGTTGAGTTGCCGTAACGCGGCGGCGGGATGTAGCCGAGACAAGCGCAGCTGCCAGACGTCACGGGGATACTCCCGCTCCCAGCCCGACCCTTCGATGAGGTCGGTGAGCTGCTCGATGGCGAAGCTGAGAAACGCGGCGGCCTTCCTGAACTGGTTCGGGTCGTTGAAATAGTTCCGGAAGATGGCGGTCCAGGAAGCGCGGGCGTGTTCGAGCAGGGTCGTTGCGCCTCGCCGCACAAGCATCCGCACGGCGTCAAGCCCTACCGATCGGAGTCCGCCCGACGCGCCGCCTTGCCCGCCTGGCTCCACACAAACAACAATCACCGCCACCACACCGCACTCGGCAGCCCCCCGCCAGCCGCGTCCCCAACCTCTCTGGACAGAACACCTAGCTGGCCCTACGCACGCTCTTCGGCACGACAGCCTTGCGGACCACCCGCTTCGCCGATCGGACCGGATGGACATCATGGAGTCGGACTGTGCGTGGGCCGGTTGCTGCCGGGCGCGGTACACGGTGCTGATCATGCGAGCCGTGCAGTGTGCCCGCTTCGGCGGGCCCAAGGTCTTGAATCTTGTCAGTTGCCTGAACCGGTGGCCATCGATGGGCAGTTGCTCGTCGACGTGAGCGCGGCAGGGGTCAACTTCGCCGGTACCAGCCGCTTTCGCGGGTCGTATCAACCCTTGCCGGATCTGCCTTTCATCCCTGGCACTGAGGTTGTCGGGCGGGCGACTGACGGTCGTCGCCTGCTCGCACCGACTTTCGGCGGTGGTGGCTTCGCTGAGCAGGCGGTCGTGGGGCCGATGAACTGCTACGTCAGCCGCGGAAGGTATTTTGTCGGTGCCAAGCGAAATAGACGGTTCTGCCGGGGCCTTGACGTGGCCGATCCGCAACCACTGAGCGGGGCAGTCTCCAGGTGCATCAGTAGACAGTTAGTCGGGTAACCATATCCCAGGCCGGCGCCGTGCGGCGTCGGCCTGAGATATCCCTGCGGAGGTGACGCTGGGATATCCCTGCGGAGGTGACGGTGGTACATCTGCTCGGCAGCGTCAGCGGCACGGTCGCCGCCGACCACGGCCTGTTCCTCGTGCTCGACGAGCGCGCCGACGATATCGGCGACCCCGACTTCAGTCAGGACCGCATCTGCTGGAGCGGGCGCGACGCACTGTTTGTCGCCAGCCCGTCGAACGCCACCTGTCGGGCGTCGGTGACCGTGCAGGCGTGGGACGGAGAACCCGCGGCCGTCGATTCCACGACGTGGCCGGATACCGACAGCACGGCGGTCACCCTGCAAACCGGCACCGTGTACCTGTCGCACCTGCTCGACATGGCCCCCGTAAGCGACCTTCTGCCAGTAGGCCCTCCCGGCCGCTACCGGGTACGCGTCGACGTCGCAGGCAGGGCCCAGATGCGGGCGCTGCTGCGCTCGCCCGACTTCGATCCGGTCGGGCGCACCGTCGGCCCCGAGCGGATAATGATCGGTTTCTGGCCGGCCCGCTGACGGCGTTCGTCAGGCCAGGCACCGCCCGCCGGGAAGCGTGCCGACAACCCGGGGGAGCCGGACACCGGGGAGGCGTGCATCGCTCGGCTCGAACCTTGCCCATGCGCTCCCGCTCTGGTGGCAGCACCGTTCGAGTCAGGCCGGGCTGCGGAGAGCCCGCTGATGTGGAGCGGGCTCCCAAAGCGGCCGGCCGGGCCCCGAACGTGTGGGCGCTACGCCTGAGGGGTCCAAGTCTGATATGGCCAGGTGCCGGCGGCACGAGCCCGGTCCACCAGCTCGGGTGCCTGGGCGGTGACCTCGATGACCATGTGACCGATCCAGACGGCATGAGACAGCCGGGCGGTCGCTAACCGCTGTCCGGCACACCTTCCAGCAGTACCGGGACCAGATTCTCCGCGGCAGGCGACGCTCCGGCTCGCGTTTGCACCGGTCAGGTCCTCATGGTCACAGCGGTGGTAAACGCCTCGTGGCATCCGACTCGCGACAGATCCGGACGACGGGCCGCCGCCGTGGCCGGTGGCACCGCTGGCGCCCGGCTCGTGGTTGGTGCTCAACGCCGGCTGCGCCGATGACCAGGTCGGGCTTTTCGTGGCCGCGTTCGCTGACGGCTCACGGTGTACCGCCGCGGGAACGCAGCGGGCACGGTCACTCGTCGTTCGGTCCTTGACAACTCCACAGTGAGTTGTAGCGGCGACCGAGACCTGGCCCGTCATGGCTATTGCTGAAGTAGCCGATTCTCGTCTCGCACTCCAATGCTCGAGTCATCCATGACTCGTATACCTAGATCTTGCTGCATTAGCACCATCAAAGTCATTCTTGCGTCGCTTATCTGGAATAACTCCTCCTTGATCACCTCTCGGGTGACAGGAACAGAGGCGGCACTCAAAGACGCAAGACGCAGGTCATACCCCAGATTCTCGGTGAGCCTCAAGAGCTGGTCTTCAACTTCCTCGGCTGCACGTGAGATGTGAGGAGGGGCCAACAAATCGATCTCGTAGCCTGACATTTTAAGACTGTCGAAGGCGGACCGCATCAAGTCATTGGATTCGTCCGTGATGCCACCAGCCCGTGCGTGCCCCTCGATCGATTTGACCCATTCGCGAACATGGCAGTGATAACGCAAGTAGGCGGGGAGCAGGCGCTGTTCACGGCGCTCCTGCAAAGACCGGCTGTCCGTGCGGCGCTGGGTCAACCACACGCTGGCGAAGGCGACGACGGCCCCTAACGCTGCCGACAGAACGGGAAGGAAGACCTGCATGGGCACAGCGTAGAGACCAGGACCCATTCGGCAGGGCAGCCAAGCACCTGCCGTCATTCGTCAGAAGTGGGATCTGAGCCCCATAAACCCGCAGCCTGCGGGAACGTGCGTCATGGATAGTTCGATCGCCTGATCAGCATGGGAGCCTTCCACGCGGCCTGCCAGTGCTGACGCCTTCGGTTCCGCCGAAGAGTCCACCAGCCTGAAGGGCCAGGTCAGAACGCTTCCCGTGGGATCAGTGTCTCGAATGGTGGAACTGCGGCGGACTCCCAGCAAGCTCACCCACAACGCTCCACATCGATCCGCAGCACACCTAAAGACGTGACCTTAGGCGAACCGAGACGTCGGCCGGCGCCAGCCATCGCGGGAGCAGCAACGCCTGACCACTTCGACATCTACTGGGAGGTCACGCCGCACCGCTCCATCTCCATCACCGCAGGTCAAAGCGCCTCGTCTCTGTCCGGCATCAGTGAGCACTTCGGGCACGGAGACCTCTTCGCCAACCTGCACCCAATCTGCTCCCAGTTGCAAGGCCAGGCCAACCAATGGCTCCTTACCGCCTTGACCTGCGCACACTCCCCTGCCAGGCGACATAGAGCGTTGTCGACTACATCGCAGAACCGCGGAGCACTCCGCGGGAAGCAGGACGCCGCACCTGCTCTGACCTGGGAGAACGTGGATCCGCAGGCAGGGGTGGGTGCAGTTGAGTGCTGTTCGATGCCGTTGGATGCTGTTCAAAGCTGTTCAGGGCACCCCGCTGCTCCCAACCTGCTCCCCCTAGACCGGGCTCGCACCGGGCCGCCGACCGCTCGTGACCTGCCGGCCCAGCGCTACGGTCGGCACCAGCGCTGGCTTCCTCAGCCGCATCGGTCGATCGGGAAGCACGCCCACGATCACCGCGCCTTATCAGCGGCGGAAGCGTGTATGTGACCTTGGTGTGCTACGCCGTGCTGCTCGCTCTGCCATCAGGCAGGAGACCGCCGCAACGAAGAGTCGATCCCGACGGGCTCTCCAGGGCGAGAGCCGACGCGTACCGCTCGCTCAGGCGTCCTGCTGTGTGCCGATGTCCAACTTTCCCGCCAGCCAGTCCGACTGGGGCACGGCCGATCCCCGGATGCCGAGACTCGCCCGAGCCGCCTGGTAGAAGCGATCGCGTGTCTCGTTGGCATGGCCGAGCCCAGCAGCCAGCTCGAACCCCGCGGAAGTCATGCCGCGGGCGTAACGGGCGATGTCCGTCACTGCGGCGCGCCACTCGCGGGCCGCAGTGATCGATGCGGCGTCGCCCAGGAGAAGGACACTCTCCCATGTCTTGGTGCGCCGGATATCGGCCTCTTCCATCCTGGCCAGGGCGTTTTCACGATCGACACCGTGACGAAGCGCGTTCAGGTTGGCGATCCGGAGCGCGTACGTGTGCACTTCCTTGACTGCGTTGGCAAACTCGACGTACGCCTGAAGCCGGCGCTCGTCCCACCGCGCCGCCTGCTGTCGCTGCCACCGCGAGCGGTCCGCGATCAAGGTGGCGAGGATGGTCCCGCCTGTTCCGACGAGGACGCCGAGCAAAGCCGGCAGTTGGTCCATCAACGCGCTCATGCCTTGATGGTGCACGGGCGCCACAACCGATATGCGTCTGCCCGGCAAGGCGCCCGACCTTCGGCGTGACCGCGCGACCAGCGGCATGTGTGTGCATCTGATCAAGCGTGGTTCTCGAGTCGCTCAGGGGAGAAGGGTGCGCCCCTCCCAGGTGCCGTGTTCGGACAGAGGGCGGAACCGCATGAACGCGGATTCGTGGTGGAAGTCCCGGCGATGCTGTTCAGCTATTGCGACGGTGTGTGTATGGGCCTGTGGGACGGCGCTGCGGCCGTGGGCCATGTCGGTCATCTCGCGGACGCTGCGCCAGATCGTGAAGGTGGAAAACGTGTGGGGCGGGCGTACCGCTGCGGTGGCGAACGTGGTGCCGGGGTGACCGGCGACCAAGCGTTCGACGGGCCGCCCCCACTTCAGGAACCGGGGTAGTTCGAGAACCTTGAGCCGGGCGAGGGTGACGGCCACGATAGGCTCCTGCGGATCCCACCGGCCCGCCTGCACCGGCAGGCCGGCGAGGGCGGCCACCTCGCCGTAACGCCGCAGGTACTGCAGTCGCACATGCCATCCGTCGTCGAGCTGCCGCCCTAGATCGTCGTCTGCGAGGAACCGCTCCAACGCCGATTCGTCGTCCCATTCGGCGAACATCGCAAGGCGTCGCAGCTGCATCCGTTCCACCGACAACGCCGGGGAGCCGAGTCGCATGAGCGCGAGGCATTCGGCGTGCCGCAGCCCAGCCGCCCGAGGCCTGCGACGCAGTGTGCGCAAGGTCAAGGCCGGCGGAAGCAGCGCGAGATGGAACGAATGCATCATCGGCCCATGATCCCAGTCGTCCGCACCCGCGTCCCTCCCACAGCGTGCGGGCTGGCGACGGCGGCAGGCGGACGTTGGCTTCGCCGGCAGCGGTTCAGCACAGAGGACCAATGACAGTCTCGTCAGCCCCGTCGCCGTCTGACGAGGCTCAGTCCCCACAGATAGACCGCGGGTCGCGGCAAAACAGGGCGCCGACGGGCATCGAACCCACCAGATCGACGGTCCTCCGACCGGGCCTGAAGGCGTGCGCGAGGTGGTAGGACCAGCAGCCCTGTCGGGGCTGTGACCAACAGTTGGCATGATAGGCTCGTGACCGAGCCGGTGTTTCGATACCACCCTGACCCCTTAGCCACGGGCTCGGCGATGCAGATTGAGCACGAATGCAGCGTCTGCGGGCAACTTCGGCAAATTCGCTACCGGGGACCGATCTACGGCGGACAACCCGGGACTCTTTGCCTGCACTGCATCTACTCCGGGGAGGCTTCCAGGGCGCTCGTCGTCGTTGCCGTCGCCACGAATGGCAGCGACCTCCTGGACATGCCTGCCGAGTTCAGCGACGCGATCGACGTGCCTGAGGGCGTGCCGCACCACGTCATCGAAGAGATCACTCGCCGGACCCCTGGCTTCACCGGTTGGCAGCAAGAGTCATGGCTCTACCACTGCGGCGATGGCGCGGCTTTTCTCGGCCCGGCTGGCTACCGCGATGTCGAACCTCATCCGGACGCCCTGAACATGCTTCGGGCGAGCCACCGGCAACTGGGCTGGTCACCCGAGGAAACCGAAGAGTTCCTGCACCGGCTCGATCGCAACGGTGAGCCCACCGCGTATCTATTCCAATGCCTGCATTGCGGCACTCACCTCGCGTCCTGGGATATCGGCTGACCGCGGCTTATCGCCGAGACGCAGACGCGCTCTCTTCGACAGTTGCGGGTGGTCTCGTGGTGGCAGCCTCATCGCCTGGCGGCCGGCTGGACAATGTCCGGGCCGCCGGTTGGCGCGCACGATCGGCGGCAGATGCGGATGTCGGTCGGTCACGCGTCCCCTGACCGGCTTTCTCCGCGACAGTGGGACCCACCCGTGTGCAACCGCCGGAGCCACCCCCGTGCAGGCGGCTCCTGTTACTGCGAGAAGCGGACCACCAAGCCGTCGCGTGTCCAGGCGGCTTCGAGGGGACACGTCGGCCGACAGGGGGCGCTGCCCGCCGACGCGCCCACCAGCGATCAGCGGTTCAAGACCACTTGATCTCACCGGCACGGTCGACGAAACGCCCGGAGCGGTGTCCCGGTCCTTCGGTGGCAAGGCCGACGATGGCGTCGGTGCCTTCGGTGACGGTTTGCGGGCCGGAGTTGCCGTTGAGACCGGTCGCTGTGTAACCCGGATCGGCCGCGTTGATGCGAATGTCGGTCAGCGCCTTGGCGTACTGGGTCGTCAGCATGGTGAGCGCGGCTTTGGAGGACGTGTAGGCGGGGGCGATAACTTTGGACTCGGCTCGCGACAGGTCATGCGTGGCGGTGAGAGATCCACGACCGCAGCAGCGGAACCCTGGTCCACCACCGGTCGGAGATCCACGACCCCGACGGCACACCCCTGGCCACCGTTGAGCGCATCATGTTCGTGATCCGGGCCGGCAGCGCCGAGGGCCGGCGCACGCCGCCCCCGGACCGGCAGCATCCGACCGGCCACCCCGACCACACCGCCCGACACCACATCCGCCCCGACCAGGCCCTGCTCTACCGACTCAACGGTGACCGCAACCCGCTGCACTCCGATCCGGCGGTGGCCACCGCCGCCGGGCTGCCCGGCCCGATCCTCCACGGCCTCTGCACGTACGGCGTCGCCGCTCGGACGCTGCTCCACTCGGTGGCAGGTGGCGACCCCGGCCGGGTACGCCGGATCAGCGCCCGGCTCAGCGCACCGCTGTTCCCCGGTGACACCCTCACGGTGTTGGTGTGGCACCGGCCGGGTGGTGCCTTCTTCCAGGCGCTCGACGGTCGGGGCCGGCCGGTCCTCGACCGGGGCGTACTGGACCTGCGGTGACAGGCGACGAGAAATCGCGGGCCTGACCTCGCCAACATCGTCGGCGTGTTCACCGTCGTGACGGAGGACTGCTTCGGCGGTCTCGTTCGAGGGCCGCGGATCTGCCGTCGCAGGTGTGCCGCATGCCGTACCTCAATCCGGTGTCGGACGACGCCACCGCCGCCACCGTCGGCTTCCACCGATACCGCCCCATCCCGCCGCCAGCGAACTACCCCATCCGCCTAAGCGATGCCGCAGGCCCCCACACCGATCGCTTCGACCTACTCGATCGGCTACTCACCAAAGACCGACCCAGTGAGCCCCACTACCACCTCGCGTTCCTCGCCGTGCCGCCCAGCGCCAGGCGGTCAGGACACGGCACGTCCCTGCTCAGCCGACCACGTGAACCTACTGTCCTAGCCCGCAACGATTCCGCTGTCCAGCCGCACCCTGAACCACCTCGCCGAACGCATCCGCGGCCACCGTAAGCAACGCCGATCCCGGTGGCGACGCCTTGAGCCCGGCCGGCAGGCGCTGCTGGCTCTGGCCCATCTGCGTAACGGTGACACCCACACCCGACTCGCGGCCGGCTTCGAGATCGGCGTCGCCACCGCCTGGCGCTACGTCCAGGAGGCGATAGCCCTGCTCAGATCGGCAGCCGACGACCTGGACACCGCGATGCGACGCATCCGGCTGCTGGCGTACGCGATCCTGGACGGCACGCTGATCCCGATCGACCGGGTCGCCGAGCAGAAGCCCTACTACAGCGGCAGACACAAACGCCGCGGCGTGAACGTGCAGGTCATCTCCGACGCCGCCGGCCGGCTCGTGTGGGCATCACCGGCACTACCCGGCTCGGCACACGACCTGACCGCCGCACGCAGTCACGGCATCATCGATGCCCTGACCAGCGCGGACGTGATGACCTTCGCCGACAAGGGATACCAAGGCGCCCACGGCAGCGTACGCACCCCGTTCAAGCGGCGCCGCTTTCGGCCAAAGCTGTCACACAGGCAGAAGGCCGTGAACCGGGCCCACGCGAAGATCCGCGCCCACGGAGAACGAGCGATCGCCACACTCAAGACCTGGAAGATCCTGGTCAAGCTGCGATCCTGCCCACGCCGAGCCACCGCGATCGTCCAGGCCATCCTCGTTCTGCACCACGTCGAAGCGAACCGCTACGCAGGATGGAAATGGCTCACAGTGTCCCGCGCCTGGGACACTGTGACGGGTCCGCGCAGCATCAGTCCAGCTCCCCCGTTCGACATCGACGTACCGGCGCACTCAAGCAGCAGCGGTCACGAATGACGATCTCCAAGACTATGAGATAACTCTGGATCGAGCAGCCCCGTCTTCCATCGATGCACTCGCGGCCAGCTGTGAATCGGCATGAACGCCGCGACCCTGACTTCTGGCAGCGGCGTCATGCTTCACGCACCCCAGTGATTCCTGCGCGACGAGACGTGGTGCGGAGCAGCCCTGTGGACCTCTGCCCTGCGACCTCCGCTGGCCATGGCCGCCTCGGCGCCGGCCGGATCGCCCGCCCTCCCGCACCTAAGGTCGCCGTCACTCGCACCACCGATGAGGTTGCGCCAACCGATGGAGAGGCATCACGTGAGCGCACCCGAGCATGCCGTCATCGATCGCTACCCCCTGACAGGCGGGGGCTTTGCTGAGGGTCAGGAACGGCAGGCGATCTACGACCTCGCAAGCTGTCTGACAGAACCTATCGGGGCCGCTGACGCCGCTGGCTTCGACGGCCACGAGTTCGGTGGCGAAGAAGCTGTCCGCTTAGGGCTCTGACAGCGTGCCCGCTGACGGACGCCCCCAGGTGCGGCCGAGGAAGCAAGCCCCACGCGTGCCTCGCGTCGCCTGTCGTCGGCCACGTACGCGCCACCGGTGGAGCCATAGATGCAGCGTCGGCCATGGTGGGTAGATCCCCGAGCGCGTCAGGGCGACTTCGTCGATTCACCGGTTCGAATGTCCCGGGACCCACGTGGGCGCGGGAACGAGGCAGGATGGGGGTGCCATGAAGCTCCAACGAAAGCGAACAGGAGATCCTCCGGTCCCCGGTGGCCGGCAGATCGTCTCCCCCACCCAGCGCGACCTCTTCCTCTCGGCCGAGCGTGAGCCGGGCGGCACGACCTACAGCCTCGGCCTCGCCCTGCCCCTGCCCCGGCCGGTGGACCCGGCGCGGTGGGAGCACGCGATGGCGCTGGTCGTGGGCGCCGAGTCGGCGTTGCGCCTGCGCTTCGGCGTCCACGGGGGCGACGTGGTGGGGTGGGTGGCGGAGCAGGGATCCGAAGGTGTCGCCCGGACGGACAACGTCGCCGAGTTCGTGAAGCGGCCGTACGACCTGGCTCGCGACCCGCTCGTGCGGTCGGCCCTCGCCGGGTGCGAGAAAGGGCCGCAGGTCGCGGTCGTCGCCGCGCACCACATCGTCCTGGACGCGCCGGGCGGCGCGCTGCTCCTGGCGCGCCTCTGGGAGACCTACCGCACCGGCAGCCTGCCGCCGGTTGCTGGCGGCGATCCCTTCAGCTCGTACGCGGCACAGAGCCGCCTGGTCTTCGACACCCCCGCCGTGCACGCGGAATGGACGCGACGGCTGAGCGACGCCGGGCCGTTGGTGGCCGGGAGCACCGTCGGCGAGCCGAGGGAGGTGTCGCAGACGCTGGTCGAGCTGCCGCCGGGGATCGAGACGCGCGAAGCGGCCGCCCGTCTGCTCGCCGCCTACGGGGAGGCGCTCGCGACGGTGCTGCGCCCGGCCGGTGCGTTCGTCGTGCACGACCTGGCCAACTCGCGCCGTGGGCCGTACCGCGAGACCATCGGCTGCCTCTATCAGGTCGTTCCCGTCGTGTTCCCGCCGCGCGACCCGACCCGGACCTGGCTCGAGCACGTCCGCGGCTATCGCCGTGAGCTCGGCGACCGGCGGCACATCTCGGTGTCCCTGCAGCGGCGGCTCGGCCCGGCCGAGGGCGTGCGCTTCCACTTCAACTTCTATTCGTTCGACCGTCTGGAGGGCGTACCCGCCGTCATGGAGGTACTCGACAGTTTCCCGGATGACGAGGCGCATCTGCTCGCCAAGCCGCGGCCGGACGGCGTCCGGCTGGAGTTGCACCATCCGTGCTCGGTGGATGGTCCGCGCCTGCTCGCCGCGATCAAGAAAATCACCGAGTCGTGACCGACCTCGCCGATCCCGATCTCTACGCCGACGGCGATCCCCACGCGGTCTGGCGGCGGCTGCGCGCCGAACAGCCGCTGTTCTGGAACGAGCAGGAGGGCCGGCCCGGGTTTTGGGCGGTCACGAAGTACGACGACGCGATGCGCATCTACAAGGATCCCGCGACGTTCAGCTCGGCCAGAGGCATCCTGCTCGGCACCGCGCAGGGCCGGGGCGACCCGGCCGGCGGCAAGATGCTGGCGCTCACCGATCCGCCGCGCCACGGTCAGCTGCGCGCCCTGGTCAACCGATGGTTCACGCCGGGCGCCGTGTCCCAGCTGGAGGAGGCGATGCGCCGCATCGCACGGCGTCTCGTCGACGCGGCCGTGGCGCGGGGCGACTGCGACTTCGTGCGGGACGTGGCGGGCCCGCTGCCCGTGCATGTCATCTGCTGGCTGCTCGGCGTGCCGAGGGCCGACCGGGACATGCTCTACGAGCTGACCTCGCGCGCGTTCGGCGTCGAGGACCGCGCCGGGCAGAGCGCGGCACACCAGAACATCCTGCTCTACTTCATGGAGCTGGCGGAGCAGCGCCGCCTGGCGCCGGCCGACGACCTCGTCAGTGTGCTGGTCGAGGCGACTGTGGAGGGCAAGCCGCTCACCGACACCGAGGTCCTGCTCACCTGCGACAACCTCCTGGTCGGGGGCATTGAGAACGTGCGGCACGCGGCGGCGGGCGGAATCCTGGCGCTGCTCGATCATCCCGGCGAGCTCCGCCGGCTGCGCGCCGACCCGTCGCTCGTGCCGTCCGCGATCGAGGAGATCCTGCGGTGGACGTCGCCCGCCACCCACATCGTGCGCACGGTGCGCCGTGAGGTGCAGCTGCGCGGGCGGACCATCGACCCCGGCAGCCTGGTGACGATCTGGAACCCTTCGGCGAACCGCGACGAGGACGTGTTCCCCGACGCGGATCGCTTCGATGTCGGGCGCACGCCGAACCGTCACCTGGCAATGGGCGTGGGCGAGCACTTCTGCATCGGCGCGGGTGTAGCCCGGCAGGAGCTGCGGGTGCTCGTCGAGGAGCTGCTGGCCGGCACCGCGGCCATCGAGCTCGCGGGCGCGCCGGTGCGGCTGCGCTCGTGCGAGATCAACGGCTTCGAGCGGCTCCCGGTGAAGCTGGTGGCCTGATGCCCGTCAGACGGAGCTCCAGGTGCGGGGCTGGCGGCGCAGCGGGGGTTCGGCGGCGTCGCCCGTGTCTCGCCGCTCGTCCAGCAGGCGGTCGAGCTCGGCGGGGGTGATGCCGCCCAGCAGTTCCTCGGTGCTGACCCGCACGCCGAGGTCTGCCTCGATGGCGTTCGCCAGCTCGGTGGCGCCGAGCGAATCGAGCCCGTGCGCGACGAGCGACCGGTCCCGATCGATGTCGGCGCCGGGGCAGCGGCGGGCGAGCTCGGTCGCGGCGTAGGAGTCCCCGACGGGCGCGGGCCCGCCGTCTGCGGAGTCGAGCAGCAGCGGGGACAGCGCACCGTCGGCGAGCAGCGCCCGACACTGGCGCCGTCGCACCTTGCCGCTCGACGTCTTCGGCACCGCGCCGGGCGGGGCGAGGGCGACCGTCGCGAGCCGGACACCGTGCGACTCGGCGATCGCACCCCGGATGGCGGCGGCCATCTCGGCCAGCGGCGGGTCCACCGCGCCGCGCGAGACCTCGGCGACGATCACCGGGCCGTCGTCCTGGGCGGACCCCGGGAACGCGGCGACGCAGCCGATGCGCAGCTGCGGGTGTGCCCGCTCCGCGGTGCCCTCCAGGTCCTGCGGGTAGATGTTGCGCCCGCGCTGGATGATCACGTCGTCGCGGCGGCCGGTGACGACCAGCTCCCTGTCGTCGAGGAAGCCGAGGTCGCCGGTGCGCAGGAACGGCGCGCCCTCGTCGAGTCGGCCCGCGAAGGTCTCCGACCCGGGCGCCTCGAAATAGCCCTCGGCCACGCTGGCGCCGCGTACCCAGATCTCACCGACATGCCGCGAGGGCTGCGGCTGCCCGGTGAGCGGGTCGACGATGACGACCTCGCTGCCGGGCGCCGGCACGCCGCAGGAGACGAGCGGTCGGCCGTCATCGGCCGGCGACGCGATCCCGCCGTCCAGCGACGCCGGGTCGTAGCGGGTGACCCGCGCGCCGGATCCCGCGGCGGCACCGCTCACCAACAGTGTCGACTCGGCCAGTCCGTAGCACGGGTAGAACGACGAGGGTCGGAACCCGGCCGGACCGAAGGCGTCCGAGAACGCCGCCAGGGTGGCCGGCCGGATCGGCTCGGCGCCGAGGAAGGCGAGCCGCAACTCGCTGAGGTCCAGCCCCCGCACGCCCGAGTCGGTGCCGGCGAGCGCGTCGTCGCCGGCACGCGCCGCGCAGAGCGAGTACGCGAAGTCCGGCGCACCGGTCACCGTCGCGCGGTGCCGGGTGACCGCCTCCAGCCACCGCAGCGGGCGGCGCAGGAAGTCCAGTGGTGACATGAGCACGCACGGAAAGCCCCACTGCAACGGCTGGAGCACGCCGCCGATCAGGCCCATGTCGTGATAGGGCGGCAGCCAGATCACCGCCCGGTCGTCCGCGGAGAGGGCGAAGGCCGCTCGGATCGCATCCGAGTTGGCGGCCAGGTTCTTGTGGCTCAGCACCACGCCACGGGGGTGCCGGGTCGACCCGGACGTGTACTGCAGCAGCCCCACGGTGTCGACGTCGGCCGGTCGCGGCTCGAACGTCGCGGCGGTGTCGAGATCGTCGACGCACAGCCAGCGTGCCGACGGAGCCAGCGAGTCGCCGCCCGCGAAGAGCCCGTCGGCGAGCACCACGGCCGGCCGGCTGTCGTCGGCGATCCGCCGCACCGTGTCGATCGAGGTGGCGTTGAACGGGGGGTACGTGGGCACCGCGACCGCGCCGGCGTAGAAGCAGCCGAGCAGGGCGACGATGTAGTCGAGACCGGGCGGGTAGAGCAACAGGACGCGCTCCCCCGCCGGCAGCGCCGCGGCGACCGATCGTGCGCGGGCGTCGAGGTCCCCGTACGAGATCGGTGCCTCGGCGGGCGCGTCGTCGTCGCCGAACGTCAGGAACGTGAAGGCCGTGTCGTCCGGCCGGGTCAGTGCGGCGTGGCGCAGCCGCGCCACGAACGGTTCACTGGTCATTGGTGCCCATCTGTCGCAGGAGGTGTTCCACCTCGTCGTCGGAGAGTGTGTCCAGCCGGTCGAGGAGCCGCTCCGCCTCGTCGGGGTCGGGCCCGTCGGCCCGGCGCACCGGCCCGATAGAACCGGCAGCGGACCCGGCGGCCGAGACGCGGAGGGCCAGCTCCGCCACCGTGGGCGCCGAGAACAACTCCTGTGGCGTCACCCGCACGCCGAGCGCCCCTTCGACGCGGGACAACACCTGCATCGCGAGCAGTGAGTTGCCGCCCAGGTCGAAGAAGTTCGCGTGCACATCAGGCTCGTCGACGAGCAGCACGTCGGTCAGGATCCGACGCAGCGTCTCCTCGAGCTCGGTCGGGGGCCCGGAGTCCGACACTGCTTGCGCCGCCCGCGCGGCCTGCTCGGCCGCGAGCTCGCCGAGTGCCCGGCCGTCGGCCTTCCCACTCGGCGTACGCGGCAGCTCCGGCAGGACGAGCACGCGCCACGGCACCATGTACGGAGGAAGCTCGCGCCGTGCCGATGCCAGCAGCCGGTCCACCAGGTCGGCGCTTGGAGCGGACCGCGCGACGACGCCGGCGACCAGCGCGTCGTGGCCGGACGGTTGGCGTACCACCGCCACCGCCGCGTCCGCGACGTCCTCGTGGCGGCGTAGCGTCGCTTCGACCTCACCGGGCTCCACCCGCATGCCGCGCAGCTTGACCTGGTCGTCGGTGCGGCCGAGGAACTCGAGGGTGCCGTCCTCGCCCCAGCGGGCCCAGTCGCCGGTGCGGAAGAGGCGCGATCCGGGCGGCCCGAAGGGATCGGACACGAACCGCTCCGCGGTCATGGCGGGTTGACCCCAGTAGCCCCGCGCCACCGGCACTCCGCCGATGTAGAGCTCGCCACGGACGCCGACCGGAACCACCCGGCGGCGTGCGTCGAGCACGCGGAGCACCGCGTTCTGGATTGGGCGTCCGATCGGCACCGGCGCATCGGGTTCCCCGGTGGTGCACGGCCACCAGCTGACCTCGATGGAGGCCTCCGTCGGGCCGTACAGATTGTGCAGTTCGACGCCGACCGCGCGGCCGAACGACTCCACCAGGTCCCGCGAGAGTGCCTCGCCGCTGCAGAAGACGCGCCGCAGCGCCTGGAAACTCCGCCGCTCGCCGCCTTCGAGGAAGTGGCGCAGCATCGACGGCACGAAGTGCGCCACGGTGATCCGCTCGTCGGCCAGCAGCGCCGCCAGATAGGCGGGATCCCGATGTCCGCCGGGCCGGGCGAGCACCACCGTCGCGCCCGCGCTGAGCGGCCACAGCAGCTCCCACACCGACACGTCGAAGGTGAACGGCGTCTTGTGCAGCACCCGGTCGCCGACGCTCAGCGGCCACCTGCGCTGGCCCCAGGCCACCCGGTTGACGATGCCGCGGTGAGCAACGGCCACGCCTTTGGGACGCCCGGTCGAGCCGGACGTGTACATCACGTAGCAGAGCGAGTCGGGCGACCGATCGGATGGTACGGACCGCGCCGCGGCGGCCTCGGCGGGCGCACCCAGGCGTGCCGCGCGTTCGGTGTGGCGCCCGTCGCCCAGGACGACGGCGCAGCCGGCGTCGGCCACGATGTAGCGGAGCCGCTCGTCCGAGTACTCCGGGTCGAGCGGCACGTAGGCGGCACCCGCGTGCAGGACCCCGAGAATCGAGATCACCAGGCCGGGCGAGCGCTCGGCCAGCACGCCGACCCGCGACTCGGGCCCCACGCCGGAGGCGGCGAGCCTGCCGGCCAGCTCCCGCGCCGCCGCGTCGAGCTCCGCGTACGTCAGGTCACCGTCCTGCGAGCGCAGCGCGACCGCACCGGGGTCGGCCGCGGCCCGCGCCGAGACCAGGTCCTCGAGGCGCAGGTCGGGAAACGGTGCCTCCTCACCCTGGCCCAGCGCGAGAATGCGCTCCCGTTCGGCGTCGGAGACCAGGGTGACGTCGGTGATGGCCCGCGTGGGGTCGCCGGCCACCGCTTCCAGCGCCCGCACCAGGTGGCCGACCATCCGGGTGGCGGCCCCGGCCGGCAGGCGGGCCGTCGCGTGTTCGAGGTGGCCGACCATCTCGTCGCCCTCCTCGCGCAGATGTAGCGCGAGATCGAACTGGGCCGACCCGTTGGTCCAGTCGACCTCGGTGGCCTCGACGCCGGGCAGATCGACGACTCCGTCGAAGCGCGGCAGCAGCGACAGCAGCGCCTCGAACAGCGGCGTGCGGCTGAGGTCGCCGCCCGCGCCGGTGGCGTCGACCAGGGCCTCGAAGGGCACGTCCTGGTCGGCGAGGGCGGCCAGCGTGGCACGCCGGGTGACGGTGAGCAGGTCGTCGATCGTGGCGCCCGGCGGCAGCTGGGTCCGCACGGGCAGCACGGTGCCGAAGCCGCCGACGACGTCGCGCAGCTCGGGCCGGGCGCGCCCGGACGTCGGGCAGCCGATCACCAGGTCGTCCTGTCCGGTGTACGTGTGCAGCAGTAGCCGGAAGCCGGCCAGCACGACCGTGAAGAGCGTCGCGTCCCGCTCGGCGGCCACCGTGCGCAGGGCGTCGGTCAGGCGCGCGTCGAGGCGCACGGGGACGCGGCCACCCGCTGGACGACGCACTTGTTCCCGCGGCCCGCACATCGGTAGGTCGATGCCGCAGGCGGCGCCGGCCAGCCGCTCGCGCCAGCGTTCGAGCTGGCCCGCGAACGCGCCGCCGGCCAGCCGCTCGCGTTCCCACACGGCCACGTCGCCGGCCTGCAACGGCGCCTCCCCCAGGGTGCCCTCACCGGTGATCCGCGACCGGTAGGCGGCGGACAGGTCGCCGAGCAGGACGCGCATCGACCAGCCATCGACGACCGCGTGATGGGCGCTCAGCGTGAGGAAGCGCTCGGTCGGCGCGGTGCGGAGCACCCGGACCCGCGCCAGGGGGCCGGCGGACAGGTCGAACGGGCGCCCCGCCTCGGCGTCGATCTCTGCCTGCACGGCGCGTTCCCGCTCGGCGTCCACCAGGCCGGTGAGGTCGACCGTGGTGACCGGTGCCGGCGCGGACGCCCACACCCGCTGCCGGGGTACGCCGTCCTCGGCCACGATCGCGGTGCGCAGCGCCTCGTGCCGGTCGACGACGTCCTGCACGGCGCCGAGCAGTGCCGCCTCGTCGAGCGTCCCGTCGAGCCGCAGAGCGGCGGTGAGGTTGAACACCGGGCTGTCCGGCTGCAGGCCCTGCAGGAACCAGAAACGCTGCTGGGCCAGGGACGCCGGGAAGTGCATGACTGCCGTCGAGTGCTCGTCGGCAGTCATGCGGCCCCCTCCTCGGCGTCGTGCGCCGTTTGCAGGGTCTTGCGGGCTGCGGTCGCGATGGCCCCGGACAGCATGATGAGGACCCCCATGGCGGCGAAGATCGGTCGCGCGCCGGTCGCGTCGATGACGAAGCCTGCGGCCGGCAGCACGAACGGACGGGGCAGCTCCTGGACGCTGTTGGTCAGGGTGATGATGCGCCCCCGCAGGGCGCTCGGCACCATCCGTTGCAGCATGCTGAGACCCGTGACGAGCGTGACGGCGTTGCACCCCGATCGCAGCGCCACCAGCACCAGCGCGAGCACCAGGCCCGGCGCGACCGAGAGGGCCAGTGTGGCGGCGCCCATGGCCAGGAACCCGACGGCCAGGGCGGTCGCCGCCCGCGCCGGCTTGATCGTGCCGACGAGGACGGACCCGACGGCGTAGCCGAGGCTGCCGATACTGGCGATCAGGCCGAAGCCGACGCTGCCCACGCCGAGCTCGTTCGCGAAGCTCGGTAGGGCCACGGGGGCCGGGGCGAAGCCGAGCGTCGCCACGACGCCGATGATCATGTAGAGAACGATCGGCGGCCGGTGGCGCGCGTACCGCACGCCGGCGCGCAGGTCGGCCAGGAAAGTGACGTGCTCGTCGCGGGCCGGCGCGGCCAGCGCGGTCGCCGGGATGAGCAGCACCATCACGGCCGAGAACGCGAACGTCGCCGCGTTGAGCAGGAACGGTACCGCCGTCGGCGTGCCGGCCACCAGGAAACCGCCGACCGCCGGGCCCGCCACCAGCATCGTGTAGTTGGTGGAGGAGAGCAGGCCGTTGGCGCGTACCAGCGACCCGGGGCCGGTCACGTCGGGCACCGCGGCGGTCTGCGCGGCGTTGAACAGCGCCGTGAAGGCGGAGTGCACCAGGGTGATCGCGACCACCGGCCATAGGCCTGAGTGGACGAAGGCGAGCGGCACCAGACCCGCGGTGGCGACCCGAAGCACGTCGGCGGTCACCAGCAGGCGTCGGCGGTCGATCCGGTCGGCGATGGTGCCGGCGAACGGCCCAATGAGGACGGCCGGAAGGTAGAGAGCCGTGGTGACGATCGACACCGAGACACCGGGTGACGACGTCTGGGTGGCGAGCCAGACCAGCGCGACGCCCTGCACGGCGTCACCGAACGTCGAGATCGCGCCACCGATCCACAGTCGCCGTAGAGCCGGCAGGCTACGGAGCAGCGCGATGTATGTGACCGGCGCGATAACAGTCATGCCAGCGACCCCCGTCCGCGTGCAGCACGAGTGGGGAGCATAGCGCCGGCGGACGCGTACGGGGGACCGCAGGATCGATCCGCGTCACTTGCGCACCGACGGCTCGCGGCTAAGGCGTGTTTCAGAAGTCGTGGTGGCCGGTGAGGTTCACGGCGTGGCGGTGATCGACAACTGAAGAGGTCTCCGGTATCTGGTTCTGCGACCAAGCAAGAACTTCATACCGGAGACCTCGTGTCCAGCGTAGCGGTGACGAGGCGGCATGACCTGACCGACAGGCAGTGGGCCGTTCTGGCCCCGCTGTTGCCTGCCGCGCCAACGACGGGTCGTCCGCCGAAGTGGGAGAAACGGCAGCTCATCGATGGGATCAGGTGGCGGATCCGGATCGGGTCGCCCTGGCGTGACGTCCCGGCCGAGTACGGACCATGGCAGACGCTCTACGGCCTGTTCCGTCGCTGGCAGCGCGATGGAACCTGGGACAAGATCCTGGCCGCGTCACAGGCCACCGGCGATGCGCAGGGCCGGATCGGCTGGACGGTCGGCGTGGACTCGATGACCAGCCGCGCCCACCAACACGCCGCCGGCGCCCGCAGACACGGCCACCTCCAGAAACAACCGCCCGGCGGCGTGCACGACGAACCCGCCGATCACGCCCTAGGACGATCTCGCGGCGGGCTACGTCCTTGCCGTGCCCCGAAACCAGCGGATCCCGACCACGGCGGGGAACTCCCGCCCCGACGTCCTCGCCGCCAGCGCGCCGGCCCTGGCCTGGAAGCGTCGCAGCTGCGGCGCCGGCGCCAAAGGACCACGACTCTACGACTGGGCGGTGGCTTCCCTGCCCGGCACCGCGACGGATACGGCCACTGGTTGCTGATCCGCCGCAGCATCACCAACCCCACGGACCTGGCCTACTACCTGTGCTTCGGCCCCGCCGACACCCAGGACGGGACCCTGATCCGGGTCGCCGGAACCCGCTGGGCGATCGAGGAATGCTTCCAAACCGCGAAGACCGAGGTCGGACTGGACCACTACCAGGTGCGTCGCTACGACGCCTGGTACCGCCACATAACACTCGTTCTGTGCGCCCACGCCTACCTCGCCGTCACCGCCGCCCACGCCAAAAAGGGGGCAACGGATCCGATGACGGCCTCATCCCGCTCACCCTCGGCGAGGTCCGACGTCTGCTGGCACACCTGATCACCACCATCAGACCCTTCGATCACATCCATCGGTGGTCACGATGGCGACGGCGACACCAATACCGCGCCAAAACGGCCCACTACCAGCGAAGACTCCACCTCCACCAGGTGCGGCTGGAGTACTAGGCTGTTCGGGCGCTTGTCGGCGCGCTATAGCAACGGGGGTTGCGCGATGGACGATGATGTGTACTCATTTCCGGTGTCGCTGGCGCAGCAGCGGCTCTGGTTCCTCCAACAACTTCAGCCGGACACGTCGTCCTACAACCTGACCTATGCGGGCCGGTTCGCCGGCTCCCTCGACCCGGACGCGCTCCTCGCGGCGGTGACCGACGTCGTCGTGCGGCACGACGCGTTGCGCACGACGTTCGCCCTGGTCGACGGGGAGCCCACCCAACTGGTGGCGGAGAGCGCGCGATACGACCTGCGGGACGAGGCGGTGGCCGGGTTCACCGAGGCGCTGGCGGCCGCCACCGCCCAGGCGTCGGCGCCGTTCGACCTGGAGAAGGGTCCGCTCCTGCGCGTCTACCTCGGCCGCATAGCCGACGGCGGATACCTGCTCGGCATCACCGTGCACCACATCGTCGCCGACGGCTGGTCGGTCGGCATCCTGGTGCGCGACCTCTTCGCCTGCTACGCCGCCCGGGCTGCCGGCGCCCCGCCCCAACTGGCGGAGCTGCCGATCCAGTATCCCGACTACGCCGTCTGGCAGCGCGAACGCGGCACCGGCGGCGTCGTCGCGCGCGAACTCGCGCACTGGCGACAGCGGCTCGCCGGGGCGCCCGAGCGGGTCGAGCTCGCCACCGACCGGCCGCGACCGCTGGTGCGAAGCCAACGGGGTGGACGGCTCACCCGGTCGGTGCCGCGCGCCGCGGTGCAACGTCTCGAAGCCCTGTGCAAGGAGGACGGCGCCACGCTCTTCATGGGCGTCTCCGCGGCCTTCGCGGCCCTGCTGCGCCAGCACAGCGGCCAGGACGACATCGTCGTGGGGGTGCCGGTCGCGGGCCGCCGACGGCCGGAGGTCGAAGGCGTCGTGGGCCTGTTCACCAACACCCTGGTGCTGCGCACGGACCTCTCCGGCGACCCGAGCTTCCGCGAGCTGCTCGGCCGGGTACGCGTGGCCGCGCTCGACGTGCTCGCCCACCAGGAGCTGCCGTTCGAAATGCTCGTCGACGAGCTGCGACCGGCGCGCGAGTTCGGCGAGAACCCCCTGTTCAACGTGATGCTCAACGTGCAGAACACGCCGGCGCCGGCGGTCGACGGCCTCGCCGTCGAGCCCGTCCTGCTCGACACCGGTGGGGAGAAGTTCGACCTGACGGTCTCCTTCGTCGCCGCTGACGGGCGGCTGGACGGCCTGTGGAGTTTCAGCACCGACCTATTCGACCGCGCCGGCGTGGTGGGCCTGGCCGAGCGGCTCGAGGTGCTGCTCGACGCGGTGCTGGCGCGGCCGGATGAACCGCTGTCGCGGCTCGACCTGCTCGGTGACGCGCTACGCGCGCGGCTGGCCGAATGGAACAGCACCGCCCGCGACTACGGGTTCGACGGCGGTCTGGCCGACCTGGCGCTGGCCGGCCTGGCGCGGCGGCCCGACGCCGAGGCGGTCTCGTTCGGGGGCGAGCGGCTGACCTTCGCCGAGCTGGACGAGCGATCGGCCCGGCTCGCGGGCGAGCTGGCCCGGCGCGGCGTGGGCCGCGGGTCGATCGTCGGGGTCTGCCTGCAACGGTGCCTCGACCTTCCCGTGGCGCTGCTCGCGGTCGTCCGGGCCGGTGCGGCGTACCTGCCGTTGGAGCCGTCCTACCCGCCGCGGCGGCTGGCCTACATGGTCGCCGACGCCGAGCCGACTGTCGTCGTCAGCGAGCGGCGGTGGCAGCCGGTGCTGCCGGCCGAAGCGACCGTGCTGTGGCTCGACGACGTACCTTACGCGCCGCCGCTGCCGCCGGTCCGGGTCCACGGGACCGACCTGGCCTATGTGATGTACACGTCCGGCTCGACCGGCGATCCCAAGGGCGTCATGTGCACCCACCAGGGCATCGTCAACCGTCTGTTGTGGATGCAGGAAACGTATGCGCTCGGTTCTGACGACACGGTGCTGCACAAGACCCCGTACGGCTTCGACGTGTCGGTCTGGGAGTTCTTCTGGCCGATGCTCGCCGGCGCACGGCTCGTGGTGGCCGAACCCGGCGGCCACCAGGACCCGGATTACCTGCACCGGGTCATCGCCGCCGAGCGGGTCACCACCGTGCACTTCGTGCCGTCCATGCTGCGGGCCTTCCTCGACACCGCCGCGCCGCAACCGCTTCCTTCGCTGCGGCGGGTCGTCTGCAGCGGCGAGGCCCTCCCGGCCGACCTCGCCGAGAGCTTCCACGACCGCCTCGGTGGCGAACTGCACAATTTGTACGGTCCGACCGAGGCCGCCGTCGACGTGACCGCCTGGCACCACCGCCCCGGCGACGGTGACGTCGTGCCCATCGGACGGCCCATCGCCAACACCACCATCCATGTGCTCGACCGTTGGCTCAACCCGGTACCGGTCGGCGTGCCCGGCGAGCTGTTCATCGGCGGCGTGAGCCTGGCCCGTGGCTACCTCAACCGACCCGAGCTGACCGCGGCGTCGTTCATCCCCGACCCCTTCTCCGACCGGCCCGGCGCACGCCTGTACCGCACCGGTGACCTGGCCCGCCACCGGCCCGACGGCGCCCTCGAGTACCTGGGGCGCACCGACCACCAGGTCAAGCTCCGCGGCCAGCGCGTCGAACTGGGCGAAATCGAGGCACAGCTGCGCCGCCACCCCGCCGTCGCCGACGCGGTCGTCACCGTGGCCGGGCCGGCGCTCGCGGCCTACCTGATCCCGCAGCCGCAGCAGTCCGCGCCGACGTCGGCCGAGCTGCGCGCCCACCTCGCCGCGATGCTGCCCGCACACATGGTGCCGGCCAGCTACACCCCTCTCGCCGAGATTCCGCGTACCCCCAACGGCAAGGTCGACCGGGGCGCCCTACCGCGACCGGGCGTGCCCGACGCGGGCGGGCACGCCGCGCCGGCGAGCCCCGAGCAGCAGGTGCTCGCGGACGTCTGGGGCGAGGTCCTCGGGACCGGGCCGGTCGGCGTCCACGACAACTTCTTCGCCCTCGGCGGGGATTCCCTGCTGGCCATCCAGGCGCGTCAGCGGGCCCGGGAGCGCGGCCTCGACATCTCACTCCAGCAGCTGTTCCAGCACCCGACGGTGGCGTCGCTGGCGGCTGTGGCGGCGCCGATCTCCGCCCCGGACGAACAGGGTCGCGCTACCGCCACCGGCCAGCGCCTGCCCGCATCCCTCGAGGACGCCTATCCGCTGACCCGGTTGCAGCTCGGCATGCTCTTCCACGCCGAGTACTCCCCCGACGAGGCCCGCTACCACAACATCGCGCGCTTTCGGCTGGACCGCCCGCTCGATGAGCCCCGGCTGCGCGCGGCGCTGCAAGCCCTCCTGGCCCGGCACCCCGCGCTGCGGACGTCGTTCGACCTGGCCGGTTTCGACGAGCCGATGCAACTCGTGCACCGCACCGTGGAGCTGACCCTCGACACGTACGACCTCGTCGGTTCTCCCGCGGCGCAACGGGACGCGGAGGTCGAACGCTACGCCGAGGCCGAGAAGCGGCGGCCGTTCGCCACCGACCGGGCGCCGCTGGTGCGCTTCGCTGTGCACCGCCACGACGCCTCGTTCGACCTGACCGTGACCGAGTGTCACGCGGTGCTCGACGGCTGGAGTCACTCGGCGATGCTGCTGGAGATCTATGAACGGTACGCGGACCCGGCCGGCGCCGCCGAGCGGTACGCCCGGCCGCCGTCGCCCGCGATGCGCGAGGCCGTGCGGCTCGAGCGCGCCGCCCTGGATTCTGCGGAGTGCGCCGACTTCTGGCGCCGGCGGCTCGCGGGCAACCCGGCCGGCACTGTCGTCGCGGCCGGCGGGTCCGGACCCCGCCGGCGCACCCAGGTCGAGGTGCCGATCGGCGCCGAGGTGTCCGACGGTCTGCGGCGGCTCGCCCAGGAGACCGGCGCGCCGCTCAAGAGCGTCGCGCTCGCGGCCCACCTGCGCGTGCTTTCGCTGCTCAACGACACCGACGACGTGGTCGCCGCTGTCGTCACGCACGGTCGGCCCGAGGACGGCGACGGCGACCGGGCACTGGGCCTGTTCCTCAACGTCGTGCCGGCCCGGCTGCGGCTCACGCCGATGAGCTGGCGTTCATTCGTGGCGGCCACCTTCGCGCTCGAACAGGAAGAGTTCCCCTACCGGCGGTACCCCGCTTCGGCGATGGGAGCGCTGCCCGGCAACCTCTTCGTCTTCAGCCACTACCACCTCGTGGGGAGGGCCGAGCAGCTCGACGGCTTCGAGGAGTTCGCCTACCGGTACGACTATTCGCGCAACGAGTGGCCGTTCGAGGCGCAGTTCCGGGTCGACGCGCGCACCGGACGGCTCCTGTTGTTCCTGGTCTTCGACACCTGCGGCGATGTCGAGGCCGGCCTCGATGCCTACTACGCCCGCACCCTGGCGGCCATGGCCGAGGACCCCGACGCCGATTGGGACAGCACGGGCCCGATGCCGGCCCGGGTGCCCGCCGTGCTGTTGGGCCCGTCGCCCCGCACCGAGCCGCCCCGGCCCGAGCCTCGCCGCTCCGATCCACCGGTCACCGCCGCACAGCGGCTGCTCGCCGGCATCTGGGCCCAGGTGCTCGCCACCGGCCCGGTCGGCATCCACGACGACTTCGTCGCCCTCGGCGGTGACTCGCTGCGGGCGATCCAGGTCGCCCACCGCGCCAGGGCCGCCGGGCTGGCCCTCGACGTACGGGACGTCATCGACCGGCCCACCATCGCGCAGGTCGCCGACGCCGCCTCGGCCGTCGGCGAGCCTCCGGCTCCGGTCACCGCGCAGCCTGCGGTGGCGCTCCCGGACACGCTGATACTCGAGCCGCGGCCGCTGCTCTCCCTCGTCGCCACGGGCGAGATCCCCAGGATCGACGCGGCGGCGCTCGCCGTCCTGCCCGACTCGTTGCCGGGCCGCCTCGGGCTGTCCCGCGAGGAGCTGCGCCGGGACCTCCTCGGCGGCGTTCCCGTGGTGAGCGACATCTACGAGCTGGCGCTCGGGCGGATCGGCATGGTCATGTTGCCGGTCTACCGCAGTGACGTCTACGCCGACCCCGAGGGCCTGCTCTCGGCGGCCGGCGCGGCCGTCAACCTGGCCGGGATGCTGGGCGCCCGCTCGATCAGCCTCACCGACCTGCTCGGCTCCGCGACAGACTACGGCCGCGCACTCGTGCAGCCGCCCGGCATGACCATCACGACCGGCCACGCGACGACGGCGGGGGCCGTGGTCGAGACGCTGCTCGCCACCCTGCGACTCGTCCAGCGGGAGCCGTCCGGCGAGCGGCTGGGCTTCCTCGGCCTCGGTTCGATCGGCACCGCCACGCTGCGCCTGGCGCTGCGCGTCCTCGACCCGCCCGCCGAGATCCTGCTCTGCGACGTGCCCCGCGTACGCCCGCATCTCGCCGCGCTGGTGCGGGAGGCCCGGGACGCCGGCTACACCGGGCCGATCCGCGTCGTCGAGTCACACGGCGCGATCCCGCCGGAGCTCTACGAGGCCACCACGATCATCGGCGCCACGAACGTCGGAGGCCTGCTCGACATCGCCCGGGTCGCCCCCGGCACCATCGTCGTGGACGACTCGGAGCCCCACTGCTTCGACCCGGCTGAGGCCATCGCCCGGTTCGAGGCCCACCGGGACGTCCTGTTCACCATCGCCGGCGTGCTCCTCTCCCCCACCCCGGTCGTGAAGCTCCGCTGGGCGCCCGAACGCTTCTCCCACCTGATGCACGACCTGCGCTTCACGCCCGAAGACGCGTACGCCATCGCCGGCTGCACCCTGTCCAGCCTGCTCACGCTGCGGGTCGACGACCTGCCGGCAACCCTGGGCCTGGTCGACGGCACGGCGGCCGAGGCGCACCACCGGGCGATCCACGAACACGCCTTCACCGCCCGCATGCCCCGCACCTCCGACGGCTACGTCCTGTCCCCGGAGGGCATGGCCGCCTTCGCCACCAAGTTCGGCGGCACCGTCTGAGACAAGCGTCGGGGCTGGCGCTCGGGGCGGGAGACGCGGACGATCAGCTCATCGTCGTCCGCGTCTCCCACCTCGGGGTCAGCGCTGCGGGCGCCGGCGCTCGGCGCGGGAGACGCGGACGATCGGCTCATCGTCGTCCGCGTCGGCGCGGGGTGCCGTGCCGATCGCCTCGGTGAGCGCCTGCAACGTCGGGTGCTCGAAGATCGCCACGATCGGTAGCTCCACGCCGAAGACCGCGCGGACCCGCGACACCACCTGCGTCGCGCTCAGTGAGTGGCCGCCGAGCGCGAAGAAGTCGTCATCGAGCCCGATGTCGGTGACACCCGTGACGTCGCGCCAGACGGCGGCCAGGGCGACCTGCCGGTCGTTCTCGGGCGGGCGGCGCAGCGCCGCTCGGGTCGGCTCCGGCGACGGGAGCGCGGCGCGGTCCACCTTGCCGTTCGGTAGCAGAGGCAGGCGGTCGAGCGGCACGAACGCCGCGGGCACCAACGCCGTCGGCAGCCACGACGCGACGTGGGTCCGCAACTCCGTGGCACTGACCCCCGAGCCGCCGGCCGGCACGACGTAGGCGACGAGGCAAGCCCCGCCGGCGTCGTCGCGACGGACGGACACGAACGACGCGGCCACCGCCGGGTGACCGAGCAGGGCGGCGTTGACCTCGGCCGGGTTGACCCGGACGCCGCGGATCTTCACCTGTTCATCGAGGCGTCCGGAGATCTCCAGGGTGCCGTCGGGCCGGAGCCGGCCGGCGTCGCCGGTGCGGTAGATCAGGTCGGCGGGATCGCCGGTCGCCGGGTTCGGCAGGAAGCGGCCGGCGGCGCCGCGTGGGCCGTCAGGCTCGGTCACCTCACCGTGGTACGGGTTGCGGATCGCGATCTCGCCCAGTTCGCCGACGCCGCACGGACAGTCGTTGGGGCCGAGGACGAAGGCCTGCCGGCCCGCGAGCGCGGAGCCGATCGGCTGCACGCCGGCGTCGGGCCGCTCGGGCACCCGCCACCAGCAGGTCGCGAGACAGGTCTCGGCCGGGCCGTACAGGTTGACGACCTCTGCCGCGCGGCCGGTGCGGGCACGCCAGGCGTCGACCAGCGTGCTGGTGAGCGGCTCACCGGCGAAGAAGGTGACGCGTAGCTCCGGGCCAGCCGTCGTGGCCGGCCCGGAGCCCGCCGCGAGCCACGCGTGGGCGAGGCTGGGCACCGCGTGCAGCACCGTGACGCGCTGCGCGGCGAGCCAGGAGAGGACCCGGTCGACGGCGCGGTCCTCCGGCCGGGGGATGCACAGGGTCGCGCCGCTGACCAGCGGCAGGAAGACGTCTCGCAGGATGACGTCGAACGACAGCGCCGTCAGTTGCGCGCAGCGATCGGTGGGGCCGACCGCGAACGTGTCCCGCTGCCACGACAGGAAGTGGGCCAGGCCGGCGTGGGCGACGCGGACCAGCCTGGGCGCGCCGGTGCTGCCGGACGTGAAGACCGCGTAGGCGACGTCCGTGTCGGTGGGGTCGGCGAGCGTGACCTCCTCGGCGGGCGCGGACGGGCCGAGGCCCACGGGTGCGACCGAGCCGTCCTCGGCGACCTCGATGACGTCGCCGGCCGCGGCGGCCTCGCCCCCGACCAGAACGGCGCGGTGGGCTCCCGCCGTCGCGGCCAGGTCGCGCTTGCGGCGCTCCGGCAGGCGCGGGTCGAGGGGGACCAGCACGCCCCGGGCACGCAGCACCCCGAGCATGGCGGCGATGAGGCCGAAGCACGACGGCCCGGTGACCAGCACATGGTCGCCGGGGCGAAGACCACCGGCCAGCAGCCGGCGTGCGATGCGATCGGCGGTGACAACCAGTTCCCCGTACGACCAGGAGCGCTCGCCGAGCGTGACCGCGACCGCCGCGGGGTTGTCGCGGGCGACGGCCGCGACCCGCGCGGTGACCGGTTCCTGCCGCTCGCGCCGCAGCGGCTGGCGCAGCGGGGCGAGCGGGTCGGCGCTCTGCGCGCCGGCGAGGGTGAGGTCGCCGACCGTCGCGCCCTCGTCCGACCGGGTCAGCTCGCGCAGGACACCGGCGAGTTCCAACAGCGCGGCCCCGGCCGCCCGGCGGCCGAACCGGCGGGTGTCGAAGCGCACGCCGAGTGACACGTGCTCCTCCTGGAACACGGCCACGGCGAGCGGGAAGCTCGTGCGCGAGAAGGAGCGGACGTCGCTGACCGTGACGCCGATACGCCGCAGGTCGGCGGTGGGCAGGGTCGCGTTGTTGAACACGAGCAGGCTGTCGGCGACTGAGGTGTGCGCCGCGATGCCGGCCAGCTCGCGGATCCGCACGAGCGGCACGTGTTCGTGCTGGCGCGCCCCGCCCTGCTGCGCCTGCAGGTCGGCCAGCCACTGCCGCACGGTGGCCGCCCCGTCGAGCCGTACGCGCACGGGAACGGTGTTGAGGAACAGCCCGACGGTCTCCTCGGTGCCGGGCTGCGCCGCCGACCGGCCGGACGAGGCGGCGGCGAAGACCACATCGGCGAGTCCGGCGTAGCGGCCGAGCAGCAGGCCCCAGGCGGCCTGGAACACGGTGCTGACGGTGCACCTGGCGGCGCGGGCGAGGCCGGCCACCGCGTCCACCAGCTCATCGGGCAGCTCGAGGACGCACTCATCCAGATCCGACTCCGTCGGCGGGTCGGTGGGCACGGCCGCGCCGCGCGGGTCACCGGGCAGCACGAGGGGGGTCGGTCCGGCGAATCCGGCGAGCAGGTCGCGCCAGAACGCCTCGCCCGCCTGCGGGTCGCGGGCGCGCAGCCAGGCGACGTAGTCGCGGAAGGCGGGTGCCGGGGGCAACGTGACCGGTTCGCCGTCGCGCGCGGCGAGGTAGGCGCTGGCCACGTCGCGCAGGATGAGCGGCACCGACCAGCCGTCGATGAGGGCGTGGTGGAAGAGCCAGACGAAGAGCCACCGCCGCTCTCCCAGCCGGACCAGGGTGACCCGCATGGGCGGCGCCTGCGCCAGGTCGAGGCCGCGGGCACGGTCGGCGTGCAGCAACCGCTCGGTACGCCCGGCGTGCTCCGGCTCGGGCACGTCCCGCCAGTCCTGCTCCTGCCAGTCGAGGTCAACGGTCGGCCGGACGGTCTGGCGCGGCTCGCCGGCCTCCGCCCAGTCGACGACGCTGCGCAGCGCGGGATGCCGGGCCAGTACGGCCTGCCAGGCCCGGCGTAGCGCCGCGGCGTCGAGGTCGCCGTCCAGGGTCGCGGCGAGCTGCGGGGTGTACAGGCTGGCGGACGGGGCGAGCAGCGTGTGGACGAGCATCCCGTGCTGCGTGGGCGTCAGCGGGTAGGACTCACCGGTCGCCTCGGCCGGCCCTGCCGGCGCCGGTGCCGACGAGGCCTCGGCGAGCGCGGCGATCGTGGGGCGCTCGAACAGGTCGGCGGGGGAAAGGCGGATGCCGGCCCGGGCGGCCCGCGCGACGACGCGGATGCCGACGATGGAGTCGCCACCGAGCGCGAAGAAGTCGTCGTGCACGCCGATGCGGTCCACACCGAGGACGTCCTGCCAGACGGTCGCGAGGGTGCGTTCGCGGTCGGTGCGGGGCGCCGTGTAGGTATCGTCGCCGGAGTCCTGTGCCTGCGGTTCGGGCAGCGCGGCGCGGTCGACCTTACCGTTGGGGGTCAGCGGTAAGGCGTCGAGGAAGGCGAACGCTCCCGGCACCATGTAATCCGGCAGGTGCGCGCTGAGATGCGTACGGATGTCGGGCGCCTCGGTGTCGTCGGCGGCGACGTAGGCGACGAGGGTGCCGTCGCGCAGGACGACCGCGCAGTCCCGGACGGCCGGATGGCCGGCGAGGACGGCCTCGATCTCGCCGGGCTCGATGCGGTAGCCGCGCAGCTTGACCTGCTCGTCGACCCGGCCGAGGAACTCCAGTTCGCCGTCGGCACGCAGGCGCATCAGGTCACCTGTGCGGTAGAGGCGTCCGCCGGAGCCGAAGATGGTGTCGGGGACGAACCGCTCGGCGGTCAGGTCCGGGCGGCCGATGTAGCCGCGGGCGAGCGCGACCCCGCCGACGAGCGCCTCCCCCGGCACGCCGATCGGTGTCTGGCGGCCGTCGCGGTCGACCACGGCGAGGCGGGCGTTGGCCACCGGGCGGCCGATGGGGACGGTCGGCTGGCGGCGTTCGTAGTGGTAGACGGTGCTGAACACGGTGCCCTCGGTGGCACCCCATTCGTTGTAGAGGTGCAGGTCCGGGCGGAGGCGGTGCTGCTCGTCGAGCAGGTGCGGCGGGAGGGCTTCGCCGGCGGTGATCACCGTACGCAGCGGAGCCAGGTGGTCGGGGCGCGCCGCCTCCAGCACCGCGCTCCATAACGACGGCAGCGCCAGCAGGTGGGTGACCTGTTCCTGTTCGATCAGTGCCAGGATGGCGTGCGGGTCGCGGCCGGCGTCGGGCGGCGGCAGCACCAGCCGGCCGCCGGTGAGCAGCGCCCAGTAGAAACCGGCGGCCGAGCTGTCGAAGGAGAACGAGGACAGCAGCAGGAAACGCTCGACCGGTGCGCCGTACCAGTCGGCGCGGGCGAGCGTCGAGGCCACCAGCCCGCGGTGGTGGACCATGACGCCCTTGGGCCGGCCGGTGGAGCCCGAGGTGAAGATGACGTAGGCCAGCTGGTCGGGGCGGGCGGGAGTCGGATCCGCGGTCGGCCTGTCGTGCCAGCGGTCGTCGTCGAGCTGCCAGCTGTTCGTCGTGACCCGGCCCGCCAGCGCCCCGATCGTCAGCACCAGCGGGGCGCCGGTCTCCGCCAGCATGAACTCCAGCCGTTGGGCCGGATAGTCCGGGTCCAGTGGCAGATAGGCCGCGCCGGCCCGCAGCACCGCCAGCACCGCCACGACCATCCGCACGTCGCGTGGCAGCATCACCCCGACGACCGTCCCGGGGCCGATGTCCGCGCCGGCCAGCGCCCGCGCCAGCCGCGACACCCGCTCGTTCAGGTCCTGGTAGGTCAGCTGGTCGACGGCCATCGCGTCGGGGGTGCGTCGTACCTGCTCGACGAACAACTCGTCGACGGTCCGGTGCGGGGCCAGCTCCGGGCGGGTGGTGTCGTTCCACGCCGCCAGCAGGGCCTGCTCGTCGGGCGTCATCAGCGGCAGATCGGCGATTCGGGCCGTCGGCGCCGTCACCACGCTCTCGAGCAGCGTGCGGTAGTGCGTCGCCAACCGCTCGATCGTCGCCGCGTCGAACAGGTCCGAGTCGTATTCGAAGTCGAGCCTCAGGTGGTCGCCGTCGGGGGTGGCCAGCACGCTCAGGTCGGCGCGGGAGAGCCCGGGGTCGATGTCCACCGCCTGCATCTCGAGGCCGGGCAGGCTCAGCGGCGGCATGGGCGTGTTCTGCAGGGTGAGCATCACGTCGAAGAGCGGGTTGCGGCTCAGGTCACGCTGCGGGGCCAGCTCCTGCACCAGCCGCTCGAACGGCACGTCCTGATGGGCGTACGCCTCCAACGCCGTCTCCCGGACCCGCCCCAACAGATCCACGAAAGACACATCCCCGTCGACCCGCGTGCGCAGCACGAGCGTGGAGACGAAGAACCCGATCAAACTCTCCAACTCGGGCCGACTCCGACCCGCCACCGGAGTGCCGACCACCACGTCCGACTGACCCGTGTAGCGGTACAGCACCGCCTTCCAACCCGCCAGCAGCACCATGAACAGCGTCGCACCATGTGCACGCGCCAGCGCCTGCAGCTCCTGCAGGGGCACCGCCGTCGAGACCCGCGAGCCCTGGAAGCGCATGACCGCGCGGCGCGGCCGGTCCGTCGTCAGCTCCAGGCGCGACAGGTCCTTCAGTCGCTCGCGCCAGTACGCCAGCTGCGGCTCGAGCACTCCGCCGTCCAGCCATCGCCGCTGCCAGACGGCGAAGTCGCCGTACTGCACCGGCAGGTCCGGCAGGTCCGTCGTCCCGGCGTACAGTGCCGCCAGCTCGCGGGTGATCACACCCATGGACCAGCCGTCGGCGATCAGGTGGTGGATCGTCAGCAGCAACACGTGTTCGCGGTCGGCGACCCGCACCAGACGAGCCCGCAGCAGCGATCTGCCGTCGAGCACGAAGGGCCGGACCGCCTCCTCGCGGGCCAGCCGCTGCACGTCCGACGAGTCGACGACCGTGAGGTCGAACGGCGTCGCCGGCCCGACGATCTGCACCGGCTCGCCGTCAACGGCGACGAAGGACGTACGCAGAACCTCGTGGCGCGCCACCAGTCGGGTCAGGGCCTGTTCCAGCGCGTCGACCCGCAGCTCACCCACCAGCCGCACGACCGCCGGGATGTTGTAGGCCGTCGAGGCGGTCTCCAGCTGGCACAGCGCCCACAGCCGCCGCTGTGCGGGAGACAGCTCAATGCCGTCGGCGCGGGAGTCCAGCGGGGTCAGGGGCAGGTCGGCGGTGCCAGGGCCGGCACGCCAGCTCTCCTCGAGAGCGTCGGCGAGACCGCGGAAGTGCGGCTCCCGAAAGAAGTCCCTCAGGTCCACCTGCACCTGGAAGGCGTCGTTGACCCGCGACAACAGGCGCATCGCGGCGAGCGAGTGGCCACCGACCGCGAAGAAGTCGTCGTCGAGGCCGACCTCGGGCACGTCCAGGACGTCTCGCCACATGTCGGCCAGGATGAGCTGGGTCGGCGTCGAGGGCGGCGCCGACGCGGTCCCGGCGCTGAGCAGTCGCTCGGGCGCGGGCAACGCGTGCCGGTCGACCTTGCCGCTCGGGGTCAGCGGCAGCGCGTCGACGCGCACGAAGCCCGCCGGAATCAGGTGGTCGGGCAGCCGCCCGGCGAGGTACGCCCGCACGTCGTCGGCACGCAGGCCGGCGTCGCCGGCCAGGTAGCCGACGAGCATCTCGCCGTTCTTGACCACGGCGCAGTCGTCGACACCGGGATGCTCGCGCAGCACCGCCTCGATCTCGCCGGGCTCGATCCGGTAGCCGCGCAGCTTGAACTGCTCGTCGACCCGGCCGAGGAACTCCAGTTCGCCGTCGGCGCGCAGGCGCATCAGGTCGCCCGTGCGGTAGAGCCGGCCGCCGGAGCCTAAGACGGTGTCCGTGACGAACCGCTCGGCGGTCAGGTCGGGACGCCCGAGGTAGCCGCGAGCGAGCCCGACCCCGCCGAGCAGCGCCTCGCCCGGCACCCCCACGGGTACCTGGCGTCCCGCGCCGTCGACGATCGCGACCTTCATGCCGTCGATCGGGCGGCCGATCGGAACCGTGCCGGGCAGGCCGTCGGAGCGGCAGCGCCACGCGGTGACGTCGATGGCGGCCTCGGTGGGGCCGTACAGGTTGTACAGCTCGCAGTCGTACGTCGCGAGGAACTGCTGCGACAGGTCCCAGGCGAGCGCCTCACCGGAGGAGATCACGCGCCGCAGCGACCGGCAGCGCGCCTCCTGGCCCGCGGCGACGAAGGCCCGGAGCATGGAGGGTACGAAGTGGATAGTGGTGACGCCGTGACGCTCGATCTCGTCGGACAGCAGCGCCGGGTCACGGTGCGCGTCGGGCGCGGCCACGACCAGACGGGCGCCGACGGCCAGAGGCCAGAAGAACTCCCAGACCGAGACGTCGAAGGTGTACGTCGTCTTCTGCAGCACGACGTCGTCGGCGGTGAGCCCGAAGTACCGCTGGGCCCAGCGGATCCGGTTGGCCAGGGCGCGGTGCTCGATCATGACACCCTTGGGCCGGCCGGTGGAGCCCGAGGTGTAGATGACATACGCCAGATCGCCGGGGCGCACCGGAGCCGGCTCGGCGGTCGGCTCCCGCCGCCAGCGGTCGTCGTCGAGCTCCCAGGTCGGCGTCGTGACGCGCCCGGCCAGGGAACTGACCGTCAACACCAGCGGCGCCGCGGCCTCCGCCAGCATGAAGGCCAGCCGTTCCTGCGGCTCGTCCGGACCCAGCGGAAGATAGGCGCCGCCCGCGCGCAGCACGGCGAACAGCGTCACCACCATGGGCACCCCGCGCGGCAGCAGCACCCCGACCACCGTGCCGGGGCCGACACCCGCCCCGACCAGCGACCGCGCGAGTCGCGACACCCGGTCGTCCAGCTCACGGTAGGTCAGCCGCTCGTCGGCGGACACCACGGCGACCGCATCCGGCGTACGCCGGACCTGCTCGGCGAACGACTCGATCACCGTCTCGTGCTCCTGAGGGGTGCCCGTGTCGTTCCACGCGGCCAGCCAGGCCCGTTCGGCTCCCGTCATCAGGGGCAGGTCGGCAACCGGGCTCTCCGGCGCGACCGCCACGCCGTCGAGCAGCACCTGGTAGTGCTCGACCATTCGTTCGATCGTCGCGCCGTCGAACAGGTCGGAGTCGTATTCGAGGGTGGCGTCGAGGCCACCGTCGGGGCGGGGGCTGAGCGCCATGAAGAGATCGAACTGCGAGCTGCCCCGGTCGAGGTCGAGGGGAACGAGCCGCACGTCCTTCCAGGACTGCGCGGGCATGGGCGTGTTCTGCAGGGTGAGCATCACGTCGAAGAGCGGGTTGCGGCTCAGATCACGCTGCGGGGCCAGCTCCTGCACCAGCCGCTCGAACGGCACGTCCTGATGGGCGTACGCCTCCAACGCCGTCTCCCGGACCCGCCCCAACAGATCCACGAAAGACACATCCCCGTCGACCCGCGTGCGCAGCACGAGCGTGGAGACGAAGAACCCGATCAAACTCTCCAACTCGGGCCGACTCCGACCCGCCACCGGAGTGCCGACCACCACGTCCGACTGACCCGTGTAGCGGTACAGCACCGCCTTCCAACCCGCCAGCAGCACCATGAACAGCGTCGCACCGTGCGCCCGCGCCAGCGCCTGCAACCCGGTCGCCGTGGATTCCCGCACCACCACCGACCGTCGCGAACCTCGGAACCGCATCACCGCCGGTCGGGGTCGATCCGTGGTCAGCCCGAGGCGGGCCAGGTCCTTGAGGCGCTCGCGCCAGTACGCCAGCTGCGGCTCGTACACGCCGCTCGCCAACTGCTGCCGCTGCCACACCGCGAAGTCTCCGTACTGCAGGGAGAGCGGCGGCAGGTCGGCGTCACCGTCGTACAGCGCGCCCAGTTCACGCGCCAGCACACCCAGCGACCAGCCGTCGGCCACCAGATGATGGACCGTCAGCAACAACACGTGCTCACGCTCGGCGACCCGCACCAGACGAGCCCGCAGCAGGGACCCACCGTCGAGCACGAAGGGCCGCAGTGCCTCCTCGCGCGCCAACCCCTCCACGTCGGTCGACGCCACCACCGGCAGCTCGAAGGCCGCCGCTGGGCGGACCACCTGCGTCGGTTCACCGTCGACGGACACGAAGGCCGTCCGCAGGACCTCGTGCCGCGCCACCAGCCGACCGATCGCCCGTTCCAGGTCGTCGACCCGCAGCTCTCCGACCAACCGCACCGCGGCCGGAATGTTCAGCGTCGGATCGTGGCGACTCAGCTCATGGAGGAACCAGAGCCGCCCCTGCGAGACCGACAGCGGATAGTTCTTCGCCCGCGCCGCTCGGTCCCGTAACAATGCCGCAAGCCGCTTACGCTTTCCTTCCCCCGTGTCCCCGTTCACGACGGCAGCGTAGCGCGAAACGCGTCAATCCCCTGGCCCGTGGATCGGGGCACCGGTCACGTACGGGCCCGCACCGCTGCTAGTCACTGTGGACTGATTCGCCACTCCGGGTGCGGGAGTGTGGATCGCTGAACGACCGGATCAGGCGCGGCATGCGGCCCGAGCCGTCGGCGGAGGCCAAGGCTGCCGCAGCTGGAGCGGAGTAGCCAGAGAGCGCGCGGATCACGCGGTCAGGAAGCAGCCGCAGGGCCAGACGGGCATCAATCGATGCCGGCGCGGTTGGAAACAGCGGCGGAGGGTCGTCGGAAAGGATCCAGGGGACGTAGGTCACGGTGTCTCCTCAGAGTCGCTTCGGTGTTTCGGCGGTCACGCGCAGTACGCCGCGGCCCGCCGCAGAACCTCGTTCTCCTGCTCCAACAACCGGATCCGCTTGCGGGCCTCCCGCAACTCCGCCGACTCACCGCCACTGACAACCGGTCTGGTCCCGGCATCGATGTCGGCCTGGCGCAACCACTTGAACAACGTCATCGGATGGACCCCGAAGTCCTTCGCGATCTGCTCGACCGACACGCCCGGATCACGATCACGGGCCACCCGCACGACATCATCACGGAACTCACGAGGGTAAGGCTTGGGCACAGCAACATCCTTCCAGCCCGCCACCAGGGCAAGCCATCTCAGATGTCACCTATCGGTGCAGCAGACCCATGATCAGCACGGCCTCGCCGGCGTCCGCCCGCGCGGGCGTGGCGGTGACGGCCACGAGCGCCGCGGCCATGGCGGCGCGGTGAACAGCGGCGGTGTCACCGCGCCCCGCTACGCTCGCGCTCATGGCAGATCCGTTCCGGGTGCGCATCACCGTCCGTGGCTACGAGCTGGACACCCAGGGCCACCTGAACCAGGCCGTCTACCTCCAGTACGGCGAGCACGCCCGGTGGGAGTGCCTGCGCGCCGCCGGCATCTCACAGGAGCGGCTCATCGCCGGCGGGGTGGGGCCGGTCGCCCTGGAGGTCACCGTGCGCTACCTGCGCGAGCTGCGCGGCGCGGACGAGGTGGACGTGTCCTGCGGGTTCCGCTGGGGCGAGGGCAAGACCTTCCAGATCGACCAGGACTACGTCCGCCCGGACGGCACCCCGGTGGCGACGCTGACCGGGGTAGGTGGTCTGCTCGACCTGTCCGCCCGGCGGCTGGTGGCCAACCCGCGCGAGCGGTTCCGGGAGCTGGCCAGCGACCCGGGGCCGCTCAACCTCTGAACGCAGGTCTCCCCCAGCAGGTCGGGTCGCACCGGCATTACGCCCATCCCGACGTTTCCCCTGCCGCCTTCTTCGTCGGTCACCCACACCGACGTCGGGTCCGGGCCGGGCAGCGCCACTCCCCCGTGGCAAATTCGCGGTCATCTCGGTCGCCGGCTCGCCGTCCGGCACCACGTAGCCGGGCACCGCATCGAGCGGCCGGATCACCACCCGGACCGACCAGGAAGCTGACCTGCCCGCCGCTGCGCAGGGCCGGTACGGCGGAGGTGGTGATCCGGCCATGGGCGAAGTCGATGCGGGCCAACGGGCCCGGTCACCCCCGGCGGGCTGCCGTCGGCCCGGTCGTCTGGCACATGTGAGGATGCGGCGCATGCGTGCCGTGATCTTCGACGAGTTCGGTGCCCGACCCGAGGTCCGCGATGTGCCGGACCCGGTGCCGCCGCCCGGGGGTGCCGTCATCCGGGTCGAGGCGACCGGATTGTGCCGCAGCGACTGGCACGGCTGGCAGGGGCACGACCCGGACGTCCGCCTGCCGCACGTGCCTGGCCACGAGTTCGCCGGCGTGGTCACGGCGGTCGGCACCGGTGTACGCGGCTGGCGCCTCGGCGACCGGGTCATCGTGCCGTTCGTCTGCGCGTGCGGGCAGTGCCCGGCCTGCTTCTCTGGCGACCAGCAGGTGTGCGAGCGGCAGACGCAGCCCGGCTTCACCCACTGGGGCTCGTTCGCCGAGTACGTGGCGGTGCAACACGCCGACGTCAACCTGGTCCGGCTTCCCGACGAGGTGGGCTACCCGGCCGCGGCGGCGCTCGGCTGCCGGTTCGCCACGGCGTTCCGGGCGGTGGTCGGTCAGGGGCGGGTCGCCGCAGGCGAGTGGGTGGCGGTGCACGGCTGCGGCGGTGTGGGGTTGTCGGCGGTGATGATCGCAGCGGCGTGCGGCGCGCGGGTGGTGGCGGTCGACGTTGCCCCCGGCGCACTCGAGCTGGCCCGCCGTTTCGGGGCCGCTGTGTGTCTGGACGGGGCTGCCCTCACCGGACCCGGCGCGGTGGCCGCAGCCGTTTGTGAGGTGACCGGCGGCGGCGCCCACCTGTCGCTCGACGCCCTGGGCAGCCACGCCACCTGCACTGCCTCGATCGAAGCGCCGCGACGAGCAGCAACGACCCGGCGGCCGCCGAGCGCCCCCAGCGGCGCAGGGCCGCCCGGGCCGCCCGGGCCGGCGGCGGGGACGGTCCCGGCACCACCACCCGGTCCACGCCGGGGTACGCCAGCCGGGCGGCCTCGACCGCTTCCTCCTCCGACCTGACCGCCCGGTTGGCGGTGAGGGTCAGCCCAGCCTCGTCCCGGTAGCGCCACCGCCACACCTCTCCCACCGGCCACAGCTCGATTCGCTCCCCTCGGGCGGTCCAGGGCGGGGCCCTCGGGTTCGTCCTCGCCGCTCAGGCGAAGGGGCGCGGGACGGGCCGCCCGGCGCAGCCAGCCCGGGTGAGTTCGCCGAGCGACGCCGCCTCCCCGCGACGCAGCGCCCGGTGATGGCGATCGATCGATTTCAGTAGCAGTGATCGGCGGGCCTCGCTCACCACGCGTGCACTGCCAGCTCTGACCACTTCGACATCCACTGGGAGGTCACGGCACACCGCTCGATCTCCATCGCCGCAGGTCATAGTCGGGTCTGCAGTGAGACGTGGCTTGTCTGCCGGCCAGCGACGCCAGCCGGTCCGTCGTCGCGGGCCAGCGCCTGGCCAGCGGCCGCGCTCAGGTTGCGTTGCGACCCCCGTCGACGTCGAGGACGGCGCCTTGGACGAAGCTGGCGTGATTGCCGGCGAGGTAGGTGATCGCGGCGGCGATCTCCTCGGGTGCGGCGGGTCGTCCGGCGGGTGCGGCGGCTGCGAGCCGGTCGAGTCCGTCGCCGAAGGCCTGGGTTCCTTCGGTTCGGGTGGGGCCTGCGCTCACTGCGTTGATGCGCACCCCTCGGGGGCCGAATTCCGCGGCCCACGCTTTGGTGAGTAAGAGCAGCGCGGCCTTACTGGAACCGTAGAGGGCGAAGCCGGGCATGCCGAAGCGGGCGGTCATGCTCAGCACGTTGACGACGGTGCCGTGTCCGCGTGCGGCCATCGCCGGGCAAAACTCGGCGACCAGCAGGAACGGTGCCTCAACGTTGACCGCGTAGCAGGTGATGAAGTCGTCGTGCGTGGTGTCGGCAGTGAGACCCCGTGCGGGGTAGACGGCGGCGTTGTTGACCAGGATGTCGACGTGCCCACCGCCGGCCTCGGTGGCTTGCTGTGCCATTGCCCGTACGCTGCCGGCGTCAGCGAGATCGCCGAGCAGCAGGTCGGCCTTGCCTCCGGCACTGCGGATCGCGGTGACTACCGCGTCGCCGCGGGCGGCGTCTCGGCCGCCGACGATGACGTGGGCTCCGCGTTGGGCGAGCGAGACGGCCACCGCACGTCCGATGCCGCTGGTGGCGCCGGTGACGAGCGCCGTCGAACCGACGAACTCCCGTGCAGTCATGCGAGCTGATCCTTCCGTGGTTGTGGTCGGGTCATGCTCGGTCGTGGACGGTGACGGCGTACCCGTCGGGATCGGTGAAGGTGAAGGTGCGTCCGAAGGGCCCGTCGAACGGTGACACCGTGATCGGAACACCATGGGCGGCGAGTTTGTCGTGCACCGCCTGAGCGTCGTCGGCGCCTAGCCACAGAACGACGCCCGCGCCGGGGTGCGGTGTCACGGCGTCGAGGTCGACGCCGGGCAGCGGTTCGCGCACGGCGAACGCGATGGGTGTGGTGGCGAAGACGACGGCATGTGGTGGGGCTCCCGCCGCTCGCGTGAGCCCGAGTCGTGTTTCGTAGAACTCCGCGGCCTTTTCGAGGTCGCGGACTTGGAGGCCGATGAAGTCGGGTCCGGTGACGTGCATGACTCTCCCTGTGTGTCAGCGTGTTGACATCAACAGTCTGTGTCATCATGTTGACATGGGTCAAGGGGGAATTTCCCGACCAGTGGACGAGCAGGTCGGATACGTACTGAAGAAGGCGGCCAGCGTGCTGCGCTCGGCGATGGACAACGCGCTACGACCGCTCGGCCTGACCGTTCCGCAGTACGCCTGTCTTGAACTGCTGCGGCAGCAGCCAGGCTTGTCCGGCTCAGAGCTGGCCCGCGCAATGTTTGTGAGCCGTCAGTCGATGAACCTGGTAGTGAAAGGGCTGGAACGTCGAGGGATGCTCACTCGCTCGCCGGTTCCCCGCCACGGCAAGGCGCTACCGACCGAACTGACCCCGGCCGGCCTCGGGCAGCTGGCCGCCGCGAACGAGGCCGTGAGCGTGGTGGAGAAGAAGATGCTGGCCGCCCTGACCGCGGACGCTGAGCGACGACTGTGCGCCGACCTCACCGCGTGCGCGGCCGCGCTCAGCGATCTCGCCGGAGAAGCTGACCCAGATTGACCTGCGACGATGTCGCAGGGGCAGCGGCTCAGCCGATCTCAGCGACATAGCGCGATACCCGATACGTCGCCGGCGTCGGAGATCAGCGGGACGGATCAGCGCGAGCCGCTGTGGTTGGTCGCGCCGTAGGCACGCCGGCAAGCAGGAGGGCGCAGCGCGTTACCTGCAGCGCACGATCACCCTCAGCGAGGAGCCTGACCCCGACGACCTGAAGGTGATGCGCGACATTGCCAAGAAGTCACCGGTCACCCTACTGATCCAGTTCGCCTGGAGCGTGCGGACCGAGTTCGTCGGACCGCGTTGAGGGGCACCGCGCGACGCCTCCGCCGGTGGCAACACGGTCCCGGCCATCGCCGACTCGACGCGCCGTCGCAGTCGTTCCGCGCGCGGGTCCGGGAAGTTGCTCAACAGCGTGACCGCTTCGCGCCACCACCGGTGTGCCTCCTCGGCGCGCGCGACGTCGATCAGCGCCGTTGCCAGGTGGTCCAGCGTCAGGGCGAGCTGCCAGTCGTCCCCGAGCCGCCGGTGAACCGCCGCCGCCCGCAGGTGGAAGGCGATCGCCTGCTCCGGCTGCCCCAGCTCCCGGTACGCCTCGCCGGCCCCGTCCAGTGCCATCGCCTCCCGGCTGCGGTCACCCAGCTGGCGCTGGATCGTGGCCGCCCGGTGCGTCGCCTCCAGCGCCTTGGCGGACCGACCGGCGGCGCGCTGCACGCGCGCATATTCGACCAGCCAGTGCGCCAACCACACCGGGCTGCCGTGTTCGGCGATGGCCAGTGCCCGCTCGATCGCGGCCAGGGCGTCCTCGTTGCGTCCGAGTTCGCGCAGCGTCATGCTGAGGAAGAAGAGCGAGTTGCCCGCCTGCCCCCGGTCGTCGATGTCCCGCTGCACTCCGAGCGCCTGATTCAGCAGCATCACGGCGTCGGCGAGGTCACCCAGTTCGTAGCGGGTCTCCGCAAGGTTGCTCAGCAGCAGGGCCTGCCAGCGTTGGTCCTGACGGCGGGTGAAGATGTCGAGGCTCGCGCCGAAGTGCGTGAGGGCGTCGGTGAGGCGGCGGTGGCGCAGCGCCAGTAGTCCCAGCGCGTTGATGGACACTGCCGTGCCGTGCTCGTCGCCGATCTCCCGCCGAATCGCCAGCGCAGCGTGGTGGTGCTCCGCCGACTCCGTGAGCTCGCGGGCCTGGAAGTGGGCCTTACCGAGGCTTTCCAGCGCCTCCGCCTCAGCGCCTCGGTCGCCCAGCGATCGCGCAGCGGACAAACCGATCCGCGCGGTGGCGAACCATGCGTCGAAGGCGTTGCGGTGCATGAATACGCTGCGCAGCAGGACAGCCAGGCGCCAAGCAATCCGCGGCAGCGCTGCCTCGAACGCGGCGCGGGTGGCGGCGACGAGGTTGTCCTGCTCGGCGGTGAACCAGGCGTCAGCCTCTTCGGCGGTGGCGAAGCTCAGCGGCGTGACCTCGGTCGGTGGTGCCAACGGCATCGTCCGGCTGAACGGGAGTGTGCGGGTCAGCGCGGCGTCCGCCGTGTGCAGGTACCAGGTGAGTATGCGACGCAGCGCCGCCTGGCGATCCTCGCCGCTCTCAAGGTGCTTGACCTGGTCCACGGCGTACGCGCGTAACAGGTCGTGCAGTTGGTAGCGGCCGGGTGCGCTCTGTTCCAGCAGGTGCGCACCGACGAGCGCGTCGAGCGGCGGCCGAACCTGTGCCACCGGCCAGCCGGCGAGCGCGGCGGCAGCCGGCGCGCCGAGGTCCGGGCCGGGATGCAAGCCGAGCAGGCGGAACAGACGGGCCGCCGATGTGTTCAGGGCCCGATAGGACCAGGCGAAGACGGACCGGACGGCGTCGGCCTCCTCACCGTCCTCCGTGGTCAGCGCGTCCCACAGGGCCGACTCGTCACGCAGGTCCTGGATTAACTCGGACAGCGGCATGAACGGCCGGCTCGCCGCCCGTTCGGCGGCGATTCGCAGGGCCAGTGGCAGCCTGGCGCACAACCGTGCCAGTTCGGCGAGCTCGACCGAGTCATCGCCGGTGCGGTAGTCGACGGTCACGTCGTGCAGCAGCGTCACCGCGTCCTCCTCGGCCAACATGCGCAGGGTCAGCCGCCGGCCGCCGTCGCGGCTGACCAGTCCCGACAGCATGCTTCGGCTGGTGACGATCACCAGGCAGCTGCTGGTGCCCGGCAGCAGTGGACGCACCTGCCGGACCGTGGCGGCGTTGTCCAGGACCACCAGGACGCGCCGGTCAGCCAGCCGGGAGCGGTACACCGTCTCGCGGTCCTCGAGATCAGCGGGAATCGCGGATGCGGGGACGCCCAGCGCCCGCAGGAAGCGGCCAAGTACCTGCTCCGGTTGACTGGGTTGGCCCGGGTCGTAGCCACGGAGGTTCGCGTAGAGCTGTCCATCCGGGAACCGGTGCCGCACGGCGTGCGCCCAGCGCAGCGCCAGAGCGGTCTTGCCGACGCCAGCGGTGCCGGTGACGACGACGACGAGGTTGGCGTCGGCGGCCTCATCGCCGAGAAGCCGGTCCAACGCGCGCAGCTCCTCGACCCGGTTGACAAAGCCGCGTACATCACCGGGGAGCTGACGGGGAGGCGGGTCGGCGAGGGAGGGGTCGCCGGAATAGAAGTGAACACCGCCGTACACGTCGCGCGCCTGCACCAGGTCGGCGGGGCCGGACAGCTCCGACCGGTTGACGTGCTCCGGTCGTCCTTGCTCCGCCGCGCCGTTAGCCGCCATCTGTCAGTCCGTGTGGGGAGGCTCCAATGGTGCCACCGCTCGGGCGAAGAACTCGTCTAGCGGCTCGCCGGCGTCGTAGAGCGACTCGATGAACTTTTGGCATCGCGTCACCACGTCCGGGTTCCGCCAGCGGCGCGCCGCCTCGAGCAAGCCGTCGGCGTCGTAGATCGCCTCGTACATGACGTCCGTACCGAGGGTGTAGATCTCCGGCAGCGGGCCATCCGCCTCCGCGGCGGCGACCTGGTTCGGTGCCACCACTCGGGTCAGGCCGCCGTACTCGTGGCGTAGCCGCAGCACGTGCAGCTCCCACTGCAGGTAGGGCGTCAGTGGCTCCTGCACCACCCGCAGCCGGCGGGTAGCGAACCCGCTGTCGGCGATGCGCTGGTAGTAGTCGCCGAACTCGGAACGCCGCGCGTCGAGAATCCGCAGCGACTCTTCCCATCGACCAGCGGCGAACGCCTGCCAGCCCTCATCCTGCGGTTCCTTGAACGTTTGTTGCCGTTCCAGTTTCCAGAATCCTGGCGGGCCGGTCTTCCAGAACCGTTGTTCGAATTCGGCCCAGTAGTCGTCGAGGGCCAGCAGCTCGCCGGGGTCTCCGCCCAGGAGTTCACGCATCAGGGATGTCTACCTTCGCCGCGATCATGGTCGATCGGGGAATGATGATAAGCCGCTCACCGGGGTCGACGGAGACTCCCTCGGGCAGCCGGTCCTGGTAGGTCTCGGTGAGATCCTGCCCGATCACGGCGACGTCACCGTTGCTCAGCTCCCAGATGTCGGGACAGCTGCCGTCCCCGGAGGTGTTGCCCAGTTCGTGCGACGACTTGCCCCATCGGCGGTTCAGCTCGGCGGACGGGTCCGCCTCCCACCGACGTGGACTCATGCCAACCCCCTGATTAGGTGATGCCGAGAGCACGGATAGTAACATCGAACAAGCTGGATTACAGTCATGCTTGCCGACTCCGGCCCGGATGGTGATCCTGGGGGGTGAAGGGTGTGGAGGATCCGCTCATGCTCGCGGCGGCGACGACGCTGGTCGCCTGGGCGACCACCGAACTCGCACAGGGATCCCGGTCAGCTGTATCCGGCCTGACCGAGTATCTCCGCCACCGATTCCGTCACGAGCAGGCAGCCCAGCAGACCGTGGAGGTCGCGCTACGCCACCCGACTACGGATACCGTTCAGCGCCTCGGAGCACTCCTCGAACAAGAGGCGCTCGGTGATCCCGCGTTCGGTGCCGAGTTCCTCGAACGCTTCAGGAAGGTCCAGGCGATCGTCGCGGCCAACCAGGGCGATGTGACCAACACCGTCTCCGGCGACGTCAGCGGATCGGTGGTGCAGGCGCGTGACGTCCACGGCGGCATATCCCTCGGCGGACACAGCGGCGCCTGATCAGCCGCTGTCCACTGGTGACCCGCGGCCCGCCCGTACCGCCGGCGCGCCGGCCCCAACCCGGCCGACGTGACCCGGCTGGCCGCCCACGTCGGCCCAACTCGGCAGTTGGCCCACCGGGGGCACTGCCGGCGGCACCATTTGGTGCAGCGCATCACCGTCCCGGACATTGAACGCAATGACTTTCGACCAACTCGCCGCTCTGCACCGAACCGGTCGACTGCTACGCGGCGGGCAGATCAACCACCTGGACGGTGGTGACTCTGACCGTCGAAACTTCGGACAACCCCCCGCCAAAACGATCAGCAGTTCAGCCTGATGTCCGCAACCCCACTCGTCGTCGACAGCGGCCGTGACACTCCACTGCCCATGACACGAAAAGTCCGATACGAGGCCGCCCGAATCGTGAACCCCGGACATTCAATAGGCCGCTGCAGGTCGTCGTGCAGCACCGTTGGCGGCAACCTCTGCGACGAGAAATGTAGCCGCAGCCGGGGCCTCTACTCAGGAACTCAAAGCCAGCAAGGGTCCGCGACCAACCGCCCGCCGGACCGCGCCGTCCCCTAGCCCTCCATCGCCGCAACCCAAGAAGCCGCCGACCCGGTCCAGTCCGGGAAGGGGTCAGCGTCAGAGCACGCCTGCCCCGGGTGATCGCGGCGAGCGCCGCTCACCGCTGCTCCCAATCTGCTCCCAATGTAAGCGGCACATACGGCGAAGCCCGTTACCGGCTTATCCGGCAACGGGCTTCTGACCTGCGCAAACTGAGAGTGGGCGATGCTGGTATCGAACCAGCGACCTCTTCGGTGTGAACGAAGCGCTCTCCCACTGAGCTAATCGCCCTCAGCGCCACTGACTCTACCCGATCGTGGAACCGGACCGGAAATCCGGGGTCAGTGCGTCGCGAGGTAGTGCATCGCCTCGGCCACCACGTCGATGCCGAGGCTGTACTTGAGCGACAGCCAGACCACGGTGGCCACGAAGACCAGGCCAACGAAGCCGAGCACAGTTCGCACTATGAGTGACTGTCGAGTCACCCATTGTGTCCAGCCGTGGACATGTCGGCGGGTGAAGCCGAGCAGTCGGCGCGCCCAGTGGTATTCGACTGCCCAGATGCCCAGCCCGGCGATCACCAGCAGCCAGCCGGGGCCGGGCAGTGGGATGAGGGCGATGCCGATGGTCACCACTATCGCTCCGGCGATCGCAATGAAGATCTTGAGGGCGATCCGGCCGGTGGGGTTGGCCCGGATGAGGTCGAGGGTCAGCGAGATCCGCTCCCGCCACCGGGGGCGGCGCGGGGGTTCGCCGACGACGAGGACACCACCGGGACGATCGGCGTCGGACGTCGGCCGATCGGCGCGTTCGGGCTGCTTCATCGGCACTCCGTACCCCCGCTTTTCGGCTGCTTGGACCGCTACCTTCGGCGGGCCGAACGCCGTGAGCCGATCCACTGAGGATTTCTTCGCCACCATTTCACCCCCCAGTGTCGCTCAGGCCCGTCACTGCAACGGCCGACTGGACGTTACCGGAGTAAGTCGACGACTGAACCACCCGATGCCGGGCGGGATCACGCACTGGGCAGAACCGGAAATCCTACATGAATGTTCACATTCACGCGGCCTTTCCGTCCCCCTTCCCACCACTGGGTGAAGTCAGCGTATGGCGGAGCGTAGCCAGGAGTAGCACCTGAGTATGGGAAAAGCGGGACACGCGCGTTCCGCAGCGGTGCCGGGGGGAGAACGTCCATGAGTGTCATCCGACCGACGACCGTAGAGGTCGAGACGTCGCTAAGGCTCGTCGCACCTGACGCCACCGCCTTGCCGGTGCGTGCCAGTCTGCGTTACGACCCTGCTGACCCGTATGCGGTCCATGTCCTGTTCCATGCCGAATCGGCCGGGGGCGAGGCGGTGAGCTGGTCGTTCGCTCGCGAACTGCTTGTCACCGGCCTGGACGAGCCGGCCGGCATCGGGGATGTGCGGGTCTGGCCCTGGGCCACCCCGCGCGGCGATTTCGTCGCGCTGGCCCTCTCGTCACCGGACGGCAACGCCCTCTTCGAGGTGCCGCGCAGCGTCCTGGTGCGGTTCCTTCGCCGGACGTACGTCGTCGTCCCGCGCGGTCGTGAGGCCGAGCACCTGGACGTCGACACCGCAGTGACCCGGCTGCTCGCCGGTCGCTGAGCACCACCCGAACGGGAAGTACCGGCCACACCGGGGCCGCGCGGATCTGCCGAGTCCGCGCGGCCCCGGCACACCCGGGGGGTACGCGGGCAGCCCGACCCGGGGTGGTCGGTGTTCAGCCGTGCGTGGTGATGCCACCGTCGACGGGGATGACCGCCCCGGTGAGGTAGGCGCCCGCCCGCGAGGAGAGGTAGATGGCCGTGCCGGCCATGTCCTCCGGGCGGCCGATGCGGCCCAGCGGCACCTGCTGCTCGATGGCGGCCCGGCTGGCGGGGTCGTCGAGGGCGAAGGCCATCATCTTGCTCTCGAACGGGCCGGGCGCGATCGCGTTGACGGTGATCTGCTCGGCGGCGAGTTGGTGGGCCAGGCTGCGGGTGAGCATGTGCACCGCCGACTTGGTGGCCGAGTACGCGTACACCTCCATCGCTGGCACCCGGATGCCGTCGATCGACCCGATGTTGATCACGCGGGCCGGGTCGTCGGCGCTGGCGGCGGCGCGTAGCGCCGGCAGCAGCGCGGTGGTGAGCCGGAAGACGGCCTTGACGTTGACCGCCCAGAGCTTGTCGAACGCGGCACCCGGGTAGGTTTCCAGCGGTGCGCCCCAGGTCGCGCCGGCGTTGTTGACAAGCACGTCGAGGTGGTCGAAGCGCTCCCCTACGGCGGTGGCCAGCGCCTCGGCCCCGGCGTCGTCGCTGAGGTCGGCGGGGATGGCCTCGCACCGGCCCTCGGCGGAGAGTTCCTTGGCGACGGCCGCGCAGACGTCGGCCTTCCGGGACGAGATGATCACCTGGGCGCCGGCCCGCACGAAGCCCTGGGCGATCATCAGACCGATCCCCCGCGACCCGCCGGTGACCAGGACCGTCTTGCCTTCGACCGAGAACAGCTGCGTCATGCCCATCCCATCGCGAGTCGCCGGGGCCGCCGACCGGTCGGGTGGCCCGGGAAGCGCCGGGCGGGCCACGGACCGGATGGCACTACCGCCCGGTAACGTAGCCCGGCCGTCGGGATCGCGACAAGCCCCACGGACCGCGGTGATTCCGCGACCCGCGTCGATTGGGATGCGATGACCTGCGGTTCGGGCTACCGTCGCAGGCGATGGTCTCCACCGGTCCCTCCCCCGCGCCACCGATCGGTTCGGCTCCACCCGTACCCGACCAGATCGCCACGTTCGCGCTGGCCCACCTCGCCGGCGACCCGGGCTGGCGTCGGCCGGTGCTCGTCGAGCAGGAGCTGCTGATCCTCACCAGCCGTGGGCACGGCGACGCGGAAGTCGACTTCCACCTGTTGCCGTGCCGGCCCGGCACACTGCTGCGGGTCCGCGCCGGCCAGGTGCTGCGCTGCGCCGGCCCGCAGTTCGACGCCACTGTGGTGTCCTGGGATCCGGCGGCGTTGCGCGGCTTCGACGTCGATCTGGACGCGCCAGTCACCTGGCGGCAACTGGCCGGCGAGGACGAGGACGCGGTGATCACCGAGGTGAGCCAGTTGGCGGTGGACTGCCAGCGGCACGCCGACGGCCGTGCCGCCCGCGCGCTGCTCCGCCACCAACTGGCAGTGTTGCTGCTGCGCCTCACAGTGGCCGGGGGCGAACGCGTCACCTCCCGTCCCGAGGAGGAGACGTTCCACAGGTTCCGCCAAGAGGTGGAGCGCGGCTACCCGCGCACCCGACGGGTGGAGGATTACGCCGCCGACCTGCGTTGCTCGGTGCGTACCCTGACCCGCGCCTGTCTGGCCGTCACCGGCCGCAGCGCCAAGCAGGTCATCGACGAGCGGGTGGCGTTGCAGGCCGGCCGGCTACTCGCCGCGACCGACCAGCCGATCGCCCAGATCGGCCGGCGGCTCGGCTTCTCCGAGCCGACGAACTTCGGTCGTTTCTTCACCCGCGAGGTCGGGGTCAGCCCCGGCGCGTTCCGGGCCGCCCGCGACCAACCGCCCAGCGGCCGGGTGGTCCGCCCCCGCCCGCCGGTCGAGCCGAGCGGCGCCAACGGTGGCAGGTTCCGTCCCGGCACGCTCGGTGAACCGGCGAACGGTGGCCACTCCGGGTCGCCCACCGGACCGGCCCGCGGTGGCGGCCGGGCATGATGACGGGGTGCAGATCTCCGCGCGCGGCGACTACGCGGTACGGGCGGCACTGAGCCTCGCCACCGCGTACCCCTCGCTGCTGTCCACCCAGGCCATCGCCGGGGAGCAGGACATGCCCCGCAAGTTTTTGGAGGCGGTCCTTGCGGATCTGCGTCGGGCTGGCATCGTCCGCGCCCAACGTGGCGCAGAGGGCGGTTACACACTGGCCCGTCCGCCACGCGAGGTGACCGTCGGCGCGGTGCTGCGGGCGGTCGACGGCCCGCTGGCCGGGGTGCGCGGCCTGCGCCCGGAGGAAACCCGTTACGAGGGTGCCGCGGAGAACCTGCCCGGCCTGTGGGTGGCGGTGCGGGCGGCGGTGCGGCGGGTGGTCGACGAGGTGAGCCTCGCCGAGATCGTGAGCGGTAGACTGCCGGCCCACGTGCGCAAACTCACCGCGCTGCCGGACGCGTGGGAGCCGCGCTGACGTTAGCCGACAGCGCTGTCCTCAGCGGCCGAAGAGCTTCCGCAGCCAGGCGAGCTGTTCAAGCTGCTGGTGCGCCTCGCCACCTTCGTGGTCGTTGAACTCGTAAACGCGTACCTCCTTGTCGCCGCCGTAGCGGTGGTAGGCCGCGAAGCAGGTCGAGGGCGGGCAGGTCCGGTCCATCATCGCGACGGAGAACAGTGCCGGCGCGGTCGCGCCGGGCGCGAGAACGGCGGCGTCGACGTACGACAACGTCCGGAACACCTGGCTGCGCTGGTCCCGGTGCAGCGCGAGATACTCGGCGACCTCGCCGTAGGGGCCCTCGGCGGCGATCTGGACAGCGCGCGGGAAGTCGGACAGGAAGGGCACGTCGGGCATGGCCGCCGCCACCCCCGGGAACAGCGCGGCGACCGCCAATGTCAGGCCGCCGCCCTGGCTGATGCCGGTGACGACGACCCGGTCGGAGTCGACGGCGGGATGGTCCTGGGCGGCCTGGGCGAACCGGACCGCGTCGGTGATCAGCCTGCGGTAGTAGAAGTCCTCCGGGTTGGTGACGCCGCGGGTGAGGAAGCCGGGGACGGTGCCCGCCGGATAGGAGTGCGGGTCGGCGGTGATCCCGGGCGCGGCGCTCCAGCCCTGACCCCGGGTGTCCATGATGAGGTGCGCGAAGCCCGCCGAGGCCCAGAACAGTTTCTCGTGCGGCAGGCCACGTCCACGGCCGTACCCGAGATACTCGACCACGCAGGGCAACGGCCCGGCGACATTCGTCGGCAGGTGCAGCCAGCCGTGCACCGGCTCGCCGCCGTAGCCGGCGACGGTGACCGAGTGGGTGCGGATCGAAGTGAGACCTGTGTCGACGGGCTCGTACGCCGCCGCCGTCGGTTCGTCGACGCGCAGCGTCCGCTCCCAGAAGGCGGCCAGGTCGGCCGGAACAGCCAGTTCGGGTCGGTACGCCCAGCATTCGGCAAGGGTGAGGTCGCTCAATGCCACAGTTTGGCCTCCAGGACAGCGGGATCGTCAGTTGGTGTGGGGTCCCGGCGGCGACTGGGCGCCGGCCATCGCCGACGCGAACCAGCCGGTGATGGTGCTGGGGTGGGTGATCGCCGTGCCCACCACCACCGCCCACGCTCCGGCCCGCAGCGCCTGCGCCGCCTGGGCCGGGGTGTGGATCCGCCCTTCGGCGACCACCGGCACGTCGATCACTGCGGCGAGCCGGGAGACAAGGTCCAGATCCGGGCCAGGCTGCTTGGTGGTGTACGCGGTGTAGCCGGAAAGGGTGGTGCCGACCAGGTCGGCGCCCGCCTTGGCGGCGGCGATCCCCTCGCCGAGGGTGGAGCAGTCGGCCATCACCAGAGCCCCGGTCAGGTCGTGGACGGCGGTGATGGTGCCGGCGAGCGTTCGGCCGTCGGGTCGTGGCCGAGCGGTGCCGTCGAGCGCGACGACGTGCGCGCCGGCCCGCGCCACGGCCAGCGCGTGCTCCAGCGTGGGGGTGATGAAGACGTCGTCGTCCCCGTCCTTCCACAGCCCGATCAGCGGGAGGTCGACCGCCTGCCGGATGGCCGAGATGTCCGCCAGGCCCTGGGCGCGGATGCCGGCGGCTCCGCCCTCGGCGGCGGCGAGAGCGACCCGGCGCATCGTGTCCGGGGAGCGCATCGGCTCACCGGGGTACGCCTGGCAGGAGACGACGAGGCGGTGACGGAGCTGCGCGATCAGCGCGTTCATGCGGTGCCCTCCCAGGCAAGTGACGCGGCGCCGACAAGTGGGGCGTCCGATCCGAGGGTCGAGGCCAGGACGGGCACGTCGTCCAGACTGGGCAACGTCTCCCGCCGCACGGCGTCCAGAAGCGCCTGCCACCAGAGGTCGCCGAGGCCGGCGACCCCGCCGCCGATCACGACGGCAGCGGGGTCGAGCACGTTGACCAGTCCGCCGACAGCCGAGCCGACGGCAGTCCCGCCCAGCAGCACCACCTTGCGGGCGGTCGGGTCGCCGTCCGCGGCGCGCGCGGCGACCAACCGCAGGTCGTCGACCGGCCGACCGGCACGCCGCACGTACTCCTGGACGAGGCCGGGCCCGGAGGCGATCGCCTCCAGGTGCCCCTGTCCGCCGCAGGTGCAGGGCAGCCGCCCGGCGTACGGCGACGGCTGGTGACCGGCGTGGCCGGCCACGGAGTGGGCGCCGGCCAACACGGTGCCGCCGACGACGAACGAGGCGCCGATGCCGGTGCCGACCGCGACGAAGAGTGTCGTCTCGTAGCCGGCGGCCGAACCGTGGCGGGTCTCGCCGAGGGCGTGCGCGTGCACGTCGTTGATGACGGCTACGGGCAGGCCCAGCAGGTCGCGCAGTTGCCCGCGCAGATCCGTGCCGGCCCAGCCGGCCAGGGCGTCGGTGGCCGACAGCACCCGGCCGGTCCGGTGGTCGATCACCCCGGCGCTGCCGACTCCGAGGCCACGCACGGTTGTCCCCGTCGCCCTCCCCCGCAACCGGTCGACGAGACCGGCTGCGGTGTCGAGGATGGCGGTCGCTCCGGCCCGACCGGGGGTGGGGGCGGTGGCCCGGTGGACGACCTCGCCGTGGCGCGTCACGAGGGCGGCGGCCGTCTTGGTGCCCCCGATGTCGAGGGCGGCGACCACCGGGGGCTTGTGTGCCTCCGACATGGCTAGAGCAGCCCCGCCAACTCCAGCTGGGCACGCACCCGTGCCGTCTCGTCGGCGTCGAGCGGTCGCAGCGGAAGCGACACCGCGTTGCTGTCGATGACACCGAGCAGGGCCAGGGCGGTCTTGAACGCGCCCACGCCCCGGGTGGCCCCCGCCGCCGTCGCCGGGTCGGCCGCGTCGACGATCCGGAACAGCCGGGTCAGCCGGTCCTGCTCCGCGCGGGCGGCGTCCCAGTCGCCGTCCACGCAGGCCTGGTGAAGTCGCACGTAGCCGGCCGGGTCCACGTTGCCCAACCCGGGGACAGAGCCGGAGGCACCGGCGAGCATCATCGCGTCGACCACCACCTCGTGGCCGGTCAACAGGCTGAAGCCGACGTTCGGCGCGCGTTCCGTGATCGCCAGCACCAGCTGACGGAAGGAGACGTCGTCGCCGCTGGAGTCCTTGACGCCCGCGAGAACGCCCTCCACCGCGAGCCGGCTCAGCAGGTCCGGAGAGAGCTTGGTGTGCACACAGACCGGAATGTCGTACGCCAGCAGGGGCAACTCGACCGACGAGGCGAGGGACCGGAAGTGCCGCTCGATCTCGTGTGGGCCGACGATGGCGTAGAAGGGCGCGGTGGCCACCAGTCCATCGACACCTAGGCGCGTCGACGCGTCGGCCCGGTCGAGGACCCGGCGCGTGGTCGGCTCGATGCAGCCGGCGATGACAGGTACGGCACCCCCGACGGTCTTGACGACGGTTTCGAGGGCCTGGTCCCGCTGGCTGTCGGTGAGGAACACCGTCTCGCCGGAGCTGCCGAGGGCGAAGATGCCGTCGACGCCGGCGGCGAGCATCCGCTCGACGAGCCGTTCGAGGGAGGCGACGTCGACAGCACCCTCCTCGGTCAGGGGGGTGACGACCGGCGGCACGACTCCGGCGAACCGCGGGGCAGGGGTGGTCACGCTGTCTCCTCGACATGTAGGGGGGTGGTGCGGCCGGTCGATGCTCTGGCGAGCTCGACCAGCTCCGTGTTGCTGGATCCAGCGGGTACGGGGTGGTAGCACCGGAACTCGTGGAGGCCGGCACCGCCGCCGCCCGTCCTGGCTGGTGGCATCTCGATGGCGCAGCCGTCAGTGGCCTTCCAGCAGCGGGTGCGGAACGGGCAGCCGGTGGGCGGCCGGGTCGCGAGCGGGACGGGACCGACGAGCGGGATCGGATCCAGCGGTGAGAGCAGACCCGGCGTGGCGGAGAAGAGCGCCCGGGTGTACGGGTGCTGGGCGACCTCGGGGAGCCCTGCGGCGGGCGTCTGCTCCACGATCCGGCCCAGGTACATGGTGACCACGCGGTCGCTGATCCGTTTCACGGTCTGGATGTCGTGCGAGACGAAGACCATGGCCAGGTTCAGGCGCTCCTTGAGGTCCAGGAGCAGGTTGAGGATCTGCGCCCGCACCGACACGTCGAGGGCGCTGGTGGGCTCGTCGGCGATCACCAGGCCCGGCTCCAGGGCCAGGGCACGCGCGATGGACACCCGCTGGCGTTGGCCGCCGGAGAGCTGGCTCGGCAGCACGTCGGCCACCGAGCGGGGCAGGCCCACCAGGGCCATCAGCTCCCTTACCCGCTCCTCACGCTCCTTGCGGGTGCCACGCCGGTGCACGTCGAGCGGGTCACGCAGGATGTCGCGGACCGGCATGCGCCGGTTCAGCGACGTGGCCGGATCCTGGAAGATCATGCCGACCCCGGCGCCGATGTGCAGCCGGCGTTCCGCCGCGTTCATCGACCAGACGTCCTTGCCGGCGAAGGCGACAGTGCCGCTCGTCGGCCGCTGCAGACCCACAAGCACCTTGGCCATCGTGGACTTGCCGCAGCCGGACTCACCGACGACACCGATGGTCTCGCCGGCTCGCACGGTCAGGTCCGCGCCGGTGAGGGCGTACACCCGCTCGCGGCCGAACATGCCGCCCCCACGGGTGCGGTGAACCACGTGCACGTCGCGCAGCTCGACGATCGAGTCGTGTGAAACTGACGCACTCATCGGGCCAGCTCCTCTTCCCTGACATTGACGGCCGGGTGGTGACAGGCGTACCGGTGGTCGGTGACGCCCTCCAGGAGGGGCGTCTCCTCCCGGCAGATCTCGGTCGCCATGGGGCAGCGGTCGGCGAAGCGGCAGCCCGCCGGGAAGTCGGCAGGCGACGGCACCACACCGCGGATCTGGGTGAGCCGCTCCGCGCCGGCCTCAAGGGAGAGCACCGAGCCGAGCAGACCCCGGGCGTAGTGGTGCGCGGGCGCGCCGACCACGTCGGCGGTGACACCGCTCTCGACGATCTGACCGCCGTACATCACCACGACGCGGTCCGCGACGTCGCTGACCAGCGCCAGGTCGTGACTGACCAGGATCAGCGCGAAGCCGAGCTGGCCGCGCAGCCGCAGCAGCAACTCCATGACCTGCGCCTGGACCGTGACGTCGAGCGCGGTGGTCGGCTCGTCGGCGATGATCAGGCGCGGGTCCCGGGACAGGGCCATCGCGATGACCACCCGCTGCCGCTGCCCGCCGGAGAGCTCATGCGGGTACGCGGACAGGGTGCGCTGCGAGTCCAGGCCCACCAGTTCCATCAGCTCCTCGGCGGAGCGGGTGCCGCCACGGCTGATCATCTGGGCGAGCTGCGGACCGATGCGCAGTGAGGGGTTCAGGGCCGACAGGGCGTCCTGGTAGATCATCGCGATCTCGCGCCCCATCAGAGCCCGGCGTCGCTTCGCGCTCACCTTCAGCAGGTCGGTGCCCGCGAAGCGGACCTCGCCGCGCACCCGGGCCCCCTGCGGGAGCAGGCCCATCACGGCGAGCGACGTCAGGGACTTGCCCGAGCCGGACTCCCCCACCAGGCCCAGCACCTCGCCGGGGCGGACGTCGAAGGTCAGGTCGTCGACGATGTCGACACCCCGGTGCCGCCCCTCGAACCCGATGGACAGGTTCTGGACCTCCAGGACGGGCTCACCCTGCGGGAGCGGGCGGGCCCGCTCGCGCAGCCGCTGCGCCGCCTCGGGCAGGCCGGGCAGCCGCACCACCTCACCGGAGCCGGGCTGCGCCTCCTCCTGCGCGTCGCCGGCCCTGGTCGAGGTGGCCCGCCTCGCCGCCGGGGCGGCCCAGGCGTCGGACATGCCCTCGGAGAGCACGTTCAGGGCGAGCACGGTCAGCAGGATCAGCAGGCCGGGGAAGAACGTGGCCCACCAGCCACCGATCTGGACCATCTCCTTGCCGAAGGCGATGACCGAACCCCACGAGGACGCCGCCTCCTGGGGTGCCAGCCCGCCACCGATGAAGGAGAGGGACGCCTCGAACACGATCGCGTCGGCCACCATGACGGTGGCGAAGACGAGGATCGGGGCGGCGCAGTTGCGCAGGATGTGCCGCCAGAGGATGTGCGGTCGTCGTGCACCGATGATCCGTTCGGCGGCGACGTAGTCCTCCCGGTACTGCGAGAGCACGTTGGCGCGCACGATACGGGCGATCTGCGGCACGAAGACGAAGGCGATCGCGATGACGAGGACCACGAGGCTGTTCTTGCCGAAGGAGATGATCAGCAGGGCGGAGAGGACGATGGCGGGGAATGCCATGACGACGTCGAGGCACCGCATCACTACCTCGTCGACCGCCGGCCGGCTGGTTCCGGCAAGCGCGCCCAGGATCGAGCCGACCACCAGGGCGATACCGGCGCTGCCGAAGCCCACGATCAGCGAGCGTCGGGTGCCGGCGACCAGCCGCGAGAACACGTCGCGTCCGAGCTTGTCCAGGCCGAACCAGAAGTCGCCGTTGGGGCCGGTCAGCGCCGGTCCGAGCCCGGCCTGCGCGGGGTCGTGCCGCATGATCAGCGGCGCGAAGATGCCCACCACGACGATGAGCAGGACAAAGCTCAGTGCGATCCGGGCCGTGAGGCTGAGCCGTTTGAAGGCGATGCCGGGAACCGACAGCCGGGCGGTGAGTGTTCGACGCATCAGTGGGCTCCGCGCAGTCGTGGGTTGGCGAAGAGGTAGAGGATGTCGACCACCAGGTTCACGACGACGAAGCAGATGGCGATCGTCAGCACGGTCCCCTGCGCGAGGGCGGTGTCGTTCTGCTGCACCGCGCTCATGATCTGGGTGCCCATGCCCGGCAGCGAGAAGATGGCCTCGATGACGACAGTGCCGCCCAGCAGGTAGCCGATCCGCAGGCCCAGCACGGTGAGTGGATTGACGAGCGCGTTGCGCAGCACGTTGCGTCCGATCACCACTCGCGGTGGCAGCCCGGCGCCGATGGCCGTACGGACGTAGTCCTTGTCGAGTTCCTCGACCATCGACGTTCGCACGATTCGGGCCAGCGAGCAGCCGACCGGCACGGCGAGAGCCAGCGCGGGCATGGCGAGCGACTGCAGCCAGAGGGAGAACGAGTCACCGGGGTTGACGTACCCGCCGGTCGGGAAGACGGGGCGGCGCACCGACAGTTCCTGGATGAGCAGCAGGGCCAGCCAGAACGACGGCATGGCGATACCGGCCATCGAGACGAACCGGATGACCTGGTCGGGCCAGCGGTCCCGGTACAGCGCTGCGGGAATGCCGAGGGCCAGCGCGATGACCAGCGCACCGATGATGCCCAGGGCCGTCAGCTGGATCGTCAGGGGCAGCGCGGTGGCGATCTTGTCGGCGACCGGGACGGACGGCGGGAAGGTCATGCCCAGGTCGCCCCGGACCAGGTCGCCCAGGAAGTGCAGGTACCGCAGGGGCAGCGGGTCGTCGAGCCCGTTGGCGGCCTTGAACGCGGCCACCTGCGCGGGGGTCGCCTGGTCACCGAGAACGGACAGCGCGGGGTCGATCGGGGAGAACTGCATGATCACGAAGACGAAGATCGTGATGCCCAGCACCAGGGGTATCAGTGTCAGGAGTCGTCGCGCGACCAGACTCAGAACGCTCAGCATGGTGTCTTTCTCTCGTCGAGGGCCGCCGGGGCGTCCCGCCCAGCCCACGGGACAGGGGCTGGGCGGGACGCGGAGGGGCCAGGGTCGGGCCCCCGAAGCGGGCTCAGCCCTTTCGGCCGGTGCCCAGGAAGTACAGGCCGGTGGTCGACGCGCCCGAGAAGTCCGAGAGCTTCGCCGGGTCGTACGCGGTGACGACCTTGGTGTGCAGGATCGGGTACAGCGGGACCTCGTCGGCGACCTTGTCCAGAGCCTGCCCCCACAGGGCCTTGCGGGCCGCCTCGTCGGAGGTCTGCGCGGCCTTGTCGAGCAGGTCGGCCATGGCCTTACGGTCGGCGGCGCTCCACCGGTAACGCAGGCCCGGCCAGGTCTCGCCGTAGTAGAACCAGCGCAGCAGCAGGTCGCTGTCGACGCCGAAGACGCTCGGGTCTCCGGTGGCCATCAGGACCCGGAAGGTGTCCTTCGGAACGATGTCGCCGTAGATGGCCGAGGACGGCACCGTGTTGAGGGTGGCGTTGACGCCGATCTTCTTCCACTGCTCGATGACCAGCGGAGCGACGTCCTTCACCGCGGAGTTGTCAGTGGTGTCGAGCTGGAACGACAGGTTGGTGACGCCGGCCTCGGCGAGCAGGGCCTTGGCCTTGTCCACGTTGAGGTCGTAGACGGTGGCGGCCTTCTGGTAGTCCTTGTTGCCCTCGTCCAGGTAGCTGGTCGCCGGGGTGCCGTAGCCGTTGAGTGCGGTCTTGATGACCGCGTCCTTGTCGATCGCGTAGTGCAGCGCCTGACGTACGCGCTTGTCGTTGAACGGCGCCGCAGCCGTGTTGAACATGAGGAAGACCTGGTTGAAGGCCTGCTTCACATCGACCTTGTACTTGTCCTTGAGCGAGTCGACGTTCAGGTACGGCACGGACTCGATGGCCTGGACACGGCCGCCCTGCAGGTCCGACACCCGGGCGGAGGCCTCCGACGTGGTGTTCCACGTCATCGTCTCGACCTTGGCCACCTTCGAGCCGTTGTAGTTCGGGTTCTTGCTGAGCTTGACGCCCGACTCCTTGGACGCGCTGTCCAGCTTGAAGGGGCCGGAGCCGATCGGCGCCGTGTCGAAGGCCTTCGACGCGGCGACATCCGCGGTCTTCGCCTTCGGCACGATCTTGATCACGGAGATCCGCTCGTCGAACAGCGCGAACGGGTACTTCAGCGTGAACTCGGCGGTCGTCGCGTCCTTGGCGGTGACCGAGTCGATGAACGACACGAACCCCTGCATGAGCGGCGGGGCCTTGGGGTCCGCCGGCTTCAGCACGCGCTGGAACGACCACGCGACGTCCTCGGCGGTGACGGGCGTGCCGTCGGAGAACTTCGCGCCGTCCCGAACCGCCACGGTGTATTTGAGCCCGTCGGGGCTGGCCACCGGGTCTTCCTTGGCCAGGGCACGGTAAGGTTCCCGCGTGACCGGGTCGAGATCGATCAGACCCTCGAAGATGTGCTGGTTGACCGCGGTCGCCACCGCCGACGAGGCGTTCCCCGGGTCGAACCCGCTGGAGAGGGTGAACGCCAGAGTGGTCTCGATCGAGGTCGCACCCCCGTTACCGCCCTCGACGGCGTTGGTCGAGGCGGGGCCGCCACTGCACGCGACAAGCCCGAGTGCGAGGGTTGCCGCAGTGGATGCGACGGCCAGCGAGCGGAACCGGCGCGGGGGCAAGCGCCGACTCTCCTTTGGCTCAACGGTGGTGCTCACGTAGCTGCCTCCATAGGCTCTTCATTGCGCTTGCGTCGCCGCTCGCGCTGAGGGATTCGAAGGTTAATGGGGTCTGACGTCAGACATCTGATGCCGATAGGGTGAGCGTGTCAGATCCGTGAACGAAGGGCAAGTGGCAGATGACGACCATTGACGCATCCCCGCTACGCGGTGCGGAGCGCCCGGGTCCCCGCCGGCAGGAGGTGGCGACCAAGATCAAGGATTACATCCTGCGCAATCGCCTCAAGCCCGGAGACATCCTGCCCACCGAGGCAGAGCTGTGCGACGCGGTGGGGGCGAGCCGCTCGAGCGTCCGCGAGGCCGTCAAGATCCTCTCCGCGCTCGACATCGTCGAGGTGCGGCACGGTCACGGCACCTTCGTCGGCCGGATGTCCCTCGCCGCGCTCGTGGAGGGCCTGACCTTCCGCGGCCTGCTGAGTGGCGAGGAGGACCACCACGTCCTGGGGCAGGTCGTCGACGTCCGCCAGACCCTGGAACAGGGGCTGGCAGCCCAGGTCATCGCCGTTCTCGACAGCGGGCACCTGGCGAGACTCTCCACCCTCGTCGACGAGATGGAGAGCCTCGCCGCCCAGGGGATGGACTTCCTCGACGTCGACCGCGCCTTCCACGTGAAGCTGCTGGAACCCCTCGGCAACGACCTGATCCTCCAGCTGACCGAGGCGTTCTGGCAGGTGCAGGCCATCGTCGCCCCCACGCTGCGCACCGAGCCGGAGGACCGGCTGATCACCGCCCACCGTCACCGGGCGATCGTGGACGCGATAGCGGCCGGCAACGTGGCCGGCCTGCAGGCCGCCATCGCCGACCACTACGCGCCCATCCGGGCGAGCATCGCCCGCATCGTGCAGTCCTGAGTCGACACCGCCACCGTCGTCGGAATCGACAACGGACTGACGCGAGGCGCCATCGGCGTTCCGATGATGCTCCCTATACATAGGAGTGTCACCGCACCCGATTCGACGCGACGGGTCGACCGGCGTTCGACGACCTCGGCACGGTAGCGCCGAGGTCGCGCGGGGGTCGGTCACAGTGCCCGGCGGAGCCACTCCTCGACACCGGCGACGTGCACGGTCGCCCAGGAACGCGCCAGATCGGCCTGGCCGAGCGTGATCGCGTCGACGATCGCCTGGTGCTGCTCACGGGTCCGGGTGACGGCGCCCACCTGGGTGACGCCGCGCCAGATGCGGGCCCGGGTGGTGGGGCCGGAGAGCCCGTCGAGCAGCGAGCACAGCACCGCGTTTCCGGCGCCGACGGCGATCTGGCGGTGGAATTCCAGGTCGTTGGCGACCAGCATCTCGACGTCGCTGGTGTCGTCGACGTTGTCGAGGATCGCCTGGAGGTCGGCGATGTCCTCGGCACCCATCCGTTGCGCGGCCATCGCGGTGGCGGCTGGTTCGAGAATGCGCCGGACCTCCAGAAATTCCAGCACTGTGTCGTCGCGGTGGAAATCCACGACGAAGCCGAGCGTGTCGAGCAGCAACTGTGGAGCGAGGCTGGTGACGTAGGTGCCGTCGCCCCGACGGACGTCCAGGACGCGGATGATGGACAGCGCCTTCACCGCCTCCCGCAGGGAGTTTCGGGACAGGCCGAGTCGCCGGGCCAGGTCCGTCTCCTTGGGCAGTCGGTCGCCGGGGCCGAGTTCGCCCGAGGTGATCATTTTTTTGATCTTGCCGATCGCCTCGTCGGTGAGCGCCATCGCTGCCTCCGGGTAGGTGTGAGCCGTTGCCGTGACCGCGAGGATTACACCCTGAGCCGGTAGACACGCGCGGCGGTGCCCCCGAAGAGCGCCCGGGACGCCGCGTCGGTGAGCTGCGGCAACACCTCGTGCAGCGCGGCCAGGACCCGTCCGTAGCTGCCGGCGAGCAGGCACACCGGCAGTCCCACCTCTCGCGGTCGATGTCGAACGAGGCGTACGCGGGCGGTTCTTCCCAGCGGTAGATGGTGCGCGTCGACGGTCAGCACGTGCGGGCGGTCCGGCTACCCACGCCCGACCGCGCGCTCCTCGCGGGAGCACCTTACTCGTCGAAGCTGCACCACTGTCCGTTCCCAGTTGAGGTGGTATGGGCAGCTCGGCTTCGGGGTGCAGGCGGTGGGGCGGGGCTTCGGTTTGCAGGGCGGTGAAGTGGCGGGTCAGGGCGTCGACGGTTGCGGTTGGTGAGCACGGCCAGGCGTGCGGCGCGTACTGATCCTTGATGGCCGGGTGGGGCGCAGAGGTAGCGGCGTAGGCAGCTGGGGTCGTAGGTGGTTGACGTGGGCGAGGCGGCGGACGTAGGAGCTCAGGGTCTCGCCGGGTTGGGGGCGGGGTATGACCGGCAGTGGCTGGGGCCAGCCCGGGAAGTTCCGCTGACCCGTGAACATCGCAAACGACCGCGCCGGCACGACATCCGCGAACCGCCGCAGCGCAGCGCGTCAGCGGCTCACAACGCAGCTCACCGCCCTCGCCGACGAACTCGACCCTGAAGTCGGCCGGGTCGATGACGCCGGCAGCGGCGACGGATTCCGAAGAGGAAACATCGGGTGTTTCCGATTCCATGACCTCTGACATCTGATGTCTGTCAGACGCCCCTCGCGCCTGCGACAGATCGAGCTGGGCTGACGGGTCTCCATGCGGGTCACGATCGTCCCCTCTGGCCGCACACATCAGACGAATGAGTCCGGGCCATTGACAAAAATAAACATCCCACGTTAACTCTCCTCTACATAGAGGAGGCCCTATGTTCGAGAACAGCAGTCTCCGGACCATCCTGTGCGCCGCAGCCGTGCCCCTTCTCGTGGCCGCCTGCCTGACCTCCCTGTCCGTCGCCGCGACTCCAGCCGCTGCCGCCGCCGATCCCGCGCTGGCGCTCTGGTACGACGAGCCCGCCGCCAACTGGGAGAGCAACGCGCTGCCGCTGGGCAACGGCGCGCTCGGCGCGATGGTCTTCGGAGGCGTCCAGACCGAACGTCTTCAGCTCAACGAGAAGAGCCTGTGGACCGGTGGACCCGGCACCGCCGGATACAACCACGGCAACTGGACGTCACCACGGCCCGGAGCTCTGGCCGGCGTACAGGCCCAGATCGACCGGGACGGACGGATGGCGGCCGGCTCGGTCGCCACCGCCCTCGGCCAGCCGGCGACGGCGTTCGGCTCGTACCAGAACCTCGCCGACATGTACCTCGACATGACCGGCACACCGACGACGGTGAGCGGCTACCGGCGCGAGTTGGACCTCGCCGAGGCCACCGCCAGCGTCGCGTACTCGCACGGTGGGGTGACCTACCAGCGTGAGTACTTCGCCAGCCACCCGCGCAACGTGATCGTCTCCCGGCTGTCCGCCAGTCAGACCGGGAAGGTCTCCTTCGTCCTGCGTCCCGCCTCGGCCCAGTCCGGCAGCACCGTGACGGTGGCGAACGGCCGGATCACCACCCGGGGCACGCTGCCCGGCAACGGGCTGATCCACGAGACCCAGTACCGGGTGGTAACCACGGGCGGCACCCGCACGGACGGCACCGACCGGATCACCGTCACGGGCGCCGACTCGGCGTTCATCGTGCTGTCGGCCGCGACGTCGTACGCCGACACCTATCCCACCTATCGCGGCGCGGACCCGCACGCCCAGGTCACCCAGGCGGTCGACGGCGCTGCGGCCTCCACCTGGGCGGCGCTGCGCGCTGCCCACCTCGCCGACTACAAGAGTCTCTTCGACCGCGTCCGGCTCACCGTGGGCGGGCAGATGCCGAACGTCCCGACCGACGAGCTGCGGTCGGCGTACACCGGTGCCGCCGGACGGGCCCAGGACCGCGCGTTGGAGTCGCTGTACTTCTCCTTCGGCAGGTACCTGCTCATCGCGTCGTCGCGCGGCGGCTCCCTGCCGGCCAACCTCCAGGGCGTCTGGAACAACTCCAACAACCCGCCCTGGCAGGCCGACTACCACACCAACATCAACGTCCAGATGAACTACTGGCCGGCGGAGACCACGAACCTCACCGAGACCGCCACACCGCTGTTCGACTTCATCGACGCCCTGCGGGCACCCGGCCGGACAAGCGCGCAGAACATCTACGGTACGACCGGCTGGGTCACGCACCTCAGCACCAACCCGTACGGCTTCACCGGTGTGCAGGACTGGGCCACCGCCTTCTGGTTCCCGGAGGCCGCGGCCTGGCTGTGCCAGCACCTCTACGAGCACTACCGCTTCACCCGGGACACCTCGTTCCTGCGGGATCAGGCGTACCCGGCGATGAAGGAGGCCGCCGAGTTCTGGCGGGCCAACCTGCGCGTCGACCCGCGCGACGGCAAGCTGGTCGTGACGCCCAGCTACTCGCCGGAGCAGGGCGACTTCTCGGCCGGCGCGTCGATGAGCGAGCAGATCGTGTGGGACCTGCTCACCAACACCATCGAGGCGAGCACCACGCTCGGCGTCGACGCCACCCTGCGCGCGCAGTGGCAGACCACGCTGAGCAAGCTCGACCCCGGCCTGCGGGTCGGTTCCTGGGGCCAGTTGCAGGAGTGGAAGGCGGACTGGGACAGCCCCACGAACGACCACCGGCACGTCTCGCACCTGTACGCCCTGCACCCGGGACGGCAGATCTCCCCGCTGACCACCCCGGCCCTGGCCGACGCCGCCAAGGTGTCCCTCACGGCACGCGGCGACGGTGGCACCGGCTGGAGCAAGGCTTGGAAGATCAATTTCTGGGCTCGGCTGCTCGACGGCGACCACGCCCACAAGATGCTCAGCGAGCAGCTCAAGAGCAGTACGCTGGCCAACCTGTTCGACACCCACCCGCCGTTCCAGATCGACGGCAACTTCGGTGCTACCGCCGGCATCGCGGAGATGCTGTTGCAGAGCCAGAACGGCGTCGTCGACGTCCTGCCGGCCGTGCCGGCGGCCTGGCCCACCGGTTCGGTGACCGGTCTCAAGGCGCGCGGCAACGTGACAGTGGACGCCGAGTGGCGCAACCGCCTGGCCAGCCGGATCACGCTCACCGCCGGCAGCAGCGGCACCCTCACCGTCCGGAACCCGATGCTGGCCACCGCGTCGCTGGTGGACCTCACCACCAACCAGACAGTGCCGGTGACCCGCACCGGTGACCGGGTCACGTTCACGGCCGAGGCCGGGCACCGCTACCAGGCCGTCTCCACGGCCGCGACCGGCACGATCGCCGGCGTGGCGAGTGGCCGCTGCGTCGACGTACCGGGGGCGGCCACCGCCGACGGAACCGCCCTCATCCTCTGGGACTGCACCGGCGCCACCAACCAGATCTGGACCCGGCAGGCCGACAACACCATCCGCAACCGTGGCAAGTGCCTCGCCGCCGCGAGCACCACAAACGGCGCCGCCGCCACCATCACCACCTGCGGCACCGCCACCAACCAACGCTGGACCTACGACACCACAGCGAGAACCCTGCGCAACCAGGCCACCGGCACCTGCCTCGACGCCAACGGCGGCGGCACCACCAACAACACAGCAGTCATCCTCTGGCCCTGCACCACAGCCACCAACCAACAGTGGCTGATGTAGCACCTACCGGTCTGCCGGACGCCACCACCGCACCGCCCTCCCTGCCCGTTCCCGGAGAGGACGCTCCATGACCCGTACCCTGCGTCGCCACCGTTCGCGCGCGAGCAGTGCCGCCCTGGCCGCTCTGGCAGTGCTCGCCACCTGCCTGGTCCAGCTCACCCCACCGGCGGCACCGGCCGCCGCAGCACCGGGGGACGGCACGATCACCGGGGTGGCCAGCGGGCGCTGCGTCGACGTGCCCGGCGGTGCCACCGCCGACGGCACCACCCTCATCCTCTGGGACTGCACCGGCGCCACCAACCAGATCTGGACCCGGCAGGGCGACAACACCATCCGCAACCGTGGCAAGTGCCTCGCCGCCGCCAGCACCACAAACGGCGCCGCCGCCACCATCACCACCTGCGGCACCGCCACCAACCAACGCTGGACCTACGACACCACAGCCAGGACACTGCGCAACCAGGCCACCGGCACCTGCCTCGACGCCAACGGCGGCGGCACCACCAACAACACAGCAGTCATCCTCTGGCCCTGCGGCACGGCCACCAACCAGCAGTGGCGGGTCGCCGCCGCCGACTACCAACCGCTTCTCGACGTCGGCTTCAGCGGCACGTTCACCTCCACCACCGGCTACACGCCGTCGACAGGCGAACTGGTCGACGGGCAGCTCACCCGCTTGGCGGGCAGCGAGACGATCGGCGGCACGTCGGTCACCCTCACCGGCGGTGGCACCGGCATCGGGTTCTCCCCCCGGATCCCGGTGACCAGCACGAAGTACGTCAACAGGAGCCTGCTGGCCGAGGCTGTGGTACGCCGTCAGAGCGGTGCCACGCTGACCTTCGACACGGTGCTCAGCCTCGCCGGTGGCGGCTACTACCGCTACGCCAGCGGCTCGCAGACCGCCACCGAGTTCGGCATGTACGGGCCGGACGCCCCGTACTACGACACCCGCCAGAGCGGGCCGAACCTGCCCGACACGCAGGACACCCACGTGGCGTTGGCCTACGAGTACGTGAACGACTCGGCGGCCCGGCTCGTCGCGTACGTCAACGGCTGCCAGGTGGGCAGCACCGTCACCGCTCCGGTGGCCGCGGCCAACGCGTCGCAGGGTCTGCTGACGTTCGGCAACGACGCCGGAACCCGTAACCGTGGCTGGCACGGCACCGTGGACGCCATCGCACTCGCGACGATGACTGGCGCCGCCGGTCCTGTCGACTTCCAGCTCGACGCGCCGGTCTGCGGAGGCACACCACCGCCGCCCGGCTGCGCCGGCAACCCCGGCAGCAGCGGCCCGGTCAGCCCGGCCACCGTCATCACCGTCGACAGGTGCGACACAGTCGACCGGATCCGGCAGAAGGCGGCCCAGGTCGTCCCGTCGGCCGCCCAGTTGGCCTGGCAGCAGCGGGAGCTGACGGCCTTTCTGCACTACGGCATGAACACCTTCACCGACGTCGAGTGGGGCAGCGGGAACGAGGACCCGGCCCTGTTCAACCCGACGACAGTCAACCCCGCGCAGTGGATGGACGTGCTCAAGCGCAACGGGTTCAAGCAGGTCATCCTCACCGTCAAGCACCACGACGGGTTCCTGCTGTACCCGTCGCGCTACAGCACCCACTCGGTGCGCAGCAGCCCCTGGTGGGGTCGTACCGGCCAGAGCGACATCCTGCGGGCGACCGTCGACGCCGCCCGCGCGGCAGGTCTCGCCGTCGGCTTCTACCTCTCCCCCGCCGACGGCGCGGAGATCCCCGGCCGGCGCGGCGGCGACCGGTTCGGCAACGGCAGCGCCAAGCGGGCGGTGAGCATCCCGACGCTCGTCGCCGGCGACACCCGCACCCCGACCCAGACGTACGCGTACCAGGCCGACGACTACAACGCCTACTTCCTCAACCAGCTCTACGAGCTGCTCACCGAGTACGGGCCGATGGCCGAGGTGTGGTTCGACGGTGCCAACCCGTACACCGCGTACCCGCAGCCGTACCAGGTCGCCGACTGGTACCGGCTGATCCGGGCACTGCAACCGAACGCCACGATCGCGATCAACGGGCCGGACGTGCGCTGGGTCGGGTCGGAGTCCGGGGCGTTCCGGGCCGACGAGTGGAGCGCACTGCCGTTCCGGGGCACCGATCCCGGCGCGCTGAACCGTGACGACGACCTGCTCGCCGGCGCCGCGTCGAGCGACCTGGGTTCCAGTGCGTTGATCGGCCGCAACCTGGGCTCGATCACCTACCTGTCGTGGTACCCGGCCGAGGCGGACGTGTCGATCCGGCCCGGCTGGTTCTGGCACTCCGGCCAGAACGGCTCGGTCAAGCAGCCGGCCGCGCTGATGCAGCTCTACGAGAACGCGGTGGGCCGCAACGCCAACCTGCTGCTCAACGTCCCGCCGAACCGGGCCGGTGTGATCGACGCGCCGGACGTCAGCGCCCTCGACGGGTTCGGCACCGCGCAACGCGCCCGCTACGGCCGGGAGTTGTTCGCCAAGGCGGGTGCGACCGGCACCCACGCCACCCTCACCGACGCGGCCCTGGGCACCTACTGGTCGCCCTCGGGTGGTGCCGTCACCGGCGCTGTCGAGCTGACCGCCTGCCGGGCCCGCACGTTCGACCGGGTGCTGGTGCAGGAGTCGGTCGGCAACGGCCAGCGCGTCGAGGCGTTCGCCGTGGACGCCTGGATCAACGGCGGCTGGCAACAGGTCGCCGCCGCCGGAACTGTCGGCTACAAGCGGATCGTTCCGCTGTCCACCGCCGTGACGAGTGACCGGCTGCGGCTGCGGGTCACCGCCGCACGCGGCGTACCGCAGGTCGCGACGCTCACCGCGTACGCGACAGACAGCACCGCCAACCCGGCGTCCTGCTGATTCCCAACCCTTTACCGAGAGGAACGGTTCATGCGTCTTCGACGTATCAGCGTCACCGGAGCGGTGGTGGTCCTCGCCGCCGCACTGTTGACCGTGCCGGCGACACCGGCCTCGGCCGTACCGGGTGACCTGCAGGTGATCCCGGCGCTGAAGCAGTGGACGGCGGGCACCGGCAGCTACACCTTCGGCGCGACGTCCCGCATCGTTGTCGACAGCGCCTACACGGCCCAGCTCAACGACGACGCGGCGACCTTCGCCGCAGACCTGCGGGACCTGACCGGCCGCACCGTCGCGGTCGCCACCGGAGCCGCGGCGACCGGGGACATCCGGCTGACCCTGGGCGGCAGCCAATCCGCCGAGGGCTACACGATGACCGTCGGGTCGAGCATCGCCATCCAGGGCTCGACCGACGCCGGCGCCTTCTACGGCACCCGCACGGTGCTGCAACTGCTCAAGCAGTCCACAACCGTCCCGGCGGGCACGACGACCGACTCCCCGACCAAGTCCGAACGCGGCCTGATGGTCGACGTGGGCCGCAAGTACTTCACAGTCGACTGGCTCCGCCGGCACATCAAGGAACTCGCCTACCTGAAGATGAACCGGTTGCACCTGCACCTGTCAGACTCGCAGGGGTTCCGGCTGGAGAGCACCACCCACCCGGAGGTGATGTCGGAGCAGTACTACACCAAGCAGCAGATGCGCGAGCTCATCGCTCTGGCCACCCAGTACCACATCGAGGTCGTGCCCGAGATCGACATGCCGGGCCACATGAACGCCATCCTGGAGGACCACCCGGACCTGCAACTCGCCGACACCAACGGCAACCGCAACCCCTACTACCTCGACCTGTCCAAGCCCGGTGCCTACACCCTGACCCGGGACCTCATCACCGAGTTCCTGCCGCTGTTCCCCGGCCGGTACTGGCACATCGGCGCGGACGAGTACGTCGGCAACTACGCCGCCTACCCGCAGCTGCTGACGTACGCCCGCGCGACCTACGGGCCGAACGCCATCGCCAAGGACGTCTACTACGGCTTCATCAACTGGGCCAACGACATCGTCCGTGCCGGCGGCAAGACCACCCGCATGTGGAACGACGGCATCGGCACCGACGGCACCATCCGGCCGGCGTCGAACATCCACGTCGAGGTCTGGTACAACTACGGCATCACCCCGCAGGCCCTGCTGGACCGGGGGCACACCATCTCCAACCAGGCGTGGGATCCCACCTACTACGTCCCCGCCATCAGCAAGCCGAACGTGACGTGGGCGTACGAGACCTGGACGCCGGAGCGCTTCCAGGGCAACAACACCGTCAACGCTCCGGCGCGCAACCTCGGCACGGTGCTGCACATCTGGTGTGACTACCCGGACGCCGAGACCGAGGACCAGATCGCCGCCGGCATCCGGACCATCCTGCGCGTCATCGCCCAGCAGACCTGGGGTTCGCCGAAGCCGGTCGCCACGTACACCGCCTTCACCCCGATCATCGACCGCATCGGCCGGGCTCCCGGCGGCCCGGCGGTGGCGACCGCCAACCTGGCGACCAACCGCCCGGCGACCGCGTCGTCGACCGAGACGGCCAGCTTCCCGGCGTCGGCAGCGGTGGACGGCGACATCAGCACCCGCTGGGCCTCGGCCTACACCGACCCCAGCTGGATCCAGGTCGACCTCGGCAGCAGCCAGGAGCTGTCCCGCGTCGCACTGCGCTGGGAGGCCGCCTACGCGCGGGCGTACCAGATCCAGACCTCCACCAACGGCACCACCTGGACCACGGCGGTGACAGTCACCGCGGGGGACGGCGGCACCGACGAGCACGTGCTCAACACCACCGCCCGGTACGTACGCATGCAGGGCACCCAACGGGCCACCACGTTCGGCTACTCACTGTGGGAGTTCGAGGTCTACGGGCCGAAGAAGGGCGCCATCACCGGCACCGCCAGTGGCCGCTGCATCGACATCCCCGGCAGCAACACCACCGACGGCACCGCGGTCAACCTCTGGGACTGCAACAGCGGGCCCAACCAGACATGGACCCACCGCAACGACGGCACCCTCACCGCCCTGGGCAAGTGCCTGGAGCCGGCGAACGGAAGCCTCACCGACGGCACCGCGATCGTGATCCGCACCTGTTCCACCGCCACGTACCAGCGCTGGACCTACGACGCCGCCACGAGCAGCTACCGCACCGGCGGCAAGTGCCTCGACGCCAACGGCGGCGGGACCGCCAACGGCACCCGCCTCATCCTCTGGCAGTGCACCAACGGCGCCAACCAGCGCTGGAGCACCCCCACCACCGTCTGAACCCCACCGATGGAGGCACGATGCAGCACGCTTCGCCCTCACCCTCATCGACGACACGGCGACGGCGGCTCGTCGTGCCCACCATCGTTCTGGGTCTGATCGCCGGTGCCGTCGCGACGGTCGGGGGCCAGCCGGCCCCGGCCGGCGCGGCGGTCCCGGCGGACCCGACCTACACCGACGCCGCCGGTCTGGTCTTCCCCGGTGTCCAACCGGGGGCGGCGACGGCGTCGCTATCCGGCGGCAGCTTCACACTGGCCAACGCGGCCCTGTCGACCACGTGGAGCGTGCAGGGCGGCACCGTGTCGCTCACCCGGTTCGACAACCGGGCGGCGAACGCCACAGTGCCGATGAGCCTGCGCGGGCTCTTCACCCTCACCCTGGCCGACGGCAGCACCATCACGACGGCGAACACGGTCGTCTCCGCGGGTCCAGCGCTCAGCGATCTGCCGGCGAACGCCGGGTCGGCACGGCTCGCGGAACGCTTCGCCGGCAAGGCGGTCACCACCACCTTCCGGTACGGCGGCGGCACCCGGACGCTCGACGTGCAGTGGCAGGTACGGCTGCGCGGCGGAGCCAACTCCGTGCAGCACAGCTTCACCGTGCGCTCGGTGGCCGGCACGTTCGACGTGACCTCCCTGCGCCTTGTGGAACTCGGCCTGACCAACGCCCGGGTGCTCGGCAGCGACGACGGCAGCCCGGTGGTGCACGGCGCGGCCGGCAGCGAGACGGTGTTCGTCGGCATCGAGAACCCGATGGCGAAGGCGACGGTGAACGGGTCCGCCGTCGACATCACGGTGCCCCGCGCCGGTGACCTCACCACCGGCGCGTCGTGGGTCTACACCGCCTCCACCGGTGTCTCCCCGGCCGGGCAGCTGCGCCGCTCGTTCCAGTACTACCTGCAACGCGAGCGGGCCCACGACCGCCGGACGTTCCTGCACTACCAGAGCTGGCTGGACCTCAAACCGCCGGGCGAGGTCATCAACAGCGCCGAGCTGACCCGGGCCATCAACCTGTTCGGCACCCAGCTGCGCAACCGGGGAGCGACCATCGACAGTTTCTGGGTCGACGACGGCTGGGACTATCTGCGTACGCCCCGGGTCGACGAGACGAACCTGAACGTCTGGTCGTTCGACCCGACCCAGTTCCCCACCGGCTTCGCGCCGCAGAAGGCTGCCGCCGCGCAGTACGGGGCCTCCATGTCGGTGTGGATGTCACCGTTCGGCGGGTACGGCACCAGCGCCGCCACCCGCCAGGCCATCAACGCGAGCAAACCGGCCGACCAGCGGTTGGAGACGCACAGCGGCGGCCAGTTCAAACTCGGCGGCGCCCGCTACTACGACCGGTTCCGGTCGGTCGCCTTCGACATGATGGACAACCAGGGGGTACGCGGATTCAAGCTGGACGGCATCGGCGGCGGGCTCTACCAGTCCGGCCCGAACGCGGCCTACATCGCCGACTACGAGGCCCTGCTCGGGTTGACCGGCGACCTGCGCGCGCACCAGAAGGACGTGTTCGTCAACGCCACGGTCGGCACCTGGGGATCGCCGTACTGGTTGTGGTTCACCGACTCGATCTGGCGCGACGGGCACGACGCGGACCTGGTCGGCGCGGGCAGCGCGCAGCAGCGCTACGTCAACTACCGCGACTCGGAGACGTTCCGCAACAACGCCAGGCAGAACCCGCTGTTTCCGATCCCGAGCCTGATGAACCACGGGATCATCTTCTCCGACCGCACACCGCAGTTCACCGCCGACTACGACCTGACCAAGCCCAGTGTCCAGGCCGAGGTGTCGCAGGACATCCGCGCCTACTTCGCGCTCGGGCTGAGCCTTCAGGAGTTGTACGTCCGCAACACACTCGTCGACGCGAGCCGGCCGGGCGCGGCCTGGTTCTGGGACACCGTGGCGGCCAACGCCCGGTGGGCGCGGACCAACCAGGGGTTGCTCAGCGACGTGCACTGGGTCGGCGGTGACCCGGCCGCCGGAGCGGTCTACGGCACCGCCGCCTGGAACTCCTCGGCCGGCGCGTCGAAGGGGATGCTGATGCTGCGCAACCCGTCGGCGTCCGCGCAGAGCCTCACTGTCAACCCGCAGACGGTCTTCGAGCTGCCCGGCGGGACCCACCAGCGGTACCGGTTCACCGAGCGCGACGGGCGCCGATCCGGCTTCGTGTCGGGTCCGGCCGCACCGGTGAGCATCACCCTCGCGCCGTTCGAGGTGGCCGTCTTCCAGGCCGCGCCGACGGACGAGGCGATCGGCGGTGGAGACAGCCCGCAACTGTCGCGCGCCCGCTGGACCGCGACGGCGGACAGTGTCGAGACCGTCGGCGAGAACGGCGTCGCCGCCAACGCCATCGACGGCAACCCGGCCACCATCTGGCACACCCGCTACGTCGGCGGTGTCGCCGCCATGCCGCACCAGATCACCATCGACCTCGGCGGCAGTTTCCGCGTCGACAAGCTCGACTACCTGCCCCGTCAGGACGGAGGCACCAACGGCACCATCGCCGACTACCAGATCCTGACCAGCACCGACGGCACCACCTGGACCCAGGTCACCGCCGGCACCTTCGGCGCCGGCAGCGCCCTGAAGACGGCGGTCTTCCCGCCCACCACGGCCCGGCACGTGCGCCTGCGCACCACCCGCGCCGCGAACGGGGCCGGGTACGCCTCCGCCGCCGAGATCAACCTGTACGGATCGACTGCCTGACCGGTGCCGGCCGTCCCGGGGCACCCCTATCGTCGCCCCGGGACGGCCGCATCCCACCTCACCTGGCGAGGACGTGGGCGAGGACCGCCACGCCCCCCGCCACCACCAGCACGTTGCCGACGGCCAGCAGGGCGGCACCCTCCGGGTGACCCAGGTGCGCGGGCAGCCGTACGGTGCGATACCGACGTCGAGCCAGCACGGCCACCGCGGCGGCGAGCGGTGTGCAGGCCAGCACGATCCCCGCCGCGATCGGATGACGGGGCACCAACTCCCGGCCGACGACCAGCAGCACGGCGGCGGTCGCCAGCGCGGTGCGCAGCCACGCGAGCAGGGTGCGTTCGGCCTGCGCCCCCCGGTCGGCGAGACGCGGCGGCTCCGTCACCTCAGCACCACGACACCGGCTCAGCACCGGACATCAGATCAGCACCACGACGACGATCGTCACGCCGGCCACGAGCACCCCCGCCGCCGACACGACGACGACGGGGGTGGACGGTAACGGCAACTGCAGCCGCAGCGCCCGTTCGTTGCGGCTCCACCGGGGGAACGCCTCGGCGGCCACCCCGACGGCGAGCACCGCCAACACGACAGCCGCCCACTGCGAGCCGTCCGCACCGAACGCCTTCACCGCCGCGGCGGCCACCATGAGACCCAGCGCGGTCCGCAGCCACGCGAGGAACGTGCGCTCGTTGGCGAGGGTGAACCTCGGGTCCGGCTCCGTGCCCACCCCGTAGACGCGGCGTGGCCAGCGACGGTCGGCGCGTCGCGGCGGCTCCTCCGTCACCCGGTGACCGGTGCCGGCGGCTGCCACGGGGTGTCCCCACACTCCTGCTGGACCCGGGCGAGCTCGTCGGTGAGCGTCGTCCGGATCCGCGCGTACGCCGGGTCGTCGTAGACGCTGCGCATCTCCCACGGGTCGGCCCGAAGGTCGAACAGCTCCCACTCCGGCTCCTGCGCCGTCGCGGAGGTGCCGGGCAGACCCAGCCCGTCGGCGTAGTAGTAGACCAGCTTGTGGTCGTGGGTGCGTACGCCGTAGTGCGCCCACACGTGGTGCTCGTCGTCGTCGTGCTCCCAGTAGCGGTAGTACACCGACTGCCGCCAGTCGTCGACTGCCTCGCCGCGCAGCAGTTGTCGCAGTGAGCGCCCCTGCATGCGGCCGTCGGCCGGCACGTCGGCGTAGTCGAGGAACGTCTGGGCGAAGTCGACGTTCATGGCGAGCGCGCCGGTGGTGGAGCCGGCCGGGATCTCCGCCGGGTAGCGGATGAGGAACGGCATCCGCAGCGACTCCTCGTACATGAACCGCTTGTCGTACCAGCCGTGGTCGCCGAGGAAGAAGCCCTGGTCGGACGTGTACACGACGATGGTGTCGTCGGTAAGCCCGTGCTCGTCGAGGTAGTCGAGCAGGCGGCCGACGTTGTCGTCGACGCTGGCGACGCAGCGCAGGTAGTCCTTGATGTAGCGCTGGTAGGTCCAGAGCGCTGCCTCGTCCGGGTCCAGGTGCGGTGGCAGCATCTCCTTGATGTCGTTGGCGGTCAGGTCCCGGTCGACTCGCATCCGTGCCGCCCGGGCGGCGGCGGCGTGCCCGGAGTGGTCGTCGTCGAACGAGCCCGGTACGGCCACGTCGTCGACGTACATGTCGCGGTGCTTGTCGTCGGGTTCCCAGTTGCGGTGCGGCGCCTTGTGGTGGACCAGCAGGCAGAAGGGCCGCTGTGGGTCGCGCTGGTCCAGCCAGTCGACGGCCAGGTCGGTGATGATGTTCGTGCAGTAGCCGGGGCGGACCTGTTCGGTGCCGTCCATGCCGATGAACACGGGGTCGCGGTAGCGGCCCTGGCCGGGCACTACCTCCCAGTAGTCGAAACCACGGGGGTCGTGCTCCGGGCCGTGCCCGAGGTGCCACTTGCCGACCAGGGCGGTCTGGTAGCCGGCCCGGCGCAGCAGCTCCGGGAAGACGAGCTGCCGGTTGTCGAACTCGGTCGACAACGTCTGCACGCCGTTGACGTGGTTGTAGGTGCCGGTGAGGATGGTGGCCCGGCTGGGCGCACAGAGTGAGTTGGTGCAGAAGCAGTTCTCCAGCAGGGCGCCGCCGGCCGCGATGCGGTCGATGTGCGGCGTCTCGTTGATCTTGCTTCCGTACGCGCTCACCGCGTGCGCGGCGTGGTCGTCGGCCATGATGAAGACGATGTTGGGCCGCACGGGTCGGTCCTTTCTCACTGTGCTCAGGACGCGTACGCGGCGGCGTCGTAGTAGGTGCTCGGGTCGACCGCCTCCGGCAGCTTGCCCAGGTCCTTGAACAGGCCGTTGAGGCCGGTGAGCCAGCCCGCGACGGTGCCGTCGGCGGACTTGGCGGCGAGTTCCGACGAGGGCAGGAACCGGGCGTTGGTGGCCTCGGCGCGCAGCTGGTCGACCGGCGCCGACTTGAGGAACTTCGCGGTGACCTCGACCGCCGAATCCACGTCGGCCGCCCGCGCGTCGTTGGCGGCGCGCAGCACCGCGAGCACCTTCTTGACCAGCTCCGGCTTGCCGGTCACCACGTCGGTGCGCCCGACGTAGGCGGACGGGAAGCTGATGTCCGGGTAGAAGTCCTCGTTCTTGGCCAGCTCGGTCAGGTCCGGCACGCGCTTCTTGATGGTGCCGATCAGCGGGTACCAGATCCCGGCGGCGTCGATCTGGCCGGACCCGAACGCGGTGACCACAGTGCTGGGGTCCATCGTGACCTTCTGGACGTCGTCGATGGAGAGCCCGGCACGTCGTAGGGCCAGCCGCACGATCATGTCGCCGGAGGTGCCCTCGGGTACACCGACCTTCTTGCCCTTGAGTGCGGCGATGGAGGTGATGCCCGGCTTGGCGATGACCCGGTCGGCGAAGCCGAGCGAGTTGATGGCGATGACCCGGGCCTTGCCGGAGGCCGGCAGCCACATCGCGCCCGGTCCCAGGTAGCCGAAGTCGAGGTCTCCGGCGCCGAGCGCCTGCACCTGCAGGGGGCCGTTGGTGAAGACCTTCAGGTCCGGCTTGAGCCCGTGCTCGGCCCACAGCTTCTTGTCCTCGGCGATCGCCATGAGGCTCGCGCCGGTGAAGTCGGCGATGTAGCCGAGCTTCACCGCTTCGGTGGCCGAGCCGCCGGATCCTGACCTGTCGTCGTCGCCGCAGGCGGCGAGGGCCGCGGTGGCGCCGAAGCCGGCGATGCCGGCCAGCACGGCGCGACGGGAGAGAGGGCTCATCGGGATGTACCTTCCTGAGGGGTCTGGTGGTAGACGGCGCGCCAGACCCGATTGCGGATCCGGGAGAACTCCGGGGAGAGGCGGACCGCTTCGGTACGCGGGTACGGCAGGTCGACGTCGATGACCTCCTGCACCCGGCCCGGTCGGGCGGCCATGACGACGACCCGGTTGGCGAGGTAGACGGCCTCGTCGACGTCGTGAGTGATGAACATGACGGTTCGTTTCTCGGTGCCCCAGGTGTCGAGCAACTGGTCCTGCATCTGCACCCGGGTGAGGGCGTCGAGGGCACCGAAGGGCTCGTCCATGAGCAGGACGCCGGGGTCGACGGCGTACGCGCGGGCGATGGCGCACCGCTGCCGCATGCCTCCGGACAGCATCCGGGGCAGCGCGTCGGCGAAGTCGGTGAGGCCCACGAGGTCGATGAAGTGCTGCGCCCGTCGGCGCCGTTCGGCCCGCCCGACCTTGGCGATCCGGAGACCGAACTCGACGTTGTCGCGGACGCTCAGCCAGGGGAACAACGCGTACTGCTGGAAGATGACGCCGCGTTCCGGGCTGGGCCCCCGCACCGGGCGTGCGTCGACCAGCACCTCCCCACCGGTGGGTTCGACAAGGCCGGCGGCGATGTTCATCAGTGTCGACTTGCCGCAGCCGGACGGGCCGACCACTGTGACGAACTCCTGGTCGGCGATGTCCAGGTCGACGTCGCGCAACGCGTGGAACGGCTTGCCGCCCACCTCGAACGTCCGGCTGGTGGAGCGGAAGGAGATCTTCTCGGTCATCGGCGTTCCTGCCATCCGGTGAGGCGCTTCTCGGCGGCGAGCAGGAGCCGATCCATGACCAGGCCGAGCACGCCGATGGTGATCAGGCCGACGAAGATGCTCGGCAGGTCGTAGTAGATCTGCGCCTGCTGCATCCGGTAGCCGAGGCCCTCCTGGGCGGCGATCAACTCGGCGGCGACCAGCGTCGCCCACGCCGCGCCGAGGCCGACGCGCATGCCGACCAGGATGAACGGGGTGGACGCGGGGACGACGACCCGGCGGAACACCACAGCGTCGTTGGCGCCGAGCACCCGGGCCGCGTTGATCATGGTGCTGTCGACGCTCACCACTCCCTGGAACGTCGACACGACGCAGGACAGGAACGCGGCGAGGAAGATGACGAAGATCTTCGGGGTCTCCCCGATGCCCATCAGCAGGATGGCCAGCGGGATGACGGCCAGCGGCGGGATCGTGCGGAAGAACTGCACGTAGGGCTCGACCAGACCGCGTGCCGTCCGGTACCAGCCCATGAGGAAGCCGACCGGGATGGCGAGGGCGCTGCCGAGCGCGAAGCCGATGAACACCCGGCGCAGGCTGGCGAGGCTGTCGTCGAGCAGGGTGCCGTCCATGGTCAGCTCACCGGCGCGGACGGCGACCTCCTGGGGCCCGGGCAGGCCCGAGACCCCGATCCGGGCCAGCACGATCCAGATGCCGATGCCCAACGCCACGGCGATCACGTTCCACACCAGCAGCGGTACGGCGCGGCGCGGCGGCGACGCCGCAGTGGTGGTCTCCGACCCTCGGGGTGGGGACTGTTGAACGTCTATCGCCACTGTGGTGCTCCGTAGCCCAGCTCGGACATGGGGCCCCTTTCCGGGTCGGCGGCGCTGAAGGTAAGCGAATCTTTGGTGACTCGACGAATCATGTCAACCCTTCGGACTAAAAAACCCGAGCTGGGAGCGGTGCGGTGATTCATAAGATGTCGGATGTCTGGCCGGCAGCCTAGGCGCGGTCGGGCCACGTGACAACGCCCGACCGGGCCGCCCCCCGGACATCGGGTTTATTGTCCGGGGCATTGACTAAATTGAACCGCTTGAGCAGACTGCGGCGTACCCGAGCCACCAGTCTCCCGGCGAGCCGGGCGACGGACGGAGGAGTCCCATGTCGATTCCGCGCTCCCCCCACACCACCGGATCCAGACGCCGCCTGACCGCGGCGACGCTCGCCGTGGTGCTCGCCGCGTCGCTCCTCGCGCCGCTGGTGTCCGGCACCCCGGCCATGGCCGCGCCGGTGAACCTGGCCCGCACCGGCACCGCCACCGCGTCGAGTGTCGAGCTCGACCGCGCCGACTTCGTCGCCACGCGTGTCAACGACGGCGACCGCAACACCCGCTGGTCGTCGAAGTACCAGGACGACAACTGGGTCCAGGTACGGCTGGCGTCCGCCGCCCGGGTCGACCACGTGGTGCTGACCTGGCCCAACGCGTGCGCCCGTGACTTCTCCCTGCAGACCTCGACCGACGGCGCCGTCTGGACCACTGTCACCCGCCTCCAGCGCGACACCTGCCCCCGCACCGACGTCATAGCTGTGAACTCGGCCCAGCCGGTGTCCCACGTACGGATGCAGGGGCACCAGCGGTGGGCGGCCTACGGCTACTCGATCTCCGAGTTCGAGATCTGGGACAGCAGCGCGCCCCCGCCGGCACCCTCACTAGGCCTGCTGCCCAAGCCGGTGTCGCTCACGGAGAACGGCGGTACGCCGTACACACTGAACCCGAACACACCGATCGTCGCGCTCGGATCACCGGCGACGGCACCCGCCACCTACCTCGCCGGGCTGCTGCGCCCCGCCACCGGGTACGCCCTGCCGGTGGTCACCCAGAGCACCGCGCCCGCGCCCATCGTCGTCGAGGTGGGGGCCGGCAAGGGTCCGGTCGGGCACGCCGCCGAGGGATACCGACTCACCGTCACCACCGGCACGGTCCGGATCAGCGCCGACACCGCCAACGGCGCGCTCAACGGGGTGCAGACGCTGCGCCAACTCCTGCCGCAGTGGGTGGAGTCCGACACCGTCGTGAACGCCGCGTGGACGGTGCCGGCGGTGACCATCTCCGACTACCCGCGCTTCGCCCACCGCGCGATGATGCTCGACGTCGCCCGCAGCTTCTACCCGGTGAACGAGGTGAAGGCGTACATCGACAGCGCGGCGCAATACAAGATCAATCGGCTGCACCTGCACCTGACCGACGACCAGGGCTGGCGCATCGCCATCAGCAACCCGGCGAGCAACCCGGCGGGCATCGACTACGGCCGGCTCACCTCGGTCAGCGGGCGCACCGCCATGACCTACAACGACAGCGGGCAACTGATGGGCACCGAGCTGGGCGTCACCGGCTTCTACACGGTGGCCGACTACGCCGAGATCGTCCGCTACGCCGGCGTGAACGGCATGACTGTCATTCCGGAGATCGACATGCCGGGGCACACCAACGCGGCGCTGCACGCCATCCCCCAGCTCAACACGGCCGGCGCACAGCCCAAGCCGGCGTCCGGCCAGCAGACCGCACCGGCGAACGGCACCGGCAACGTCGGCTACTCGACGCTCGACTCGGCCAGCGCGACGACGTACGAGTTCGTCACCCGGGTCCTGACCCAGATCGCCGCCATGACGCCCGGGCCCTACCTGCACATCGGCGGCGACGAGGCGCACGTGACAAGCCACGCGAACTACACAACGATGGTCGACGCCTTCACCGCGACCGTCGCGTCGCTCGGCAAGACTGTCGTCGGCTGGAACGAGTACGCCGGCACCGCGCTGCCCCGGAACAACGCAGTGGTGCAGTACTGGAACGGTGACCGCACGGCGGTGAGCAACGCGGTGAACGGCCGCGGCGCACGTGTCGTCCTCTCCCCCGCCGCCCACACGTACGTGCCGCAGAAGCAGGATTCCCGCCAACCACTCGGCGGCTCCTGGGCGTGCGGCGGACCGTGCGGGCTGGACCGGCACTACAACTGGGACCCGGGCACCTTCATCCCGAACATCGCCGAGACCAGCGTGCTCGGGGTCGAGTCGGCCCTGTGGGGCGAGTTCATCCGCCGTGTCGGCCAGGCGCAGTACTACAGCTTCCCGCGCCTCATCGCCACCGCCGAGGTGGGCTGGACGCCACAGGCGCAACGCGACTACGCCGACTTCACCACCCGTCTGTCGGTGGCCGGGGGGCGGTTGACGGTCGAGGGCGTCAACTTCTTCCCCACCGCCGACGTGCCGTGGCGTAAACAGGCGATCGGCCGGTCCGCCGCCGTCGTCGTCGGCGCACCGGTCGGCGCCACCTGGACGGTCACCGCCCCCGGGCTGCGCAGCACCGACCTGGCTGCCACTGTCACCTGGAGTGACGGGCGGGTGGAGGCGTTGACGCCGACCGCCACGCGCGAGCCGAGCATCCCGGCGATGCAGATCAACAGCGCGTTCACAGTGGTGTCCCGGCGCACGTTCGGCTCGGCGGGGACGTACACCGGGACGTTGTCGGTGCGTTCGGCCGGGCTGGCCCCGGTCCAGGCGGCGCTTACCGTCACCGTCCGCGCCGGCTGAGCGCAGGCCGGCGCCGCCACCGGTGGCGGCGCCGGCCACCGCGCCGTACGTTGCCGCGACGACACACGGAAGCAGGCGTCGGTCATGATGGTGCCGTGATCGAACGTCCGGATGCCATGCAACGCGTGCGGCTGGCGCACACGGAGGCCCTGCTGGCCCAGCTCCGCAGCGCCGGCCCGCTCAGCCGGGCCGACCTCATCCGGCTGACCGGGCTGTCGCGCACCACACTGTTCGACATCATCGGCGACCTCATCGCCCGCGGGGTGGTCGTGGAGCGGGAACCGGCGCTGTCCGGCCAACGGGGTCGGGGACGGCCGTCCACGACCGTCAGCCTCAACCCGTCCGCCGGCCGCATCGTCGGCATCGACCTCGGCCGGGTGACGATCACCGTCATCGTCGCCACCCTGGGGCACGACATCCTGGCCCGCGGCAGCCGCCCCATCACGCTGGCGGCGGGCCCGGCGCGACGCGCCAACGCCGCCATCAAGCTGATCGACGACCTCGTGCAGGAGCACGACATCGACCTGCGCGCGCTGGAGGCGATCGGCCTCGGCCTGCCCGGCCTGGTGGCGGGTCGGGGTCGTCCGGCGGGCGGCGGCAGCCCGTCGGTGGCCGCGAAGCAGATCAGCACGCGCATCCAGGACCGGTACGGCGTCGCCGTCGTCACCGACAACAACTCACGGCTGGCCGCACTGGCCGAGGGCACCTGGGGAGCGGCCCGCGACGTGCGGGACGCCATCTACGTCCGGTGGAGCGACGGCGTCGGCGGCGGGCTGATCGTCGACGGCCGACTCGCCCGCGGTGCGAACGGCGCGGCCGGCGAGATCGGCCACGTCAGCGTCGATCCCGACGGGGATCCGTGTCCGTGCGGTGGCCGTGGCTGCCTGGAACTGCTGATCCGCCCGTCGGCGCTCATCGAGCGGTGCGCCGCTCGTGGGGTGACGGTCGCGGACCCGGCCGACCTGGTGGCACTGGCGCGCGCGGGCGAGCCGACGGTGGTGGACGTGCTGCGGCACGCCGCGACGCTGCTCGGTCGTGTCCTGTCCGGGATGGTGGTGCAGTTGGATCCGGGCAAGGTGGCGATCGGCGGCACCCTGGCCCACACCGGCGAGGTGGTGCTCGACCCGGTCCGCGCGGCGATCGCCGAGCTGGCGATGCCCCGGCACAGCCGACGCCTGGACGTCGTGCCGGCCCAGTTCGGTGACGAGGGCGGTGCCCTGGGCGCCGTGGCGGCGGCCCTGCGACTCAACCTGTCCGAGCCCTCGCCGGCCTTCGGCGGGTAGTCCCCCTACGACGCTTCGGGCAGCAGCGTGAGCAGCCGCTGCACGCCCTCGGTCACCGCGTCCCGGCCGGCTGCGAGATACCGGCGCGGGTCGCGCGAGTGCGGCACTGCGGCACGGACGGCGTCGGTGAACGCCACGTTGAGGGCCGTACCGACATTGATCTTCACCATGCCCTGGGCGACGGCGGCACGGATCTGCTCCAGCGGCACCCCGGAGGAGCCGTGCAGGACCAGCGGCACCGGTACGGCGTCGCGGATGGCGGCCACCAGGTCGAGATCCAGCGAGGCGGTCCGGTCGGCCATCGCGTGGGAACTGCCCACCGCCACGGCGAGGGCGTCGACGCCGGTCTCGGCGACGTAGCGGGCGGCCTCGGCCGGGTCGGTGCGGACCCCGGCGGTGTGCGCGCTCGCCGGGGCGTCCGGTTTACCGCCGACGTAGCCGAGTTCCGCCTCCACCCACAGCCGGTGGTCGTGCGCCCACTCGGTCGCCTTGCGGGTGGTCGCCACGTTGGCGGCGTACGGCAGCGCTGACGCGTCGACCATCACGGAGCTGAAGCCGACGTCGGGCGCCTGTTCCAGCAGGGCCGGGTCGTCGACGTGATCCAGGTGCAGCGACAGGGTGGCGCTGGACAGCCAGGCGACCTTGGCCGTCGCCGAGGCGATCGCCGACACGCCCGAGTGGTAGCGCGCGGCGTTCTGACTGATCTGCAGGATCGCCGGCCGCCCGGCCCGCTCCGCCGCGGTGGCGATCGCCTGGGCGTACTCGATCGTGATCACGTTGAACGCGAGCACGCCGGTACCGGCGGCCTGGGCCGCCGCCACCAGGTCGGCGGTGGGAACGAGGGTCATCAGCGGCCTCAGGCGACCGGCGCGGTGAGGACGACGGACCGGGTGAGCAGCCGGGGCTGATCCGGATGCAGGTCGCGACGCACCGCGAGTTCGACAGCGAGCCGCTGCGCGGTGGTGAGGTGCGCCATGGCGTCGACGTCCTCGTGCACCACCAGCGCGCCGGTGGCGGCCAGGTCTTCGAGGAGGCCGGGCACCACCGGCCCGAAGATCCAGACCACGGACCGGTGGTCCACCACGCTGATCGGGCCGTGCCGGAACTCCATCGCCGGGTACGACTCGGCCCACATCTGTGCCGCCTCGCGCAGCTTGAGCGCCGCCTCGTGCGCCACACCCACCGTCCAGCCGGTGCCCAGGAAGGTGAACTGGTCCCGACCGACCACGGCCGGGTCGAGTGGCGTGCCGAGCTGGACCCGCGCCTGGTTGATCACCTCGGTCAGGTCCGCGCCGAGACCGGCACGCCAGAGGGCGAGCGCGGTCGTGGCGAAGCGGGTCTGCACCACCGACTGCTCGTCGGCGAAGTCGAGGACGACGCAGTCGGTCACCAGCCGGGTCACCGGCCGGTCGGCGTCGGTGGTGAGCACCGTCGAGCGGCTGCCAGCCGGCAACTGTTCGAGGAGTCGGAGCACCTCGGTGGTGGTGCCGGAACGGGTGATGGCGACGACGCGGTCGTACCGCCGCCCGGCGGGGAACTCGGAGGCGGCGAAGGCGTCGGTCTCCCCCTGGCCCGCCGACTCCCGCAGCGCCGCGAAGCTCTGCGCCATGAAGTACGACGTGCCGCAGCCCACGACGGCGACCCGTTCGCCCGGCTGGGGCAGTGCCTGCGCCACGCCGGGTCGGGCGACGAGATCGGCGGCGCGACGCCACGTCTCGGGCTGGGAGGTTATCTCGGAGGCGACGTGCGACACGGTTCCTGCTCTCTGTCGGTGCGGTGTTCTTCCAGTTCGTCGACAGTGGTGCCGGGCAGCAGCCGGGACGCCACGGCGTCGTCGTACTCGCCCGCCCACGGGCAGGCGACGGCTGCCGCCGAGACGGCCGCGCCCCGGGCGAGGACCTCCCGCCACGGCGCCCGGGTGTGCAGTCCGTACGCGAGCACTGCCGCGAGGGCGTCACCGGCGCCGGTCGGGTTGCCGACCACCCGTTCGGGCGCGTGGGCGCTGTAGGCGGCCCCGCCGTTGACCGCCACGAATCCGTCCGCGCCACGGGAGACGACACCGGCGACGGCGCCGAGCCGGACGAGCCGGTGCGCCACCTGTACGGCGTCGTCGCGGGTGCGCACCGGGCGGCCGAGCAGCTCCGCCGCCTCGTGGACGTTGGGTTTCACAAGCGTCGGCGCGGCGGCCAGCGCGTGGCGGAGCGCGGCGCCGTCGGTGTCCACTATGGTCCCGACCCCGCTGGCCCGGGCGATGGTGACGAGATCGCGGTACGCGGTCTCGGGGACGCCCGGGGGTCGGCTGCCGGACAGCACCACCACCCGTGCCGCCCGGACCCGCTCGGCGAACTCGTCCCGGAACGACTCCCACTGGGCGACTGTGACGCGCGGGCCGGGTTCGTTGAGGACTGTCGCCGTGCCCCGCCCGAGGACGGTGACGGTCCGGCGGGTCTCCGCGTCGAGGCGGGTGAACCATGCCGGCACCCCGGCCGCCGCCAGCTCGGCCTCGATCTGCTCTCCGGCGGGGCCGCCGGCGAGCCCGAGGACCATCGTCTCGGCCCCCAACTGCCGCAGCACCCGGGCGACGTTCAGGCCCTTGCCACCGGCGCGGGAGACCACGTCGGTCACTCGGTGGGAGGTGTCCGGCACCAGGTCGGGCACCGTGTAGGTGATGTCCAGGGCCGGATTGAGCGCCACCGAGATGATCAGATCGCCGCGCACCCGGGACTGCGGTGGACCGCCGTCCAGGTCTCGTCTCATATCCGCCTCTTCCGGGAGATGCCAGCCACACGAGCGCACATGATCTTTCGTGACATCCCAGCGCCAGAATCAATCAGGATGTTGCAGACCTTAGGATCTGGCCTTGGCGGCGTCAAGGTCGATCCCCGCCCGGCGCTCAGAGTTCGGAGCCCGCAGAACGTTGCATCAACTTGCACGGGGATCACGAAGCCGGAGGTCGAGCGACCCTCGCGGGCGGGCCGTCGCGGCCGGAAAAACCGCTCTTGACGGGCTTCGATATCGCTCGTAGGTTCGTCTGACATCTGACGTAGGACAATCCCCCCCAACTGTCCGAAGGACCCCATGACGACACGACTCCCCCGCCGCGCGGTCGCGCTGGCGGGTGCCGCCGGTGCCCTCGCCGCCGTCGCCCCGCCCAGCCGCGCCGATGCCGCTGTCGCTTCGACGTCCCTGCCGGTGCTCGGCGTCTCCGACGACTGGAACGCCGTCCTCGCCCGTACGCCTCAGGTGCAGCTCGCGCCCGGCGCCACGTACACCCTCACCGCTCCGGTCGCCCTGCCCGACCGCTGCCTCATCGTCGGCAACGGCGCGACAGTCACCGTCCCCAACGACCAGACCGGCGCGCTGTCCATAGTGGGCCGCAGCGGCGTCACCATCAGCGGCGTCCACTTCCTCGGCCGCCAGGCCAGCCCGGTCGGCACCGCGCCACAGTTCGGGCATGTGGCCATCCGGATCAGCCGCAGCACCGGCGTCCGGATCCTGGACTGCGACTTCACGAACTGGCGCGGCGCCGGCCTGGCGATCACCGGGTCGGCCGCCGACGACTACTTCGGCTACCGGCTCAAGGTCAGCGGCAACGCCTTCCACCGCTGCTACTTCGGTGTTTCACTTGCCGACCGCAGTGAGTACTCGCAGCTGACCGCGAACAGCTTCACCTCGTGCCGGCTCGCGATCTGGAACTCCTCGGGGAACTGGACGGTCAACGGCAACGTCATAGTCGGCTGCTACGGCGCCTACTACTCGTTCGCCCAGACCAGCCCGTACGGGGCGCTCGCCAGTGACAACTGGGGGCACGGCAGCCTGACCGGCAACACCGTCAACCACTGCAACGGCGGCGTCCCCGTGCGGTGGAGCACCGCCCTGTCGTTCCCCATCGGCGGGGTCGAGCGCAACCCGGGCACCGGCGTCGTCGTCGACGGCGTCCTGCCACCGACCTTCACCGGCAACACCCTCTGGTACAGCGACATCCGCGCCACGAACCTGCTCGGCACCCGGTGGCTGCTGTCCGGGTGCACGCTCTCCAACCTCGCCGTCGCCTGCTCCGGCGCCACGCCTGTGCACCTGGTCGGCACGCAGTCCAACAGCGGCACCGCGCCCCTGTTGCAGGGCAACGTCAAGGATCTCCTTCCGCTCTGAACGACCGGAGGTACGTGACAGTGTTCTCTTCCCACAAGCGGCTTCTCCCTCTCCTACTCGCCTCCCTACTGGTCGGCGTCGGGCTCGGTGTCCCGTCGGCGGCGCGGGCGGCCAACCCGGCACCCCAGGTCGCGCCGAGCGTCCGGGAGTGGACCGGCGGGACCGGCGTCTGGACGCTGGCCCCGTCGTCCCGGATCCTGGTGGACCCCGCGTACGCCGCCCAGTTGTCATCGGCCGCGACGTCGCTGCGCGTCGACCTCGGCGCGATCAGCGGCGCCGACGTACCTGTCGTCTCGTCGGCGACGCCCGGTACCGGCGACATCCTGCTCACCCTGGCGAGCACCGACGCCGGGATCGGCGATCAGGGCTACCTGCTGACCGCCGGCTCGACGCTCGTGATCCGCGCGAACGCGGCGGCCGGCGCGTACTACGGCACCCAGACCCTGCTGCAGATGCTCAAGCAGAGCACGACGAGGACGACGGTCCCGGCGGGGACCATCCGGGACTACCCGCAGTACCGGGACAGAGGGGTGATGCTCGACGTCGGGCGGCACTTCTACGAGATGGACTACCTCGAGAACCTGCTCCGCCGCATGGCGTGGCTACGCCTGAACACGCTGCGCCTGCACCTCACCGAGTGGAACGGCTTCCGGTTGCGCAGCGACAGGTACCCGGGTCTGGCCTCGGCGCAGTCCTACAGCAAGGCCGATCTGCGCCGGTTGCAGGACGTCGCCAAGCGGTACCACATCACCATCGTTCCCGAGATCGACCTGCCGGGCCACGCCACGGCGATGACGACCTACGACCCGACGATGCGGTTCACCTGCTCGTCGATGGACTACGCGCCGTGGCCGGGCGGGTCCAACGGCGGCTGGACGCTGAACCTCACCAAGGACAACGCCCGGACGTTCGTGATGAACCTGCTGACGGAGTTCGTGCCGCTGTTCGACGGCCCCTACTTCCACATCGGCGGCGACGAGTACCAGACCGACAGCGCCAAGAACGCCTGCCCCGAGCTGGTCAGCTACGCGCAGGCGCGGGGGTTCGCGTACCCCGGTGACGTCTTCACCGAGTTCATGAACCTGATGAACGACAAGGTGCGCTCGTACGGCAAGACGGCGCAGCTGTGGAACTGGTGGGAGACGAACGGCCAGCAGACCAGCATCAAGCCGGCCACCAGCATCGTCCTCACCCCGTACACCGGGTCGCTGAACTACTTCTACAACCTGGGCTACACGGTCGTCGGCGTACCGGAGAGCACCCTGTACGTGACCCCCGGGCTCAACCTCTACGTCAACACCAAGAACGTCTACGAGAGCTGGACGCCGGACCAGAACGCGAAGGTCAACGGCTACCAGATGGCCCGCTGGTCGGACGCCGTGGAACACCAGACCGACGAGTGGTTCGACCAGTACGCGAAGCGGCCGACCGAGGTCGTGGCGGAGCGACTGTGGGGCGGCCCACGGTCGGGCACCGTGGAGGCGTTCTTCGCCCGGGTGGACGCGATCGGGGACGCCCCGGGTGTGCCGAGCGTGGTCCAGGTCAACGACAACACCACAGGCACCGGCGACAACCAGTTCAGCTACTCGGGCACGTGGTCCTACGGGGCCAACGGCAGCAAGCAGTTCCAGCGCGACGACCACTACAGCAGCACGCTCGACAGCGCGTACCAGGTGCGCTTCACCGGCAACAAGATCAAGCTCTTCGCCGCCCGGGCGGCGAACCACGGGCGGGCGGGCGTCTCGATCGACGGCGGCCCGGAGACGGTTGTCGACCTGTACTCCCCCACCCGGATCGACCAGGCGATGGTCTTCACCAGCGGACAGCTCGCACAGGGCTCCCACGTCCTGAAGGTGCGGGTGCTGAACAGCAGGAACAGCAGCTCGTCCGGTACGGCGGTCACGGCGGACAAGGTCGAGGTGTCCACGGCGGCGACCCCGGCCACCGCCTTCGACCCGTCGACGGAGTACCGCGTCGTCAACCGCAACAGCGCCAAGGTGCTCGAAGTGCCGGCGGGCAGCGGGGACGGCGCGAACGTCATCCAGTGGACGGGCAACGGCGGGGCGCACCAACGATGGACGCTCGTCGACGCCGGCGGCGGCTACCACCGCATCGTCAACCGCAGCAGCGGCAGGGTGCTGGACGTCTCCGGCTCGTCCACGGCCGACGGGGCAGGCGTCGTCCAGTGGACGTACCACGGCGGTGCGAACCAGCTGTGGAGCGTCATCCCGGTCGGCACACATTACAAGATCGTCAATAGGAGTTCCGGCAAGGCGCTCACCGTGGCCAATGCCGCTACCAGTGACGGCGCCGCCGTCGTCCAGTCGACCTACCGCGGAGGTACCGAACAGCAATGGACCATCACCCGATGAACGGCCGGTCGGGGGCGCGTCCGAGCCCGGCGGCCCGGACGCTCACGAACCGGGCCAGCGGGAAGGTCGTGGAGGTCGCGGTCGCCGCGCCGGCTGACGGCGGCGACGCCGTCCAGTGGGCCGACAACGGTGGTCTGCACCAGAAGTGGTCGATAGTGCCCCTCGGCAACGGGGCGGACGTCGTCCAGCGCACCGCCACCGGCGCGACCCGCCAACAGTGGTCGCTCTCCTAGGACCGTCGTCGCAGGACGCCGCGGGCTGCTCCAGCAGCCCGCGGCGTCCCGCTTCCACAGGGGTACGGGGTCAACTCCCCGACGCTGACACCACAGCTCTGCCGGTGAGCGTCAGGTCGGCCACCGTCGTCCACGGCCCCCGGCCACCGGCCTCACTCAGTGCCCGCAGACGCACGTACCGGCCGCTTCGCGCGGCGGTGAACGGCACCACCTTCTGCGTCGACGTGTCGGCGAAGGTCCCCGACGCCACCGCCGTGCCCCAGTTGCTCGGGCTGTCCGAGACGTACACCTCGTAGCTGCCGATCCGGCCGTTGACTCCCCCGTCCTGCCGGGGCAGGTACCGCAGCCCGTCGACCTGGTACGTGGCGCCCAGGTCGAGCTGGATCTCGTGCGGCAGGGGCGCGGCGGTGGCCGACCAGGCGCTGTGCCAGAAGGTGGCCGTACTGCCGTCGAAGGCGTTCGTTGCCGCGCCGTTCTCCGCGCTGGTCTCCTCGCTGTCGGCGTACACGAGTCGCCAGTTGTCGCGCGGGATCGGCGACGGCGTCGTGCTGGTGTCGGCGACCGGCAGCACCGCGCCGTCGATCCGGGTCTGGAACGCGGCGCTCCGCGACCCGGCCTTGATCCGCAGAACCCCGTCGGCGTAGAACCAACCGCTGCTCGCCGCGTCGTACGCGGCCCGGGTGACCAGCGACGGCACTGTCTGACCGGCGACGGTGACCGCGCGGGGAGCGGCCGCCAGGTGCGCGGTGAACTCGTAGGAGCGCGACGACGGCTTGCCGGCGTAGGTGCCGACGGATGCGCCCACGTCCACGGTGACCGTCCCGGTGCCGGACGTCGGCGCCGTCATGCTGACCTGCTGGGTGGCGTAGGCCCCGCTCTGGTGGGCGCGGGTGATGCCGTCGTCCTCGTAGAGCGTGAAGCTCGACGAGCCGCGCGGATACAGGTCGTAGGTGAGCGTGGAGACCGGCTTCTCACCGGTGTGGTTCATCTGCGGCCACATCGGCACTATGGAACCGCCCTTGACGAACAGGGGCAGGCGGTCGAGCGGAGCGGCGTACCCGTTCAGGGTGAGCGGGCCCTGGTAGACCCGGCCGGTCCAGTAGTCGGTCCAGGTGCCGGCCGGCAGGTAGATGCCGTCGCGCAGCTCGGTGTCGGAGACCACCGGCGCCACCAGGAACGCGTCGCCCGCCATGAACTCGCCCGACGTGGCGTTCCCCCGGGCGACCGGGTCGTTGGGATATTCCAGCACCAGGGCCCGGGTCGCCGGTACGCCGGTAGCGCTTGCCACCCGGCTCATCGTGTAGTGGTACGGCATCAGCCGCATCTTGAGCTGGAGGTACCGGCGGTTGATCGACAGGTACGGCTCGGCGTACCGCCAGGGCTGTTTGTCCTGGTAGCCGGCCGCCGGGTTGGTCACCCCCCACCCGGACATCGTCATGAACGCGGGCGTGAACGACTTCCACTGCAGGTCCCGTACGTAGGTGTTCGGGCTGCCGCCGAAGATCCCGTCGACGTCGCCGGTGGCGTAGTTGAAGCCGGACAAACCGGCACCGGCGACCGCCGGCACCGTCCACCGCATGTCGTCCCACCGCCCGTACGTGTCACCGGTCCAGACCACTGCGTTGCGCTGGGTGCCGGCCCAACCGTCGACGGTCCAGACGTAGCGACGCGCGTCGGAGTTGCGTTCGATGCCGTCCACCGCCTGCTGAACACCACGGAACGCGTTCTGGTAGCCGCCGCCGACCCAGGCGACGTCGGTCTTCACGCCACGGGTGCCGGCGGTGCCGACCTCGTAGTCGATCGACGACAGGCCGGTGGAGGTCCACAGGCCGGTCTGGAAACCGAGCGCCTTGGCACCGGCGACGGTCGCGGGCAGGTCGGTGTAGCCGCAGCCGTACCCGTCGTTGGGCAGGAACCAGCCGGACGGCATGTCCTTGGCGCGGGCCTCCCGCGCGTACGACAGCACGTCGGGGGTCCGCTGGTGCCCGGCCCGGTTGTGGTCGCCCTGGTAGGCGGGGTTGGACGCGTTGAAGCAGTCGGCGTTGCCGAGTTCGAGGCCCCACATCGGGCTCAGGAACGGCTTGCCGGTCACGTCGGTGTACGCGCCGAGCACCCCCTTGAGGGAGTCGCCGACGAAGTAGTAGGCGTCGAACCGTTCCTCGTTGTGGGTGGTGGTCACCGGCGCGGTGAAGCCGTACGAGCCGGGCGCCCAGGTGTTGCGCAGGACGCCGTAGCCGTTTGTGGACATGTAGAAGGGCGCCGGACTGGCGTTGGTGTTCTCCCGCCACTGGTTGTCCACGGCGACCGGGACCGTCTTGTCGCGCAACGCCCACTCCCCCAGGCGCAGACCGGTGCCGTAGAACTGCTCGTCGGCGGCGCGGGCCAACCGTTGCGTGGTGCGGCCCGAGCTCCAGTCGAGCGGTTGCGACTCCCGCCAGATCAGCCTGCCGTCGGGGCGCTCGACCTGCATCGTCAGGGGGCTCTTGGTGATCCGGATGACCACCGCCGAGGTGGCGATGCGGAAGGCGGTGCCCTCGTCGGTCGCCGTGCTGGCGACAGTACCGAAGTCGGTCCGCACGGTGATCTCGTTCGCCGCCGGTTCGGTGAAGGTGCCGTTGGGTGCGACCCAGACGCGGAAGATGTCCGCGCGGGCCAGGGTGAGCCGGATGCGGGCGGCGGTGCTGGTGGCGACGGTGTACGTGTTACCGGCCCGGGTGAGGCCGGTCGCGCTCCCCGGTGTGGCCGCCCGGGCGGGTACGGCGTACAGCATCGCGGCGAGCAGGACGAGGACCACGACGGCGGCCCGGACGGAGGTGCGGCGGACGTGCGCGGGCGGCGATGACCAGATCATCGTTTTCTCCCGGTGGGGTGAGGGACGATGCGGGCTCCGAGTGCGCCGGGCTGACGCGTCGGCGCTGGCCGGAGGCACGGCTGGGGTCCACCGGCCGCGACCGACACGGATCACGGCATTCACAAAGACCGATGAGATGGAATGCTGCACCCGATTGAATCAAGATGCAAGAAGTAAGCCGCAATTTCGCATCGAGTTACATCTTGTCGGCGGGCCGTACTCAGACGGGTGCTCCGGCAGACCGATCCAGAGGCCGACCCTCAGACCTGGACCACCTTCACCCCGGCCTGCTCGACGAGGCTCACCTGCTGCGGGTCCGCGGCCCGGTCGGTGATCAGGGTGTCGATGTTGCCCAACGGGCAGATCCGGTTGAAGCTGCGGCGGCCCAGCTTGGAGGCGTCCGCGACGACTATCGTCCGCGCGGCGCTGGTCACCATGACGTGGTTGACCGCCGCCTCGCCGTCGTTGTGGGCGCTGGCGCCGTGCTGGTGGTCGATCGCGTCCACCCCGAGCACGACGACGTCCAGCGCCACGGACGCGAGCATCGTCTCCGCGATACGACCGACCAGCTCGTACGACTGCGGGCGGGCCGTGCCACCGGTGAGCACCACCCGGATGTGCGGACGCACGATGAGCTCGTGGGCGATGTTCAGCGCGTTGGTCACCACGGTGGCCTCGGACAGCTGCCCGCTTCCGTCGGTGCGCAACGCGAGCGCCCGGGCCACCTCGGTCGTCGTGGTGCCGCCGTTGAGCCCGACAGTGCTACCCGGTGGGATCAGCGCCAGGGCCGCCGCGGCGATCCGCTGCTTCTCCGACGCCTGCCGCACCGCCTTGTAGCGCAGCGGCAGGTCGTAGGAGACGTTGGTGACGACGACGCCGCCCCGGGTGCGCGTCACCAACTGCTGGGTGGCCAGCTCGTCGAAGTCACGACGGATTGTCGCCGCGCTCACGCCCAGCTCGCGGGCTGTGGACTCGATCTCGAGTTGACCCTCGACGGCGACCATCTCCAGGAGCCGGTGCCACCGCTCGCGCTGGTTCACGTCTCACTCCGGTCGCTCCGCCCACCCATGCGGCCATCTTTGCATCTCCGATGCAACGCCCGTACCGCACCACGACGCCATGGACAGATCACCGCGACGGGCGAGGCCCGGCGGGTGACCCGCTGCGGCCGCCGTACCGCAACAGGTCACCCGCCGGCCCCACCGTCCCGCCCGACGACTACCCGGGCGGGCGTCAGGTGCCCCGGCGACGTCAGGCCGGGGTGAGCCGCCAGTGCTGGGCGGCGCTGCCGGTGTCGGTCTGCTGCACGATCACGGCCCCGTTGGTCGTCGCCCCGCCGGCCACGGCCAGGACCTTGCCGGTCTGCACGTTGACGAGCTTCACGAAGTCGCCGGACGCCGTGACGACCCGCCACTGCTGGTTACCGCCGCCCGTCGCGGTCCACTGGATGACCCGCGCCCCGTCCGCCGTGGAGCTCGCCTCGACGTCCGCGAGCAGACCCGAGCTGACGCTGGTCATCGTGGTGACGGCACCCACCGCGCCGGCCATCAGCCACGCCTGGTTGGCACCGCCGTTGGGGGTCCACTGGATCAACTGCACGCCGGTGACCCGGGACAGGTCCGGCACGTCGAGGGCCTTGCCGCTGGCCCGGTTGACGACAGTGTGCCGGACCGCGCCCGACTGGCCGCTCAGGGTGGCCTCGAACGAGATCGGCTGGGCCTGCGTCTGGTGCAGGTCGAAGACGACGATCTCGTTGGTGCCGACCCGCAGCCACGGCGCCGGGCAGTAGAGCCGCTGCTGCGGCCCCACCTTCCAGTAGCGGCCCAGGTTGCGGCCGTTGACCCAGACCACGCCCTTGGTCCAGCGGGACATGTCGAGATACGTGTCGCCGGTCTGGGTGAGGCTCACTGTGGCCTTGAAGAAGATGCCGGGCCGCGAGCTGTTGGTGATCACCGGACGGAGGCCGGCCACGAACGCCTCGTCGACGGGCAGCAGGTGGGTCTGCCAGTTGGTCAACGTGCCGGTCAGGGTGCCCGCGTCGACGAGTGCCACCCGTTCGGTGATGCCCTTGCGGTCGACAAGCGCCTGGCCGTAGTTGTTGCGGCCCATGCCCTCGACCAGGATGTCGAGCGTGGGGCTGCCGCTGGCCGAGGTCTTCAACGGCAGCGGCGCGTCCTGCACCGTCACGCCGAGCGGCGTGGTGTAGGCCGCCGGGAGGTTGCTCCGGGACAGGCCGCCCTGGTAGACGCCGTCGAGGAACACCGTCGCGTAGTCGCGCACCGACCTGATGTCCAGCGTCGCCCGGGTGTAGCCGGGCAGCACGCGGCGGTACAGCATGAAGCCGGAGTTCTGCCCGTACATCTCCATCGGTTGCGGGTTCGTCTGGGTCGACAGTGCGGCCGGCAGGTTGTCCCAGAGCGAGGCGTACGGCGCCGGCAGCACCGCCTGCCCGCCGGTACGCACGATGGTGGGGATCGGCGCCGGCACGGCCGGCAGCGTCACCCCGAGGGCCGTGCCGATGATCTCGCGGTAGGTCGGATACAGCCGCGACGGGCCGCCCTGCTCGGTGATCGGCGCGCCGTAGTCGTAGGTGGTGACGTCCGCCTGGTAGCCGGACCCGTTGTCGGCCGCGTTCGCGCCGGCCGAGTACCCGAAGTTCGTGCCACCGTGGATCATGTAGATGTTGAACGACAGCCGGCCGGCCATCAGGCCCCGCAGCTGGGCGGAGATGTCGGTGTTGGATCCGGCGAAGCCGCCGTCGCCCCAGTGGGTCAACCAGCCCGGGTAGAGCTCGCCGGACATGGCCGGGACGGTCGGGAAAGACTTGCGCGCGGCGGCGATGGCGGCGGCGTCACCACCGCTGAGCGCGATCGCGCCACCGGTGACGACAGTCCGGTTGCCCTGCACCTGGCCGAGACCGTCCTCGGTGTAGAACGGTCCGGTGATCCCGGCCCGCAGCCACAGCTGTCGCAGTTCCTCCAGGTAGACGACGTCGTTGCCGTACGAGCCGTACTCGTTCTCGATCTGCACCATCAGGATCGGTCCGCCGTTGGCCACCATCAGCGGCTTGACCACCGCGGCGAGCGCGTTGATGTAACGCGTGACGGCGGCCATGTAGTTGGGGTCGGCGGCGGTGCGGACCCGCAGCCTGATGCTCGGGTTACGCAGCAGGTACGGCGGTAGGCCACCGAGGTCCCATTCGCCGCAGACGTACGGGCCGGGACGCAGCAGCACGTACATGCCCTCGGCCTGGCACAGGCGGATGAAGCCGGCGATGTCCCGCCGATCGGTGGTGAAGTCGAAGACGCCCTGCCGTTCCTCGATGTGGTTCCACATCACGTAGATGGCGATCGTGTTCATGCCCATCGCCTTGGCCATCTGGATCCGGTGCCGCCAGTACTGCACCGGGATGCGGGCCGGGTGCATCTCGCCGCTGCGGATCTGGAACGGCTGGCCGTCGAGCAGGAAGTTGCTGCCGTCGGCGGAGAACCCGAAGGTCTGCGCCGCCATCGCGGCGTTGGCCGGGCCGCCCGAGGTCAGCATCGCCGCGAACGGACTGAGCACGCCGAGGGTGAGGACTTGGCGCCGTTCCATGGAGTCTCCTTCGGACAGGCGTCGCCGACGGCGGTCGCGGGCCGGGGGCGGGCCCGATCGCCGAGATGACGAAGGTGGTCGATGTAGTCGAGCCTGCCAGACGACGCAACATGATGTAAATATGTGTGCCCTATCCGGCATCTTCGATCAGAGCAGCCCGCTGTCGCACCGTCCCCCCGGACGCCCGCGCCGCCGCGCACCCTCCCGCATCGATCTATTGACGACCGGTGTGGCGTCCGGTTAGCGTCCCGACATCAGATATCCGACGTCTTACGCCTTACTTCCCCCGTTCGCACCCCCGTCCCCCGGAAGGAATCCTGTGTCTCCTGTCCGAGCACTGTCGCGCCGAGTGACAGCGGTCGTGGCCGCCGTCCTCGGCGTGGCCGCGATCCTGCCCGCCACGCCCGCTCACGCCGCCCCCGCGGGCGTGAGCGCCACCGCCAGCGCCGACTGCACGACCGGCCGGCTCAACCTGCGGCTCACCAACGGCAGCACCACCGCGCAGACCTTCACCGTCACCTGGCCGGGGCGCACCAACTCGCCCTGGACCCGCACCGTCGCAGCCGGCAGCAGCAGCAACGAGCTGTTCTGGACTCTCCCGCCGGGCACCGCGTACACCCTGCGCACGACCACCCCGACCGGCCTGGACGACACCTCGGCCGGCATCTTCCACTGCGGCACCGGCATGTCCGCGCTCGCCAGTTACGACTGCACCGCCGGCCGGCTCCAGCTCGCCCTGGAGAACCGCACCACCACCGCCCGGGACTTCACCGTCACGTGGCCCGGTCGCACCGGGTCACCGTGGACCCGCAGCATCGCCGCCGGGGGTAACTACCTGCACTACTGGACCGTCGGCGCCGGCACCGCGTACACCCTGCGGGTCACCGCGCCCGGTTTCGACACCACAGTGCGGGGCACCGCCGGCTGCGGCCTCGCCGCCGGCACCCCGCAGATGAACGCCACAACGGTCATCAGCACGCAGTCGGTCATCCGCAACCTCAACGGCCCCAACGGCCGCTACGACGGCACCTCCGCCTCGGTCCGCATCCCGGGCATGGCCGTCACCAACAACGGCACCGTCATCGCCGTCGCCGACGCCCGGATCAACGGCTCGTACGACCTCGGTGGCGGCACCAACAACATCCAGATCGCCATGACCCGCAGCACCGACGGCGGTCGTACCTTCGACCAGCCGCGCATCATCCACGCACCCGCCACCACAAGCGAGGGAGCTGGCGACCCGAGCCTGCTGGTGGACCGCCGGACCGGCACCGTCTACTGCTTCTTCACGTACTCCCCCCGGCCGGGCATCAGCTTCTGGTCCGGCTCGTCCGGCCTCAACACGGCCAACGACCCGAACAGCCTGCACCTGCAATACATCACCAGCCGGGACAATGGCGCCACCTGGAGCACCCCGGTCGAGCTGAACCCGACGATCAAGGTCGCGAGCTGGCAGCAGACGTTCTTCTCCTCCGGGCACGGCATCCAGACCAGCACGGGCCGCTTGATCCAGCCGTTCGTCTACCGCGACGGTGCGGGTCTCACCCAGACCGCCAACGTCTACAGCGACGACAACGGCGTGACGTGGCGACGCGGTGGGCCCGCTGGCGGGAACATCAACGAGAGCAAGGCGGTCGAGCGCGGCACCGGGGCCATCGTGCAGAACATGCGGCACAACAGCACCCGTAGCCGGTTCTACTCCACGTCCACGGACGGCGCTGTGACGTTCGGCCCGGCCACGGCCAGCGCCCTGCTGACCGACCCGCTCTGCAACGCCGACGAGATCTCCTACCTGCGCCCGTCCGAGGTGGGCGCGAACGGCGCTCCGGTGCGCACCCGCACCGCCCTGTTCAGCAACAACGCGGCCCCGGCCGCGCGCAACGACCTCACCGTCCGGCTCTCCACCGACGACGGTGCCAGCTGGCCCGCCCGTGCGCTGGTCAAGCCGGGCGGCGCGGGCTACTCCACGATGGCCGTGCTGAACGACGGCACTGTCGGCAACCTGTACGAGGTGGGCAACACCGGCGGGATCTTCTTCGCCCGCTTCACAGTCGACTGGGTCAAGGGGGCCTGATCCGCGAACCACCCCGCCCCCGGTGCCGGCACCACGCCAGCACCGGGGGCGGTCCCGTTCCCCGCTCAGCCGAGGGTGCGGATCACCTCCCCGGTGTCCAATCGGGGCAGGCGTCCAACTCGCGCGTCCGGGACCGGGTGCCCGAGATTGAGTAGGAGCAGCACCTCGTGCCGACCGTCGGGGAAGAACTCGCGCTGCACGCCTGCGGCATCGAAGCCCGCCATCGGGCCGGCGGCGAGACCCGCCGCGCGGACACCGACGATCAAGTAACCGATCTGCAGTGTCGCGTTGAACCGGGCCTGCTCGACCCGCGCCGCCCGATCCGCCAGCCAGTCCCGGGCCTGCGGCCGGTGGGGGTACAGCTCCGGCAGCCGCTGGTGGAAGTCCACGTCGGCGGCGAGGACCGCGGTCAACGGGGCGGCTGCCGTCTTCGCCCGGTTACCGCTGGACAGGTACGGCAACAGCCTCGCCCGGGCTGCCGCCGAGCGCAGCAGCAGCACTCGCAGCGGCTGGCCGTTGTACGCCGTCGGCCCGTACCGGACCAGCTCGTGGATCGCCGCGATCTGGGCGTCGGTGACCTGCTCGTCGGTGAACGTGTCGGCCGTTCGGGCCTCCCGGAACAGCAGGTCCTGGGCGGCCCGGTCGAGCGCGAGCAGGTGCGGCGTGGTGGGTGCGCTCACACCTCGACCGCCGTGGTGTAGCCGCCCCGGTGGTGTACCAGGGGCGCGCCGTCGCCGCCGTCGCCGAGGGCGAGCGGCTCGGCGATCACCAGCGTGTGGTCGCCGGCCGGCACCCGGTGCGCCACCCGGCAGAGCAGCCGGGCCAGCACACCCGTCAGCAACGGCACCCCGAACGGTCCGGAAGTCCAGTACGGGTACGCGGCGAACCGGTCGATGCCGCTCGTCGCGAAGACCGTTGCGGCTTCCTGCTGCCCGGCGGTCAGCAGGTGCACAGCGACGTGCTCCGCGCGGGCGAGGACCGGCCAGCTCGACGAGGTCACTCCGAGGCAGAACGAGACGAGCGGAGGATCCAGCGACACCGACGTGAACGAGGTGGCGGTGAACCCCGCCCGGATCGGTGCGCCGATCCCGCCCAGGCAGGCGGGGTCGGTGGCGCGGGCAACTGCGGTGACCACTGTGACGCTGGTGGCCTGCCGACGCAGCAGCGCACGGAACAGGTCCCGGTCCACCGGCTGCAGTGTGTCCTTCACGGGACGCTCCACTGTGGTCATGCCGACACCAGTGTCGACGCGGCGTACGCGCTGACCGGTCGGGATAGACCGTCGTGCTCGCGCAGCGTACGGCAGGTGTGCTCGGTGCGGAACAGGGCAGCCTGGAGGCGGTGCCGGGGGTGTCGCCAGGCGGCCTCGTGGTGGCCGACACCCATCAGGATCGCGTCGAGGTGCGGGGTGCGAGGCATGCGGAGTCTCCTGATCTGTCCACGACGGGAACGGGGACGCCCGGGTGAGGGCGCGAAGGCACGCTGCTCCGCGTTGAGCGGGCGGGCGGTGGGGGTGCGGTGTTGGAGTCGAGCCGGATGGACCGGTCAGCTCAACAGAGCGCGCTCGCGTGCCGGACCAGGTCGATGTGCACACGAGCGGTGAGGTGAAGCTCATCGCGCTGCGACATGACCTCATGTTGCCGGGACCGGGATCAGGTGGTCAATGGCCTTCCAGAAGATGAGACTTGCATCGCCGCCGATGTTACGAAGCATCTTCAGCAGCGTATACCGCGCGGCAACACCTATCTGCTGAGTAGAGATTGGGGCGCGCGGCCGGCACTGTCCAGGACGGACACCGAGATGGTTTCAAAAGTTGCCGGTCCGGGCATGTTCGATCTCGACACGGCAGGGAAACGGTGACGAGGGGAGTCCTCCGATGGGCCTCATGTTTCGCAAGCGCAAGAAGTACGGTCCGATCATCCTGAACTTCACCGAGAACGGATTCTCCTCGTGGAGCATCAAGATCGGGCGCTGGTCCTGGAACTCCAGGGCTCGGGCGCACCGGGTCGACCTGCCGGGTCCGCTGTCCTGGAAGCAGGACAAGTCCCGGTCGTAGCCTCCCGGGAGTCGAGCGGGGTGCCGGTGATTCACCGGCACCCCGCTCGGCGTCTGCGGGTCCGCAGCGCGACGTTTGGCGTGCTCAGCGGGTCGGCGTGATGACCTCGTCGCCGGCGAGCCTGCCGGCCTCGCGGTCACGTCGCACCTCGCCCGCGTCGAGCAGGTCGGCAAGCGCGCGATTGGCGTCGGCGGCCCGGTAGACGGTCGTGGTGAGGGTGTGCCGACGCAGCTCGGTGACCGGTCGGGGCCCAACCCGGCGCAGCTCCGCCAACAGCTCGCCTGCCAGCGGTTCGAGGTCGGGATCGCCTGTCACCTCGACTGTCGCGCCGCTCGCGTCGCGGTAGCGTACGCCGAGGTCCGCCCCGACCGCCCAGAGCGCGTCGCGGACCGCCTCCAGACTCCGGTCCGAGCGACTGCCGAACGCGATCACGCCGATTGCCTCGTCGTCGGGCAGCACCGGTGTCAGCTCGGCCACCAGGGGAAAGCCGACCGCGACGAGCGCGTCACGGGTGCTGGCGCCGGCATGCAGCAGCACCTCCCCGGTGCGTCCGTTGGCGGCGGCGCTCAGCAACTCCCGGCTCGCCGCACCGGGCAGGGCCACGAAGGAGAACAGCGGTGAGCCGGCCGCGCCGGCCGCCTTCGCGGCGACCGGCAGCCGGTCCGGGGTGCCGGGCAACAGGTGCACGGTGACCTCGGCGGGCAGCTCCGCCTCGACCGGGCCGAGGCGGACCGGCAGGTCGGGCGCGTCGTCGGCCAGCACCAGCACCGTCACCTGCCGGCCGCGCAGCTGGTCGGCGTGCGCGGCGACCAACTGCAGCGCGGCCACCGCGGTGCCCGCGTCGGTGCCGGCGAGCGCCACTGTCGCCCGCCGGGAGCGGTGCAGGGCGGTGGGCAACCAGGTGGTCAGCTGGCGGACCAGCAGGGCGCGGAGAAAATCGTTCGTCCGGTCGGTCGGCATCGGTCCGTTGTACCGTACGACCTGCTCAGACCGGCACCGAGATCCCCACCCCGCCCCGGGTCTGACCGCCGTAGCGCCGCCGCTCGGCGTCCAGGTCGAGCCGACCGATCTGCTTGCGGGCGGTCAGCGCGGCGTCGTCGAGCAGGTCGGCGGGGACCAGCCAGACGATCTCGAACTCCAGACCGTCGGGGTCCCGCCCGTAGAGGCTCTTGGTGGTGCCGTGGTCGGAGGTGCCGCCCAGAGCCCCGGCGGCGGCGAGCCGCTCGGCGGTGACGGCCAACTCGTCGAGGGTGTCCACCTCCCAGGCGAGGTGGTAGAGGCCGACGGTGGTCCGGCCGGCGGTCGAGCGCCCGGCACCGGCACCGATCTCGAACAGGCCGAGGTCGTGGTCGTTAGTGGAGTCGGGAGCCTGGAGGAAGGTGGCGCCCCGGAAGCCGTCCGGGGTCATCGCCACCGCCCGGAAGCCGAGCACGTCCCGGTAGAACGCGACGCTGCGGGCGAGGTCACTGACGTAGAGGACCGCGTGGTTGAGCCGATGGATACCCATGACCCGAGGTTAGCGCGTTTTTGTTGAACGTTCAACTATTTGGGCTATGATGGGGGTCATGACCCGCTGGCTGGACTCCGACGAACAACGCACGTGGCGCGCGTACCTCACCGCCTCCCGAGCGTTGATGGACACGCTCGACCGCGAGCTGCAACGCGACGCGGGCATGCCACACGCGTACTACGAGATCCTGGTCCGGCTCTCCGAGGCCCCCGGGCGCCGCCTGCGGATGAGCGACCTGGCCGAGGCCGCGGGGTCGTCACGCAGCCGACTCTCCCACGCGGTGGCCCGGCTGGAGGCGGCCGGATGGGTGCGTCGCGAGGACTGCCCCACCGACCGGCGTGGGCAGATCGCGCTGCTCACCGACGAGGGTTTCGCCACCCTCGCGGCCGCCGCGCCCGGCCATGTCGAGGGGGTACGCCGGCATCTGTTCGACGCGTTGAGCCCCGCTCAGGTCGACCAGTTGCGCCGAATCAGCGAAACCCTGGCCGACCACCTGAGGAGATCCTGACCAATCGACACCGGCGCGGGTCTTGTACTTACCGTCGCCGAATGAGCACGATGGGGCGTGTCTTCCGGCTTCGGTGAACTGACTGACCAGGCGCACCACCTCGTGTCGGCCGGCGATCTGGCCGGTGCGCAGCAACTGCTCGCCGACGCGCTCACCGACGCCGACCCCCGACCGGCAAACGCCACAGCGGAGTTGGCCGACGCGGCCAGCCTCCAGGCGCGGGTGTTGGTCGCCCTCGGTGAACCGCACTCCGCCCGTGGCTGGGCCGCCTACGCGTACGCGGCCACCACCCGACTGCACGGCCGGTCCGACCCGCGCACGGTGGCCGCCGCGGCGACCCTGGCCGCGGTGCTGCACCGGGTCGGCAGCCACTCCCGGGCCGCTCGGCTCTACCAGGAAGTCATCATCGAGCTGACCGCACAGGACGGCCCCGAGTCGCTGCGGGTGCTCGCCGCGCACGCCGACCTGGCCACCGTCGAGTACGCCCGGGGCCAGTGCACTGTCGCCCGGGACCGACTCCAGGACGCCTGGGAGTTGCACAGGGAGGTCTACGGCGACGGGCATCCCAGCGGCATCAAGATGCTGGCGCGGCTCGGGTCGATGCAGCGCGACTGCGGGCAGTTCACCGAGGCGCACGACAACCTGGCGCTGGCCCGTGAGCTGTGCCGACAGCACCTTCCCGCCGGGGATCCGCTTGCCGCGCAGGTGGCGGCCCTGGCCCGGGCGGCGGCCAATCCCGGCCACGCCTGCGCCGACAACCCGCCCACCGCACAGGACACACCTGTGGTGCCGGCCGCCCGCGTCCCACCGCACGACGACCACCCGACCGAGGACGACCACCAGCCGCCGGCCCCGGCTGCCCATCCGGCCGGATCGACGGCCGGCGGCACGGTGCCGAATCCGCGCACGCCGGCCGACGAACCGGTCGGGTCGACGGGCACCAGGTGGCCGCCCGAGTCGGCGCAGGAGCCGCCGTCCCCCGGCACCGACACACCGGTGCCCCCATCGGTGATCGGGCTGGCCGGCGGCACCGAGGAGCAGCCCGGGGTGTACCGGCTGCACCGCCCCGCCACGCCGGCCGACCCGTACCAGCCGTCCGAGGCATACCCGCCGTCCGACGCATACCCGCCGTCCGACGCATACCCGCCGTCCGACGCATACCCGCCGTCCGACGCATATCCGCCGGTTGAGCCGTACACGCCGTCGCGTCTGCTGCCGGTCCCCGTGCACCGGGCACCGGCGGCCCAGCGCAACCGGCTGGTGCCGGTGCTGGTGGCCGGCGTGGTCGTGGTGCTGCTCGGCGCGGCGGCGGTGATCGCCGGGGTGGCCCGGGTCGACGGCGACGACAAACCGACCCCGCCGCCGGCGAGCGGCTCCCCCACCCCCAGCCCGCCGGTCGCCACCGCGCCAAGCTCGGGCGGTGCCGCGCCCACACCGGCCGACACCGGGGTCCCGCCCGGGAGTCCGCCCGGCGCGGTGACCCTACGCGACACCCGGGACAGCATCTCGCTCAACTGGACCTACCCGGCCGGCAGCGAGGGTCCGGTGGTCATCGCGGGCGGCCGTAGCGGGCAGGATCGCAACGTCTTCGCGACCCTGCCCGCCGGCACCACCAGCTACGTCATCTACGCGCTCAACCGCACGAACGACTACTGCTTCACCGTCGCCGTGGTCTGGTCGACCGACACCGTCGCCAACTCCGAGCAGGTCTGCACCCGCCGCCGCTGACCGGCCCGCCGCGTCGGTCGGCCCGCGGAAGCCCGCGTGGATCAGGCCGCGTGACTGTGCCGTCTGCTGACGCAAAGCGGAGGCTCCGCGGTCGGTGGGCGGGTGCCGCCACCATCACCGCGCGTCAACAGTCGGGGCCGGCACCGCCGGCAGCAGCAGGCACACCCGCAACCCGGGCTCGTGCGGCGCGTCGCTGAGGGTGATGCTGCCACCGGCGCGTCGCACCAACTCCCGAACGATGGCCAGCCCCAGGCCGGCGCCGCCCTCGTCGCGGGCCCGGCCGTCGTCCAGCCGGGTGAACCTGTCGAACACCCGCTCCCGGTCCGCCGCCGGAATCCCCGGGCCGTCGTCGGTCACCGTCACCAGGTGGTACGCCCCGACGGCAGACCCGGCCGTGCGCCGCGCCGTCGAGGTCGCCTCGGCGGCGAGGAGCACATCGGCGCGTGCGTGCCGGACCGCGTTGTCGACCAGGTTGGTGAGCACCCGTCGCAGTTCGTCGGCAGTGCCGCTCGTCCACAGCGGTCCCGGCGGCAGGGCCACCCGCACCGGCGACGCCGGGTAGCGGGCGGCGACGTCGGTCAGCAGCGCGCCCAGCTCCACCGGGCCGGTCCCCCGGGCCGGTGCGGCCTCGTCCAGGCGGGCCAGCAGCAGGAGATCATCGACCAGGCGGCTCAGCCGGTCGGTGTCGGCAAGCAGGTTGGCGGTCACCGCCGTCCAGTCCGTCCGGTCCGCGAGGCGCTGCGCCACCTCCAGCTCGGTCCGGATGTTCGTCAACGGGCTGCGCAGCTCGTGCGCGGCGTCGGAGACGAACGCCCGTTGGCGCACCCGGCCGGACTCCAGCCGGTCCAGCATGCCGTTGAGGGTGACCGCCAACCGGTGGATCTCGTCGGCCGACGCGGGCACCGGCAGCCGGCCGGTACCGGCCCGTCCGGTGATCTCCTCGGCGCCCCGACGTAACGCCTCGACGGGCCGCAACGTCGCGCCCACCACCCGCCACGCCACGCCGGCCAACACGGCCACCAGCAGTGGGAAGGCCACCAGCAGGATGACCCGGACCACGTGGGTGCTCTGCCGCACGTCGGCCATCGACCGGGCGACAAGCACTGTGAGCGGGTCGGTCGCCGTGCCGGCGGGCACCGTCACCACCTGGACCGGGCCGGTGAGCCCGACCCGCTCCGCCGGCACGTCAAGCCGTTGCCGCTGGTCCTGGCGCAGCCGCTCCGGGCGGACCATCGGGACGAGCCGGTCGGCGTCGATCGAGGCGGCCCTGATCCGCCCCTGCCCGTCGACGACCTGGACGCGGACCTGCCCGCCGGCCACCGGCAACGGGTCGGGCAGCACGTCCTCGGCGGCGAGCAGGGCGACCGCGTCGGCGGTCCGGAAGGCCTCGGTGTCGACGTTTCGCTGGAGTACGAAGCGGAGCGCGCCGAGCAGCACCACCCCGCCCAGGGCCAGCCCGATGGTGAGGCCGAACACTCCGATCGCCATCAGCCGCCCGCGCAGCCCCAGCACCGGCAGCCGGCCCTGCCACCCGCGACGGGCCCACACCGGCCCGTCAGTGCTCACGTCGCGAGCCGGTAACCGGCGCCCCGGACCGTCTCCAGCCGGTCCCGGCCGAGCTTGCGGCGCAGGTAGCCGACGTACACCTCGACGATGTTCGGGGCGGTTTCCAGGCTCGCGTTCCAGACGTGGTCCAACAGCTCGATCTTGGAGATCACCTGGCCGGGCCGACGCATCAGATAGTTCAACAGCGCGAACTCCCGGGCGGTGAGCGTCACCTCGGTGTCCGCCCGGGTCACCCGCCGGCGGGCCGGGTCCAGTCGCAGGTCACCGACCGCGAGCACCGCCGGGCGTTCCGGTGCCCCGCGGCGCAGCAGCGCCCGCAGCCGGGCCAGCAACACCACGTACGAGAAGGGTTTGGTCAGATAGTCGTCCGCGCCGCAGTCGAGGCCGTCGGCCTGGTCGTACTCGCCGTCCTTGGCGGAGAGCATCAGCACCGGCAACCAGTGCTGCTCCGCCCGCAGCGTGCGGACCAACTCGTAGCCGGAGAGGCCGGGCAGCATCACGTCGAGGATCATCGCGTCGTACCCGCCGTGCCGGGCCGCGTCCAGGCCGGCCGGCCCGGTCCGCGCCACGTCCACCGCGAACCCCTCCGCCCGCAGGCCGCGTTGCAACGCAGCCGCCAACCGGGCCTCGTCCTCCACCACCAGCAACCGCACCGCTCAAGGGTGCCACCCGGATTCAACAATCGGCGCCCGGCGTCCTCAGCACGTTCTCAGCGCCGAGGGAGGAGGATGGTGGTAGGAGGTGCCACCATGTCCGTCCTGAGAAGCCGTCCCGTCCTTCGTTGGCTGGTCCCGGCCACCGCTGCCGTCGCCGTCATCGGCGGTGGAGCGGCGGTCGGCACGTTCGCCGCCGAGGCCGAGCCCAGCCTGCCGCCGCGTACCGCCGCCCAGCTCCTTGTCGACCTGCAGACCTCCCGGCTGGAGGGGGTCTCCGGGACCGTCGTGCAGCGCGCCGACCTCGGCCTGCCGCCGCTGGCCGGGCTGCTCCCCGGCAATGAGCTGACCAGCATGGTGACCGGCACGCACACCCTGCGGGTCTGGTACTCCGGACCGGAGCGGCAGCGGGTCGCGCTGCTGGACACCCTCGGCGAGCAGGACGTGATCCGCAACGGCCGGGACGTGTGGACCTGGGAGAGCCGGACCAACACCGCCCGCCACCGCACCCTCGGCGACACCGACTCGGCAGGTGCCGCGCCCGACGCGCGGCCGAGTCTGCCGGCCACTCCGCAGCAGGCCGCCGACCTGGCGTTGGCCGCGATCGACCCGAGCACCGAGGTGAGCGTCGGCCGCTCGGCGACAGTCGCCGGTCAGGACGCGTACGAGCTGGTGCTCCAGCCGCGCGACACGGGTTCCCTGGTGCACCAGCTGCGGATCGCCATCGACGCCAAGCAGCACGTGCCGCTGCGCTTCGAGGTGCTCGCGAAGGGCAGTGACCAGCCGGCGTTCGAGATGGCCTTCACCCAGATCGACTACCGCCGGCCCGAAGCCGACCAGTTCGCCTTCAACCCGCCGCCCGGCGTGACCGTCACCGAGGAGAAGGCTGACCGGCCGGCCGCGGGTCGGCCCGGCCACGTCGAGGCGGCCGGCGATCCGCAGGTACGCGCGGTGGGCACCGGCTGGACGACAGTGCTTGTCGCCCGCCTCGACGGGGCGGTCGGTGGCAGGTCGGGCGCCCCGGGGGCCGGCGTGCCGGACGCAGACGTGTCCAAGCTGCTCGGCGGGCTGACGGCGGTCAGTGGCGACTGGGGCAGCGGCCGGTTGCTCACCAGCAAGCTGTTCAGTGTCCTGCTCACCGACGACGGACGGGTCCTCGCCGGGGCGGTCACCCCCGAGCGGCTCTACCAGGCCGCGCGCGGCTGATCCACCCACCTCGCGCCGGGTCGACCCACCGGTCGCCCCGGCGCGTCGTCGTACCCGACCGAGGCCCGGCTCACCGCCCGATCGAGCCGATCAGTGCCCGACCGAGGCCTGGCTCACTGCGCGACCTAAGCCCTGCTCACTGCGCACCGAGGGCGCTGAGGTAGGCGTCGGCGAGCACCGCGTGGCCGGGCAGGTGCGGGTGCACGCGGTCATCGGCCCAGCGGCTCGACGGGCTGACCGTGAGCACCCTGTCGAACGCCGCCTGGTTGGGCACGTGCACCGCGTCGAACTCGGCGGCCAACCCCGCCACCACCGCCGCGTACCGGTCGGTGTCGGCGCGTTGCGGGACGCCACGGTCCGCCTCGATGAGAAACGGGTCACCGAGGATCAGCCGGCAGCCGGTGGCGTCGACCGCCCGACGCAGCAGGTCGCGCAGGGTGCGCTCGTACTCCTCGATGCCGACGGCCTCCGCCGGCCGATCGCCGTAGCGCCGCCAGATGTCGTTGATGCCGATCAGCACCGCGAGCCAGTCGGGCCGCTCGGCGATGGCGTCGTCGTCCCAGCGGGCGGCCAGGTCCCGTACCGTGTCGCCGCCCACACCCCGGTTGACCCAGGTCAGCTCCAGCTCGGGGTGCCGGGCCTCGACAAACGCACGCACCAGGCTCACGTAACCGGAGCCGTAGGGCGCGGCGATGTCGCGCCGACCACAATCGGTGATGCTGTCGCCGATGAACACCACGCGTTGCCCTGGGCGCAGGATCATCAGAAGCCACCTCGCGATCACCGGCGCCGACCCGCCGGGCTTGGTGAGAACCGGCGGAACCCGCTATCTTCAACAGTTCGAGGACACAAAAAAGAACGGCTAAAAGCCGTTCCTGCAAAGGATTCTAATCTTTAGGGAGATGGCTTGTCAAGGCACTCCGGCGGTTCCGGCGAATTGCCGCTCGACGACGAGATCGGTCGCGAGCAGGAGTACGTCTCGATGCTCTACGACCGCCTGGACGGGCTGCGTGAGCAGGCCGCCCACCGGCTCACCGCCGAGCTGCGCAACACCGGTGGCACCCTCCAGGACCGCTCGCAGCGCGACAGCTCCGTGGCGATGTACGCCGATCAGGTCGAGCAGTTCTCCGCGGTGGAGAACGGACTCTGCTTCGGCCGGCTCGACGGTGACGACGACTCCCGCCACTACATCGGCAGGATCGGCATTTTCGACACCTCCGGCGACTACGACCCGCTGCTGATGGACTGGCGGGCCCCCGCCGCCCGCGCCTTCTATCTCGCCACCGCCGCCAACCCGCAGGGCGTACGCCGCCGCCGGCACCTGCGTACCCGCCAGCGCAAGGTGACCGGGCTCAACGACGAGGTTCTTGACATCGATGCCGCCGCCCCCGGTGGCCACGAGGAGCTGACCGGTGAGGCGTCGCTGCTCGCGGCGCTCAACGCGGGCCGGACCGGCCGGATGCGCGACATCGTCGAGACCATCCAGGCCGAACAGGACGAGGTCATCCGCGCCGAACTGCCGGGCGTCATGGTGGTCCAGGGCGGCCCCGGCACCGGCAAGACCGCCGTCGCGCTGCACCGGGCGGCGTACCTGCTCTACACGCACCGCCGCGAACTCTCCAGCCGGGGCGTGCTGCTGGTTGGCCCGAACGCGACGTTCCTGCGCTACATCTCCCAGGTGCTGCCGACGCTTGCCGAGACCGGCGTGCTGCTGCGTACCCAGGGTGATCTTTTTCCCGGGGTGAGCGCCCAACGGACCGAACCGGCCGAGACCGCGGCGCTCAAGGGCCGGGCGGTGTTGGCGGAGGTACTGGCGCTTGCCGTCCGGGACCGGCAGTGGGTGCCGGACGAACCGCTGGAGATCGAGGTCGAGCGGGAGGCGCTGAGCCTCGACCCGGAGATCGTGCGCACCGCCCGGGACCGGGTGCGCCGGGTCGACCGGCCGCACAACCTGGCCCGCGGGCTGTTCGAGATGGAGATCGTGCACGCGCTCGCCGAGCAGGTGGCCGAGCGGATCGGCGCCGACCCGCTGGGCGGGGACAACCTGCTCGACGAGGCCGACCGGGCCGAGATCCGCCGTGAGTTGCGCGAGGAGTCGGAGGTTCAGGCCGCCCTCGACCGGCTGTGGCCGGTGCTCACCCCGCAACGCCTGCTCGCCGACCTGTATGCCGACCCGGACCGGATCGCCGCCGCCGCGCCGATGCTCACCGACGACGAGCGGGCGCTGCTGCGCCGCGAGCCCGGTGGCTGGACGCCGGCCGACGTGCCGCTGCTCGACGAGGCCGCCGAGCTGCTCGGCGAGGACGAGCGGGCCGCTGCCGCCCGCCGGGACCGCATCCGGATGATGGAACGGGAGTACGCCGAGGGTGTGCTGGAGATCGCCCGGGGATCCCGCTCGATCGACGTCGAGGACGAGGCCGAGGGCGGCGAGATCCTCGGCGTGACCGACCTGATCGACGCGGATCGGCTGCTGGAACGGCAGGAGGAGGCCGACCGGTTGACCACCGCGCAGCGGGCCGCCGCCGACCGGACCTGGGCGTTCGGTCACGTCATCGTGGACGAGGCGCAGGAGCTGTCGCCGATGGCGTGGCGGCTGCTGATGCGCCGCTGCCCGAGCCGGTCGATGACGATCGTCGGCGACGTCGCGCAGACCGGCGCGCTCAGCGGCACGGCCTCGTGGGCGGACGCCCTCGCCCCGTACGTGGCGCAGCGGTGGCGGCTTACCGAGTTGACTGTCAGCTACCGCACCCCGGCCGAGATCATGGCGGTCGCCGCCGACGTCCTCGCGGAGATCGACCCGGCGCTGCGGCCACCGCGCTCGGTGCGGGAGAGCGGCGTACCCCCGTGGGATCGGACGGTGCCGGACGAGCGGTTGGCGCCGGAACTCGTCGCGGCGGCCACCCGCGAGGTGGCCCGGATGGCCGAGGGCCGACTCGGCGTGCTCGTGCCGACCGGACGGGTCGGCGAGTTGGGCGCGGCGCTCACCGCCGCCCTGCCGGAGGCAGCCGTGGGCGAGCACCCGGAGCTGGAGAGCCGGGTGGTGGTGCTGACCGTCGCCCAGGCCAAGGGGTTGGAGTTCGACTCGGTGCTTGTCGTCGACCCGGACCGGATGGTCGCCGAGTCGCCGCGCGGCCGCAGCGACCTGTACGTCGCCCTGACCCGCGCCACCCAACGCCTGGGCATCCTCCGCCCCGCACGCTGACCCACCGGTCGATCATGAGGTTGACGTGGACTGTGCTCTTCCCACAGCCACGTCAACCTCATGACCACGCCGTCAAACGTGGGTGGGGTCAGTCGGTGGATCTGTCCTTGATGGACTTAGCCGGGGCGGTCGCGGACGTGGACTGGTCGCTGGTGCCGCCGCCCATCGGGGTGCTCAGGCCGCCGGTGGTGGCGTCCCCGGTCGTCGTCGGGGCCACCTTGCCCGGGTGTCGCTCGGGCTGGCGGGCCACCCGGCGCACGCTCGCCGGTCCGGCGGTGCCGCCGGTGGTGGTCACCGCACCCTGCCCACCGACGGGGCCACCGTCGCGCAACACCTGCGGATCGATCGGCTCGTTCGCTGGGTCGAGTGGATCGTCGCGCTGGATCTGGCTCTCCACGTCGGTGCGGGGCAGCGTCACCTCTTCGACGGCACCCTTGCCGTACACGCCTCCGGCGATCCGCTCCTCGGCCTGGCGGGCGGCATCCTGCCGCATGTCGTCCTCACGCACGATCATCACCTCGCAGAAGCTGTGGAACTGACTGCGTGCCCGACCACCGGCCGACCAAACCCGGGAGGTCGTCCACGGCGGTTCACCGTCGCGCCGCCCACTGGCCGCCTGCCCGCCGCCCGAGGTGTCCATGCTGTCCGGCGACCGGTGGGAGATGCCCACCGGCAGAGGGGATGACAGCGTGCGCACAGTACGCCGTACCGCCGTCGCGGCCCTGGTGGCCGCGACGGTGACGACCGGGCTCGCGGTGCCCGCCCAGGCGAAGCCGCGACCGGACCGGACATTCGACGTGCAGGCCCACCGCGGCGGCCTCGGGTTGCGGGTGGAGAACACCCTCGCGTCCTTCGGCAACGCCCTCCAACTCGGGGTGACCACCCTCGAACTGGACGTGCAGATCACCGAGGACGGTCAGGCCGTCGTCACCCACGACCGGAAGATCAGTGGCGCCAAGTGCACCGACACCGCGCCGGTGACTGCCGGCGACCCGGAGTTCCCGTACGTCGGGAAGTACCTCAACACGCTCACCGTGGCCCAGGTGCGCACACTGGACTGCGGCTCGAAGACGCTCGCCGACAAGCCGGGACAGGTCGCCGCGCCGGGCGCCCGGATGCCGCTGCTACGTGAGGTCTTCGCGCTGGTGAACCGCTACCGGGCGAAGGACGTGACGCTCAACGTCGAGACCAAGGTGGAGGCCGGCGCGCCGACCGAGACCGCACCCCGTGAGCAGTTCGTCCGGGTCACCGCGGCCGAGATCCGCGCCGCCGGGCTGCTCAGGCAGGTCACCATCCAGAGTTTCGACTGGGGCGCGCTGATGCGCATGCGCCAGGTCGAGCCGAAGCTGCCGCTTGTCGCCCTGACCAACTACGACTTCCTGCAGACCGGGCAGCCGGGCGCCTCGCCGTGGCTGGGCGGGCTGGACATCGACGACTTCGGCGGCGACCCGATCAGGGCGATCCGCAGCTTCGGCGCCAGCGCCTTCTCCCCCGTGCACGGCATGCCGCAGAACGGCACCGTCACCGACCCCGGCTACCAGCCGTACGTCACCAGGGAGATGGTCGCCGAGGCGCACCGTTACGGGATCAAGGTGATCCCGTGGACCGTCGACGACCTGCCGACAATGGCCAAGCTCATCGACGACGGCGTGGACGGCATGATCACCGACTACCCGGACCGGTTGCGCGGTCTCCTGGCGCAGCGCGGCTACCGGCTGCCCAAGGCCTACGCCTCGCCGTTCGACATCCAGGCACACCGGGGTGGTCGGGCCACCCGGCCGGAGAACACCCTGCCGGCGTTCGCGAACGCGTTGTCCAACCGGGCCATCTCCACGCTTGAGCTGGACACCGGGGTGACCGCCGACGGCAGGCTCGTGGTGCTGCACGACCGCACCGTCAACGGGTCGCACTGCGTCGACACCAAGCCGGTACGCCCCGGCGACCGGATGTTCCCGTACGTGGGCAAGCAGGTGCACCAGTTGACCCTGGCGCAGCTCAAGACCGTCGACTGCGGCACGAAGACGCTTCCCGAACTGCCCGCGCAGGTGCCCGCGCCGGGTGCCCGGATCCCGACCCTGGACGAGGTCTTCGCCCTGGTGAAGGCGAGCGGTCGCAGTGACATCGGGATGAACATCGAGACGAAGATCAGCCCGGTGGTGGACGACACCGAGCCGTACCGCAGCTTCACCCGCAAGCTTGTCGACGCCATCCAGCGCGCCGGCTTCACCAACCGGGCCACCATCCAGTCGTTCGACTGGCGCACCATCACCTACGCCCGCCAACTCGACAAGCGCATCGGCACCGTCGCGCTGGTCTGGCAGTACGGCCCCGCCGAGTGCGTCACCCTCGCCGACGAGTGCTCGTTGCAGGCGGCGTACGGCAACCCGTCGGTGCAGAGCCCGTGGACCGGTGGGCTGGACTGGTGGAAGTACCAGGACCTGGGCAAGCTGACCCGGGCCGCCGGTGCCGGCACTGTGTCGGCCAACTGGCAGGTGCACGACCCGAAGCAGGGCACCGTCGCCTCGGCCGACTGGTACCTGCGGGAGAACCCGGCATACTTCCACGGACCGGACGTGCGCACCCTGCAGACCCGGGACGGCCTGAAGGTGATCCCGTACACCGTCGACGACGCCACGGTGATGCAGCGGGTCATCGACCTCGGTGTCGACGGCCTCATCACCGACGACCCGGAGTTGTTGGTGCGCGTGGCCATCCGCAACGGCCTGCGCTGACCTGCTGACACGCTGGTCGCCGGCCGGATTTTTCCGGCCGGCGATCGGTGTTACCTGCTCCCGGCCCTCGGGTAGTCGGGGGTTGTCCCCGCCACGAAAGCGAACCGTGCCGTGGCCGAAACGCGGTAGCGGGGCGAGGGAATGCAGGTACGACTCATCGCATCCTGAGGAGGACCAGATGAGCACGCAGGCTGCTTCCACCCGGCCGATGAACCGGCCCATGAACGACCCGCAGAATCCGGCGTCGATGCAGAACACGTCGACGCAGCAGATGCCGGTTATGCACGACGGGCGTCGCAACGACATGCAGGCACCTGGTACGGAAACCAAGCAGGCGTTCAAGACCACCGAGTTTTGGATCTACCTGATCGCGGTGGCTGCCGTACTGGGCGCGTCGCAGGTCGTCGGGCAGAACTCGGCTGGGGTGGACATCTTCCGGGCCGACAACGCCTGGTTCCTGATCACCCTGCTGACGCTTGGCTACCTCGGTAGCCGGGGCCTGGCCAAGGCCGGCAGCGCCTGGCGCAGCGGCGACGAGCGCAAGGCCCGGCACTGACCGGCCAGCAGCTCACAGTGGCCTCCGGGAGACTCTCCCGGAGGCCACTGTGGTCGTTTGTGGACGGTGAGCTACTCGTCGCCGCCGAAGTCGCCGAAGTCGCCCTCGAAGGCGTCCTCGATCATCTCGCCGGCGATCATGCCGCCGGCGACACCGAGCGCCGCGCCGGCCACCATGCCGCCGACACCCATGCCGCCCCGGCCGTGGCCGTGCCCGTGGCCCGGGCCGTAACCGTGGCCGTACTGGGAGCGGAGGCTGCCGTAGCGGGACGTCGTCTCGCGCAGCCAACCGTCGACGACCTGCGCCCAGTCGACGCGGTCGACGTCGGTGTGCGCCACCTGGAAGCGGCCGAACGCGTCGTGCCCTGCGCTGAGGAAGCCGCCGCGCTTGTCGCACTCCAGGACCACCTCGACGCCGCGCTGGCTGGTCACGAAGGTCAGCTCGACCTCGTTGATCGTGCTCGCGTACTGCGGAGCGGCGAAGAACTCGATCTCCTGGTAGAACGGCAGCGTCTGCTGCACGCCCCGGATGTGACCGCGCTCCAGGTCGGCGTGCTTGAACCGGAAACCGAGCCGCTGGAACGCCTCCAGGATCCGCTCGTGCACCGGCAACGGGTGCACCGCCACCTGGTCCAGGTCGCTCTTGTCGACCGCGCGGGCGACCGCGAGCTCGGTGCGCAGGCCCATCGTCATGCCGTGCAGGCGCTGCCCGTACACGTCGGTGATCGGGGTCTCCCACGGGATCGGCAGCTGGAACGGGATCGAGAGCTGCTGCTTCGGGGCGAGCTGCAACGCGCCGCTGACCGCCATCCGGTGAAACTCGAGGGTGCCCGAGTATTCGGCGTCGTGCCCCTCGACCTCCACCCGGGTCACCAGACCGATCACCACCTGCTCGATGGCTGCCTCAGCGTCGCCACCGACGAGGTTGACCTGCCCGTCGAGGGTCAGGCCGGGCCGGGTGTTGGGGTTGGTCAGCACAGTGTCCACACTGGGACCGCCCACACCGAACGCGCTCAACATCTTCTTGAAGACCATCGGAACTCCTGTGCGACGCCGACCGCTCCAGGCTGGAGTCGGACGTTGACTCGACCGGCACCCTATCGAGCACCCCTGTGAGATGGCTGTGAAGCGCCAGGAGTCCGGCAGCACCTTTTGATCAACTCGGGCTCCTGAAAGTCGCGGTGTCCCGTTCGCCAGGACACCGCGACTTCGCTGAATCCGAGTCGATCAGCGGGTCAGATCCTCGATCGCCAGCTCGGCCGCCCGGACGGGATCGTTGCCGCCCCGGTTGAGTAGTCCGTCCAGGAACCAGTGGCCGGAGATGTCGGCGCCGTCGGTGATGTCGAGGTACAGGCCCAGGTCGCACCGCTCCCCGAAAATCGCGATCCGCAAGTCGGGGCGGAGCTTGTGCACGGTGTTCAGGAGCTGCCACGCCGACTCGTCGCGCTGGGAACGCCACGCCCTGTCACACTCGCGCACCGCCTCGGCGACCGCTTCCACGCTCGGATCGAAGCCCTCCAGCAGTGCCGACAGCGTCGGGTCGGCAAGGTACGCGGCGGCCTTGAGGGTGAACGGGTGGACCCCGTCCTGAGCGAGCAAGTCGCGTACCAGGGGAAGGGCCCGGGGATCCCGCCGTCGTGCCAATCCCCGCACGCCTTCCTCGCGTACCGCCGGGTGGGTGTCCTGGGTACGGTCCCACAGCGCCTGTCGGACGGCGTTCCCGTCCGCGGTGCTCACCCAGCCCAGGCCGAAGGTGGCCCACTCCCGAACCTCGGGTTCGACATCGGTGCACAGGTCGATCAACACCGCCTCGCCGGCCGCCTCCGGTGGGTCGTCGAGCACCGCCGGCACCGCCACCGCGACCTGAAAACGCACGTCAGAGTCCGGGCTCGCCGCGAGGGCCACCAGGGTCGGCAGGGCTCGGGCGTCGAAGGTGTCGCCGAGGGCGCGTGCGATCGACCAGTGCACCTCGGGGTCGGACTCGTGCGCCGCCAACCGGATCAGAGCGGTAGCGACCTCTTCGCGCACCTCCATGTTCAGACTGCTCGCCGCGCCGAGCAGGTCGCAGGCCGCCGCGCGAACCACACGGTCGGGATCCGAGAGTCTGCCGACAGCCAGCCCGACGGCCTCTGCACCCGAGTCGGCGGCGCGGCGAAGCAGGTCGGAGCCGTCGTCGGAGTCGCCCGACTCGACGACGCCACGCAGCTGCTGCACCGCCCGGTCGAACAACTCCGCCACCTCGTGGGACTCCACCGCCGGATGGTGCCACACCAGATGGTCGACGGCTGAGCCGTTTTAGCCGTGATCACCTCGGGTTCCTGGAAACCGCGGTGTCCCGGTTGACCGGGACACCCCGGTTTCCAGAAAGCCGAGTCGATCAGGGTTGGGTGCGGGCGAAGGCGCCGTCCTTCACCCCGGCGACGAACGCGGTCCACCCGGCGGCGCCGTAGACGAGTGTGGCCGCCGCGCGGTCCTTGCTGTCGCGTACCGCCACCCGACCAGACCCATCCAGCACCGGCCCCGCCTCGACGCAATTGCCGCCATTGTCCGGGCTTCTGGTGCTGACGTGCCAGGCCACGTTAGGCATGGACTCGCTCATGACAGCTCCTCCGCGAGTGCTGTTATCAGCTTCGCCGACTCGCTCACGCTGAGTGCGGCCTCCCTCAGGCGATCGTACGCGCGGACGTACCGAAGAGCTCTGCCCGACTCGAGTAACAGGCGACCGCCGAGGGTTTCGGCGTGGGCCACGTCGGGATACGGAGCTGGCATTCATCTGCCGGTGGTGGTCGACGACCTGGCTGGGGCCCTGGACCTGGCCCGGACGCTTGCTCGCGTGCTGGCCTCGATGCCGCAGGTCGACGTCGGCGGCACCACCGTCTCGGCCGAGGATACGCAGGACGTACGGCATTGGGTGTTCTGCGACCGCCTCATGGCCGTTGCGTACGCCAGGCCGACCACGCCGGAGCCTGCCTGCCCGGCGATGATCCCTAGGCTGGGCTCCTGATAGCGTGTTGATGTTGCACCTAGGGTTCCGCTCTCACCCGTGCTGGCGCGTGGGAGGTCAGTGACCGAGCGGTGCCAGCGTCGGATACTCCGGCGTCGCAACTGACGGGATAAAAGCCCTGAGGTCACTTTTGAGTGCCTTCAGGGAGGTTCGTGATGACGTCAGTTGGTGCCGCGTGAAGGCCTTGGGGCGCTACCGCCGGGTTTTGCAGGCTCGTCAAGTGCCGCGCTTGGTGTCAGCCATGGTTGTCGGTCGGCTGCCGAACGGCATGCGTCCTTTAGCCATCGTGCTCCTCGTTCATCAGCAGCAGGGTTCCTACGCGATAGCCGGGACGGCTCTGGCAGCGCTGATGATCGGAACCACCGCAAGCGCACCGTTTCGCGGGCGGGCCGTCGATCGATGGGGACAGTCACGCGTTCTGGTCGGCCTCGCCGTGTTGCAGACCGGCGCGCTTGCAGGGTTTGTCTCCGCCGCGCTGACCCGACAGGGCGCGCCGGTATTGTTTCTGCTCGCCGCCCTGATGGGTGCGACGAATTCCACGCTCGGCGGATCCATGCGGGCGCTGTGGCCCGTGGTCGTCGATGCGGACGACGACCTGCCGGTTGCCTACGCACTGCAGGCACTTCTTGAGGACCTGATTTCCGTGGCTGGCCCGCTGGCCGCTTCGCTGTTGCTATTGGTCACGTCACCCGCTGCGGTGCTCGGCCTGTCCGGAGTCGCGGCTGTGGCCGGGACCGCTGCCTTTGTCACCGCTCCCGCTTCCCGCTCCACCGGCGGGCGGACGGGCCAGCGCACGAGCGTGCTGGGAAGTTTGAGCGCGCCGGGGATGCGGCTGCTGATATGCACGCTCGCCTCCACGGGAGCCGTGATCGGGGTCCTCAACGTCGCCGTACCCGCTCTCGCCCAGAACCAGGGCACGCCCTCGGCTGGCGGCGTGCTGCTCGCGATCATGTCGGCCGGCAGCATGTTGAGCGGACTGTGCTATGGCGCCCCGAGATGGAAGACCAGCCCTGGCCGCCGTTACCTGTGGCTGACCGGCATTTTCGCGGCTATGGTCGCTCCCCTGCCGGCAGCAGGATCGGTCGAACAACTCGGCGGGTTACTCGTGCTCGTCGGACTTGCCTACGCACCCACCATGATCACGGCCTATCTCCTGCTCGATGACCTCGCTCCAGCCGGCACCCTCACCGAGGCATACACCTGGCTGGTCAGCGCCAACGCCGGCGGCGTCGCACTGGGCTCGGCACTCGCCGGTCTGGCCATGCAGCACGCCGGTATTCACTGGGCACTCGCCGTTGCTGCCGTCAGCGCCACCATCGGCCTCACCGTCGTGACCGTTCGCCGTGCCGCCCTGCTCACACTCGTCCCCGTCACCCAACCGGACACCGTAAGTGGTGTCCTCAAAGAATCACCACGATTGCAGTAGAGAGGACCCCAGCGCTCCTTCATCCGACATCAGGATCCTTTGACGACACACCCGGCAGCACCCGCCCCTAGCCGACCTCCACGACGACCAGCTCGCCGACCTGTTCGCCGATCGTGGTGCGGGCCTCGGTGGGCAGACCGGCGTCGGTGATCAGGACGTCGGCGGCCTCCAACGGGGCGATGGTGGCGATGCCGATGGTCTCCCACTTGGTGTGGTCGGCGAGCACCACGAGCCGGCGGGCGGCACCGATCAGACACCTGTTGACTCCGGCCTCCAACAGGTTGGGCGTGGTGAAACCGGTACGCGGGCTGAGCCCGTGCACGCCGAGGAAGAGCAGGTCGACGTTGAGGGCGCTGATCGCCGCCTCGGCCACCGGCCCGGTCAGGGCGTCCGACGGGGTACGGATGCCGCCGGTCAACACGACAGTCTGGTCGGCGCGCGGGTTCTGGTAGAGCGCGTCGGCCACCGGGATCGAGTTGGTGACCACTGTCAGCCCGCGTACGTCGGAGAGCAGGGTGGCAAGCCCGGCGGTGGTGGTGCCGGCGGAGAGGGCGATGGCCATCCCCGGCTCCACCATGCTGGCCGCCCGCTCGGCGATGGCCCGTTTCTCCGCCTGCTGCCGGATCGACTTGGCGGCGAAGCCGGGCTCCTCTGCCGAACCCGGCCCGGCGAGCGTCGCGCCGCCGTGCACCTTGTCCACCAGGCCGCGCTCGGCAAGCACCTCCAGGTCGCGGCGGATCGTCATGTCGGACACGCCGAACCGGCTGACGAGCTGACTCACCCGCACGCCGCCACGTTGGCGGATCAGATCGAGGATGGCGGTCTGCCGTTGTTGGGCGAGCAACTCAGGGAACCTCCTTCACACCGGAGACATCAACCCTGTCCTCCCGGACGACGGCCACCTCACCGGCGGGCACCGTCAGCTCACCGGTACACGGTGCGCCGGTCAACAACTCGACGCCGTGCGCCGGTAGCCGTACCCCGGTGTCGGTGTGGTTGAGCACGAACAGCCAGCTCCGGTCGCCGTCGCGTCGGCGTACCACCTCCACGCCGGTCGGTGCCGGCGCGGCCGGCCGGACGCCGGCCTCGTCGACGAGCCGGGCCACCAGCCGGTCGGTGGCCGTCTCGTCCAACCGGGTGCCGACATACCAGGCGGCGCCGTCGCCGAGGCGGTGCCGGGTCACCGCCGGCACGCCCGGCAGGGGCCCATCGGTGTACGACGCGAGCACCTCCGCGCCCTCGGCGTGCAGCCACTCGGTCCACACGTCGGCGGTGCTGCCGTCGTCGAGGCGGACCTGCTCGCCCTCGCGTAGTGGGAAGAACTCCTCGGTGCGTACGCCGAGCAGGTCCCGGAACGCGCCGGGGTAGCCGCCGAGGCGGATGTGGTCGTTCTCGTCGACGACTCCGCTGAAGTAGGTGACCGCCACGGTGCCGCCGCCCTCGACGTACCGGTGCAGGGCCTCGGCGTCGGCGTCCCGGACCAGGTAGAGGGTCGGCACCAGGACCAGCCGGTAGCCGCTGAGGTCCGCCGACGGGTGCACGATGTCGGCGGTCACGCCGGTCCGCCACAGTGCGCCGTACAGGGCGTTCAGCCGGTCGGCGTACGTCACGTCGGCGCTGGGGTGCGAATCCAACTCGACTCCCCACCACGCCTCCCAGTCGAACAGGACTGCCACGTCGGCGTCGACTCGGCTGCCGCGTACCTCGGCGAGCGCCTTGAGGTCGGCGCCGAGTTGGCAGACCTCGCGGAACACCTTGGTGTCCGGCCCGGCGTGCGGCACCAGCGCGGAGTGGAACTTCTCGGCGCCGGCCCGGGACGCGCGCCACTGGAAGAACAGCACCCCGTCGGCTCCCCGGGCGACGTGCGCCAGACTGTTGCGGCGTAGTTGTCCGGGCAGCTTGGCCACGTTGCGCGGCTGCCAGTTGACAGCGCTCGTGGAGTGCTCCATCAGCAGCCACGGAGCACCGCCGGCGACGCCCCGGGTGTGGTCCGCGGCGAGCGACAACCCGAGGTGCGCCCGCGGGTCGGCCGCGTTGAGGTAGTGGTCGTTGGAGACCAGGTCCACGTCGTCGGCCCAGGAGTGGTAGTCCATGTGCTTGGCCAGGCCGATCATGAAGTTGGTGGTGATCGGCTGGCGGACCAGCTCCGTCAACACCTCGCGTTCGGCGCGCAGCTGGGCGCGCTGCTCGTCGGAGGAGAAGCGCAGGAAGTCGAGCTGCTGGGTGGGGTTGGCGAAGGTCGGAGCGGTCCGCGGCGGGTTGATCTCGGCCCAGTCGCCGTAGCGCTGGCTCCAGAACGCGGTGCCCCAGGCGTCGTTGAGCCGGTCCAGGTCGCCGTAGCGCTCCCGCAGCCAGCCCCGGAATGCCTCGGCGCTGACGTCGCAGTAGCAGTGCACGTTGTGGCAGCCCAGCTCGTTGGAGACGTGCCACATCACCACGGCGGGGTGCTCGGCGTACCGCTCGGCGACCGCCCGCACCAACGCCAGTGACCGCTCACGGAAGATCGGCGAGCTGGGGCAGTACGCCTGTCGTCCGCCGGGCCAGAGGATCGCTCCGTCGGCGCGGCGGGGCAACGTCTGCGGGTACGCCCGGGCCAGCCAGGGCGGCGGGCTGGCGGTGGCGGTGGCCAGGTCGACCTGGATTCCTCCGCCGTGCAGGAGGTCCAGCACCCGGTCCAGCCAGTCGAACTCGAACCGGCCCGGGGTTGGCTCCAGCCGGGCCCAGGAGAAGATGCCGAGCGAGACCAGGTTGACCCCGGCCCGGCGCATCAGCTCGACGTCCTCGGACCAGACCTGCTCGGGCCACTGCTCGGGGTTGTAGTCGCCGCCGAAATAGATGCCGTTCCCGTGCCACTGCCGCATGAGAGCTGAGGGTGCACCCGGTACGGCATTGAAGTCAACAAGTTCCAACATCGATTCACTTTCCAACGTTTACCGCGTAACGGCCGTATCACAACTGGGTTATCGAAGGTGAACTGCCCTCTTGACAGCGGTCGACGGACGGGTAGCTTGAGGCCCCAATGGCCGTTCGTGTTCACCAATGTGGATTCTCGGTGGATCCCGATGGGTGATCACGTTGCCGGACCTCTTCGACCACCTCTGACGGCCCTTCGCGCAGCACCTCTTCATCCGCAGGAGGCACAGATGTCCCGTCCCCGATCCCAAGCCGAGTACCTGGCTCGACTCGTACCGCCCTCCGTCGCCGGCATCAACCGACGCTCGCTGTTGGCTGGTGCGGCCGGCACGGGCGCGCTGCTCGGCACCGGTCTGCTCGCCGGCTGCGGCGACGACTCCGGCTCCGGCGGGTCCAGCAAGGACGTGTCGCTCGGCTCGAACCAGTCCGACCCCAAGCCCAAGGACGTGATGGTCAAGGTCACCGACGGGTTCAAGACCGCGTCCGGGGTCCAGGTCGCCATCAACACTGTCGACCACAACACGTTCCAGGAGAACATCAACAACTACCTGCAGGGCAAGCCGGACGACGTGTTCACCTGGTTCGCCGGCTACCGGATGCGCTTCTTCGCCCAGAAGGGCCTGGCCGGCGACGTCAGCGACGTGTGGAGCAAGCTCTCCGGCTACTCCGACGCCTTCAAGAAGGCGTCCACCGGCGACGACGGCAAGCAGTACTTCGTGCCCGGGACGTACTACCCGTGGGCGGTGTTCTACCGCAAGTCGGTCTGGCAGCAGCACGGCTACCAGGTGCCCACCACCCTGGACCAGTTCACCGCGCTCGGTGAGCAGATGAAGAAGGACGGGCTCACCCCGATCGCCTTCGCCGACAAGGACGGCTGGCCGGCGATGGGCACCTTCGACATCCTCAACCTGCGGATCAACGGTTACCAGTTCCACATCGACCTGATGGCCGGCAAGGAGGCCTGGACCTCCGACAAGGTCAAGAAGGTCTTCGACACCTGGGCCGGCCTGCTCCCCCTGCACCAGCCGGACAGCCTCGGCCGCACCTGGCAGGAGGCCGCGCAGTCGTTGCAGCAGAAGAAGAGCGGCATGTACCTGCTCGGCCTCTTCGTCGGTCAGCAGTTCAGCAACGACGAGCAGGACGACCTCGACTTCTTCACCTTCCCCGAGATCGACCCGTCCATCGGCGCCAAGGCGCTGGACGCCCCGATCGACGGCTACATGATGGCGCGCAAGCCCAAGAACGAGGACAACGCGCGCAAGCTGCTCGAGTACTTCGGTGGCAAGGCCGCCGCGGACATCAACCTCAAGAACGACCCGGCCGTCCTGGTCGCCAACAGTGGCGCGGACGTCGCCGGCTACACCGCGTTGCAGAAGAAGGCCGCCGAACTGGTCGGCTCGGCCACCGAGATCGCGCAGTTCCTCGACCGGGACACCCGACCGGACTTCGCCTCCACAGTGATGATCCCGGCGATCCAGCAGTTCATCAAGAACCCCAAGGACATTGACGGGCTCACCGCGTCCATCGAGAACCAGAAGAAGTCGATCTTCACTGACTGACGGCGGAAGGGGAAGGACATCGTGTCCGACCTGCCCCTGATCCAATCGGATCGCGCCGTGCCGCCGCCGGCCCCGACCACCTCCACGGGTGGTCGTCGCCGGCGGCTACGGCTCCTGTCCCGCACCGACCGCGTGGTCATCACGCTCATGGTGCTCGTCCCGCTGCTGCTCGTCACCGGACTCGTCTGGCTGCCGGCCGCCGCGACCGTCCTGCTGTCCGGCACCAACTGGGACGGCATCGGCCCGTTGAACGAGATCGAGTTCGTCGGCGCACGCAACTACAGCGACGTGGTGAACATCTACCCGCCGTTCGTGCCGGCGATCCAGCACAACCTGCTCTGGCTGGCCGCCCTGTTCGTGGTCGCCACCCCGTTCGGCATGTTCCTGGCCGTCCTGCTGGACAAGGAGCTGCGCGGCGGCCGCTTCTACCAGACCGCGCTCTACCTGCCGGTGGTGCTCTCACTCGCGTTGATCGGCTTCGTCTGGCAGCTGCTCTACTCCCGCGACCAGGGCCTGATCAACGCGGTGTTCAACAGCAACGTCGACTGGTACGGCGACTCGAACGTCAACATCTGGGCGGTCCTGATCGCCTCCGGCTGGCGGCACGTCGGCTACATCATGCTGCTCTACCTGGCCGGGCTGAAGGGCGTCGACCCGTCCCTGCGGGAGGCCGCGGCGGTCGACGGAGCCTCGGAGCGCCGGACGTTCTTCCGGGTGGTGTTCCCGGTCATGCGGCCCATCAACATCATCGTGCTGGTGGTGACGGTGATCGAGTCGCTGCGGGCGTTCGACCTGGTCTGGGTGGTCAACAAGGGCCGCAACGGGTTGGAGCTGATCTCCGCGCTGGTCACCCAGAACGTGGTGGGTGAGGCGAGCCGGATCGGCTTCGGCTCGGCGCTGGCGACGATCATGCTGGTCGTCTCGCTCGTCTTCATCACCATCTACCTGGCGACCGTGATGAGGGAGAACCGGGAATGAGCACCACGACCGCCACCCGGCGCGGCGCGGACGAGACCGACCGGCCGCACCGCCGCCGCAAGCTCACGCCGGCGCGGCTGCTGTTGCACGGCTTCCTCATCGCCGTCGCGCTGGCCTGGCTCTTCCCGATCGCCTGGGCGGTGCTGACCTCACTGCGCTCGTACGACTACACCGCCGCCAACGGTTACGTGTCGTTCGGCGGCTGGACCCTCGACAACTACGTCACCGCCTGGCGGACGGCGGAGTTCGGCAAGCACTTCCTGAACTCGGTGTACATCACCGTGCCGGCGGTGCTGCTCACCCTCCTTCTCGCCTCTTGCGTGGCGTTCGTCATCGCCCGGTTCAGCTGGAAGCTCAACATCGTCCTGCTCGGGGTGTTCACCGCCGCCAACCTGCTGCCCCAGCAGGCGCTGCTCATCCCGCTGTTCCGGCTGTTCACCGAGGTGCCGCTGCCGGAGTTCATGAGCGACTCCGAGCTGCTCTACGACAGCTACTGGGGGCTGATCCTGATCAACGTGGCCTTCCAGTGTGGCTTCTGCGTCTTCGTGCTCAGCAACTACATGAAGGCGCTGCCCCGCGACCTGTACGAGGCGGCGATGGTCGACGGAGCCAGCATCTGGCGGCAGTACTGGCAGGTCACCATGCCGCTGTGCCGACCGGCCCTGGCGGCGCTGGCCACCCTGGAGGTGACCTGGATCTACAACGAGTTCTTCTGGGCCACAGTGCTGATGCGCACCGGTGACAAGTTTCCCGTCACCAGCTCGCTCAACAACCTGCGCGGTGAGTTCTTCACCGACAACAACCTGGTCTCGGCGGGCAGCGTGCTCGTCGCGATCCCCACTCTGGTGATCTTCTTTATGCTCCAGCGGCACTTCGTTCGGGGCCTGACCTTGGGAGCCTCCAAAGGATGACCATCCTGCACCTGCGCCGCGCGCGGACCAGCCTGGTGCTCGACGCGCGGGGCCCGGGGTTGCCCCGGATCGTGCACTGGGGCGGCGACGTCGGCGACCTCGACGACGACGGCCTGCGCCAGCTCACCGAGGCGACGGTGCCGCCGGTGGTGCCGAGCAGCTTCGACGAGCCGCCCGTGCTGTCCCTGGTGCCGGAGGCGAGCGCCGGCTGGAGCGGCCGCCCAGGGCTGGCCGGGCACCGCGACGGCCGGGACTGGTCCACCTCGTTCCGCCTCGACGGGTTGGACGTGCGCGACGGCAGCCCCGACCCGGGCCGCGTGGGCGCGGGCGGGGAGGGGGTGGGCGTACTCCCGGCCGACAGTGCGCACGGCGGCCCGGACGCCGCGCGGGTGACGGTGCTGGCGTCGGACCCGGCCGCCGGTCTGTCGCTGACCAGTGAGATCACCCTCGACCCGCACGGCCTGCTGACCGTCCGGCACCGGCTGCGCAACGACGGCGAGACGGCGTACGAGCTGCGGGAGCTGACCCCGGTGGTGCCGGTGCCGGCGGTCGCCACCGAGTTGCTCGACCTGACCGGTCGGTGGTGCCGGGAGCGGTCCCCGCAGCGGCACCCGTTCCCGCACGGCGCCTGGGTCCGCGAGGGTCGGCACGGCCGGACCGGGCACGACGCCACGCTGCTGCTGGTGGCGGGCACCGCAGGGTTCGGCTTCGGCCACGGCGAGGTGTGGGCGGTGCACACCGCGTGGAGCGGCGACCACGTCACATTCGCCGAGCGCCGGCCCACCGGCGAGTCGACGCTCGGCGGCGGCGAACTGCTGGCCCCCGGCGAGATCCGGCTCGCCCCCGGCGAGTCGTACGACACTCCCCTGCTCTACGCGGTCTGGTCCGACACCGGGCTGGACGGGCTCAGCGACGTGCTGCACACCCACCTGCGGGCTCGACCCGGGCACCCGCGCTCCCCCCGCCCGGTGACCCTCAACGTGTGGGAGGCGGTCTACTTCGACCACGACCTGGACCGGCTGCGGGCCCTCGCCGACCGGGCCGCGCAGCTCGGCGTGGAACGCTTCGTCCTCGACGACGGGTGGTTCCGCGGCCGGCGTGACGACACCGCCGGCCTCGGTGACTGGTACGTCGACGAGGGCGTCTGGCCTGACGGCCTGCAACCGCTCATCGACCACGTGACCGGACGGGGCCTGGAGTTCGGTCTGTGGGTCGAGCCGGAGATGGTCAACCCCGACTCCGACCTGTTCCGCGCGCACCCGGACTGGCTGCTCGCCGTGCCGGGCCGGCTGCCGCCGGCCTGGCGCAACCAGCAGGTGCTCGACCTGGGCCGCCCGGAAACCTACGACTACCTGCTGACCCGCCTCGACGCGCTGCTCATCGACCATCCCGGCATCAGCTACCTCAAGTGGGACCAGAACCGGGACCTCACGGAGGCCGGGCACCACGGCCGCCCCGGCGTGCACGGCCAGACCCTGGCGGTCTACCGGCTGCTCGACGAGTTGCGCCACCGGCATCCCCGCGTGGAGATCGAGAGCTGCTCGTCCGGCGGCGCCCGGGTGGACCTGGCCATCCTGGCCCGCACCGACCGGGTCTGGACCAGCGACTGCAACGACGCCCTGGAACGTCTCAGCATCCAACGCTGGACCAGTCTGCTGCTGCCACCGGAGCTGACCGGCACGCACATCGGCCCGCAGCGCTCGCACACCACCAACCGCGTACACGACCTGAGCTTCCGGGCCGCTACCGCGCTCTTCGGCCACCACGGCATCGAGTGGGACGTCGCCTCGATCAGCACCGCGGAGCAGACCGAACTGGCCGCCTGGGTGGCGCTGCACAAGCGGCTGCGCCCACTGCTGCACTCCGGTCGCGTGGTCCGGGTCGACCACCCGGACCCGGCCGTCTGGGCACACGGCGTGGTCGACCACGACAAAACCCGAGCGGTGTACGCGGTGGCGCGACTGAGCACCTCCGCCACGCAGTCCCCCGGCGCGGTCCGGCTACCGGGCCTGGACCCGGAACGCCGTTACCGGGTTCGGCCGGTCCCGGAGGTACCGATGCCCGCGACCATCGACCGGTCCCCACCGGCCTGGTTGGCCACCGGGGTCGTCGTCCTCACCGGGGCGGCGTTGGCCCGGGTGGGATTGCAGATGCCCGCACTGCACCCGGAACAGAGCCTGGTGTTGGAGGTCGCCGAGGCCGGTTAGAAAATTCTTTGGTCGGGGTGTCGAGAACGGTGCCGGCTGCTTCTACCTCAGGGTGAGAGCACCGAGGACGGTGCGCAGGCGTGAGGAGCCGACCATGAAGTACATGCTGCTGATGCAGTTCAGCGCCGCCGGGGCCGACTTCCCGAGCATCGACACCTGGACCCCGGCGGAGGTCCAGGCGCACATCGCGTTCATGGGCGAGGTCAACGAGAAGCTCACCGCCGCCGGGGAGTGGGTCGACGCGCAGGGCCTTGGCGGCCCGCAGCAGGCCCGGATCGTCCGCGCCGGTGAGGGCGGAGCGCCGATGGTCACCGAGGGGCCGTTCGCCGAGACGAAGGAATTTCTCGCCGGCTTCTGGATCGTCGACTGCGACAGCCCGGAGCGGGCGGTGGAGTTGGCCGGGTACATCTCCACCGCACCCGGCCCCGGCGGCCGGCCGCTGAACATGCCGATCGAGGTGCACCCGTTGATGTCCGCCCCATCCCCGGAGCTGTGACGACTGATCACCGACCACCACGTCGAGGACCTGCTGCGCGAGTTGGCGCCGCAGGTCCTCGGCGTGCTCGCCCGCCGGTTCGGTGACTTCGCCACCGCCGAGGACGCGGTGCAGGAGGCGCTGCTGGCCGCCGTCGCCCAGTGGCCGGCCGAGGGGTTGCCGGCGAACCCGCGCGGCTGGCTGATCCAGGTCGGTTACCGCAGGATGATCGAGCTGGTCCGCGGTGAGCAGGCCCGGCGCCGCCGGGAGGACCTGGTCGCCCGCCACGACCCGGACGACCGGCGGTACGCACCGGCCGCGGACGAGGAGCTGACCGCCGAGCGGGACGACACCCTCGTCCTGCTGATGCTCTGCTGCCATCCGGCGCTGGCCCCCACGGCGGCCGTGGCCCTGACCCTGCGCGCCGTCGGCGGGCTGAGCACCGCCGAGATCGCCCGCGCCTTCCTGGTGCCCGAGTCGACAATGGCGCAGCGGATCAGCCGGGCCAAGCAGCGCATCCGCGCATCAGGGCTGCCGTTCCGGATGCCCGACCCGGCGGAGCGGGCCGATCGGCTCGCCAGCGTGCGGCAGGTGCTCTACCTGGTCTTCACCGAGGGACACACCAGCACCACCGGCCCGGCCCTGCGCCGGATCGACCTCGCGGCGGAGGCGATCCGGCTGACCCGCGCATTGCACACGCTGCTGCCCGACGACAGCGAATCGACAGGGCTGCTGGCGTTGATGCTGCTCACCGAGGCGCGTGGCCCGGCGCGGACCGGGCCGTCCGGCGAGCTGATCTCGCTGGCCGACCAGGACCGCAGCCGCTGGGACGCGGCGGCGATCGCCAAGGGCGTCGCGCTTGTCACCCGTGCGCTGCCGCGTGGACCCGTCGGTCCGTACCAGGTGCAGGCCGCCATCGCCGCCCTGCACGACGAGGCGCCGAGCACGACGCAGACCGACTGGCCGCAGATCCTCGCGCTCTACGAGGTGCTCGAACGGCTCGTCGGCAGCCCGGTGGTGGCGCTCAACCGGGCCGTGGCGACCGCCATGGTGCACGGACCCTCGGCCGGCCTCGCCGCCCTCGACGCGCTGGCCGACGACCCCCGACTGGCCGGGCACCACCGGCTGCCCGCCGCCCGGGCCCACCTGCACGAGATGGCCGGCGACCGGGAGCAGGCGATCATCGACTACCGGACCGCCGCCGCCCGCACGAGCAGCCTGCCCGAACAGCGCTATCTGATCATGCGGGCCGCGCGACTCGCCGCCGAACCCGCGCCAGCCAAAGCCGACTGACCGAGCTCCCCGACTTCACCCACGTGGTGGGCGCGGTCGGCGCTGGGGCGGTCGGCCGGGTCCGTGCCGGGGCGCGAGGGCGGGTCCGTGCCGGGGCGCGAGGGCGGGGCGCCGAACGCGGGGGCGCGGGGGCGCGGGGGCGCGGGGGCGCGGGGGCGCGGGGGCGCGGGGGCGCGGGGGCGCGGGGGCGCGGGGGCGCGACCAATGGTGCCCCGGGTTACCTATGGAGCTGATGTCGTAAACGAATCACCCGCCGAACGAGTATCGACGCTTGGCCAGCAGGACCGGTATCCGGACCCACGACGCTGTCCAGCCCGGGCAGCGCACTGGCACCCAGCAGCGTCACTCTGCGGGCCTTGGCATTCAGGCCGACAGCCCGTCAGCCCGGCCAGTCGGGAGGTCAGCGCTGACGAACGGGGCAAGCGGCCGACCGCCCAGGCAGGCCGGGCAACCGGGCAGGCAGGGCAACCGGGGCGGGCAGGGCAACCGGGGCGGGCAGGGCAACCGGGGCGGGCAGGGCAACCGGGGCGGGCAGGGCAACCGGGGCGGGCAGGGCAGGCAGGCAGGCAGGCAGGCGAACAGGGCAGCGGGGCATGCCGCGAGAGTATGCGCGGCAGAATCGTTTGCGACATCAGCTCCAAAGGGGCCGAGTGAGATGTATGCGGGGTCATCGGCAACCCGGCAGCGATCGGCCACCGGGCGATGACGCCTGTCGAATGTCGAGCGGTGCCGGGCACCGACGATAGCCTGGCCACCGACCTTTACCGTCGAGCAATCAGGACCGGGGACCGCATGGCGTACGTGTTGCTGGGGATCGCCATCCTCGCCGAGGTGCTGGCGACCAGCCTGCTCAAGAGCACCGCGGGGTTCAGCCGGCTCTGGCCGACAGTGGGCTGCCTGACCGGCTACGTGCTGGCTTTTCTGCTGCTTGCCCAGGCGGTCAAGGAGATCCCGGTGGGGGTCGCGTACGCACTCTGGTCCGGCCTGGGCACCGCCACCATCGTGGCGATCGGGGCTGTGTTCCTGGATGAGCCGGTCGGGCTGGCCAAGCTTGCCGGAATCGCGCTGATCATCGCCGGGGTGGTCATCGTGAACCTGGCCGGGGAACACTGACCGCACCCGCATCGGTGGTCAGGGCCGGCCAGGGGCGGTGAGCCTCAGTTCTTGTCCAACCAGAACCGATCGCCGTCGCCCACGATGTCGTACGTCATGTAGAGCCGGATCCGACTTCCCCGCCCCGCCAGGGTCAGCGGCATTCCGTACCCGTCTATCTCCACGACCACGTCTTGGCTGTGGTAGCGGTCCGGGGCCGACAGTCGCCATTTCCCCGAGCCGCTGAAGGGCCCGGAGAAACGATCCGACTGGATGTTGAGGGGCAGGTTCCGTGCAGTGAAGGTGTGATCGGGGTTGAGGGTCAGCACGACGTCATCGCGTCCACTCCAGTCGCCCATCACGTCGGCCGCTACCGCCGTCGGTGGTGGCCGCAACAACACCTTCGTCGTGACGTAGACGCCGAACCCCATGAGCAGGACCGACGCCGTCGCAAGCGCCAGGATCCAGGCAGTTCGCCGCTTCATAGGATCATCCTAATGAGCTGAGCGTTACCGACTGTCCCTGATGGATGTGCGACGTCGCACAGTTCGGCGCCCCGCGGCGGTCGCCGTAGCCGGCCACGGTGGCTGGGCCCGCGCGGACCCGGCCACCGTGGTCAGCTTCGTTGATCAGCTCGCCGTGCAACTCACCTGAGGTGCCGGGTTGCTGCCGGTCCAGCCGCCGAGGAACCCGAAGCTGATGCTGGCGCCGGCGGCCAACCGTCCGTTGTACTCCAGGTTGCGCGCGGTCACCGCCGATCCGCTGCTGGTCAGGGCGGCATTCCAGGACTGGGTGACGCTCTGACCGTTGGCGAGGGTCCAGCGGGTGGTCCATCCGGTGATCGCCGTCGCACCCGCGCTCACCCGTACCTCACCCTGGAAGCCACCCTGCCACTGGTTCGTCACCGTGTACGTCGCCGTGCAGCCGCCCGCAGGCGGCGGCGTGGTCGGTGGGGCCGTGGTCGGTGGGGGCGTGGTGGGCGGCGCGGTGGTGGGCGGCGGCGGGAGGGCGAAGACGCTTGCCTCCCGGGCGGTCAGCCGGATGCCGTTCGCGCCGTTGAAGAGCCGTTGGCCCCAGGTGGTCAGGCTGGCCGGGTTGAAGTTGGTGGCGAGGTCCAGGTATTCCACCCCACCGCCGTTGCCGCTCCACGACCAACCAAGCCAGCCGATCCCGTTGGCCTGGCTGTACGCGAGAATGGTGTCCTCGTCCGGGTCCCCGTCGGAGTGGTTGAAACCGAACTCACCGACCACGATCGGCAACCCGGCGGCACGGAACCGACCCAGATAGTCGCTGATCTCCGCCGCGGTGTCGAAGACCCCGTACATGTGGATGGAGAAGACCGTGTTGCGGGCCGGGTCGGCGGCGAAGACCGACGCCGCGTTGTCCCGCATGGTGAAGGACCAGTCCTGACCCCAGTTCGGCGCGTCCACCATGATCGTGTGGGTCAGCCCGCCGGCGCGGAGTCGTTTGATCGCGTTGGCGTTGTCGGTGGCCCAGGAACCGTAGTTCTGGTTGCCGTACGGCTCGTTGCCGATGTTGACGAGGACGTATTTTTCCTGCCCGACGAGGACGTCGGCGAGGCTGAGCCAGTAGTCGACGGCCCGGTCGAGGGTGATCGCCCCACTCTGCTCGCCGTACCCGGTGGTGTCGTGCACCTCGAGCACACAGATCAGCCGGTTGGCCTTGCAGGTCGCGATGACGTTCGCGACGTCGGCGTTTGTGTTGCGGGTCCAGCGGTCTCCGTTGGAGAGCACCACCCGCACGGTGTTCGCGCCGAGCGCCTTGACGTCGGCGAAGGATCTGGTCTGCTGCGGATACCAGGTGTGCGCGTGGTTGACGCCCCGCATGATGAATTCGGTGCCGTTGGCGTCGTACAACTTGCCGCCCGCGACGGAGAAACCAGCCGCTGCGCGTGCCGGCTGGCCGAACGCCAGCACGGCGACGAGCAACGCGAGCAGGGCCGCGCCCGCGGCGGTGAGTCGAGTCTTCATGGCCTTCCTCAGGGAGGACCCCCGGTGCCCGACAGGGGTGGGGACGTGACAGGGGAAGGCGGCTGCAGCCCGGCAGCCGCGCCCGACTCCCGGCGCGCACGCATCAGCGTAGGGCGATGGATTGGCCCTCGCAACCGGTTCAGTTGGCGGGCCCGAACTCCGGACAGCCGCAACGGCCCGCGCGAACGCGGGCCGTCACGGGGCGATCATCCCCACCACAGGATGTGCGCCACCTCCGGCTCTTAACCGGTTAAGACCGACGGTAGGCAGGCCACCGTCATCCGTCAAGCACTGTCATTCCAGAACCGGACGGGAGGGTTGACCACTGCCGACCGGGGTATCCGGGGAACGATCAGACAGTGAGAGGGGAGACCAGGATGGTCAGCGTCGGTTACACCCTGATGGGCGAACAGGCCGGTCCCAAGCAGTTGGTCGACCACGCGATCCGGGCCGAGGCGGCCGGCTTCGACCAACTGGTGATGTCCGACCACTACTACCCCTGGCTGGACTCCCAGGGCCACTCCCCGTACGCCTGGTCGGTGCTCGGCGCGGTCGCCCACGCCACCTCCCGCGCCCAACTCATGTCGTTCGTGACCTGCCCGATCCGCCGCTACCACCCGGCCGTGGTCGCCCAGAAGGCCAGCACCATCGGGGCGCTCTCGGACGGCCGGTTCACCCTCGGGCTGGGGGCCGGGGAGAACCTCAACGAGCACGTGGTCGGTGGCTGGCCGCACGTGCAGCAGCGGCACGAGATGTTCGAGGAGGCGTTGCAGATCATCCGGCCGCTGCTCAACGGGGAGACGCTCACCTTCTCCGGCAACCACTTCGACGTGCCCGACGCCTACGTCTGGGACCGCCCCGAACGGCCGGTACCGATGGCCGTCGCCGCGTCCGGTCGGCAGTCCGCGACGTTGGCCGCCGAGTACGGCAACGGCATCATCTCCACCGAACCCGACCGGCACATCATCGAGATGTACGACGACGCCGGCGGTGCCGGCCAGCCCCGGTACGGCCAGGTGGCCATCTGCTACGGCCCCGACGAGGCTGAGTGCCGCAAGATCGTGCACGACCAGTTCCGCTGGTTCGGAATGGGTTGGAAGGTCAACGCCGACCTGCCCGGCCCGGAGTCCTTCGCCGCCGCCACCCAGTTCGTCAGGGAGGAGGATGTCGCCGAGGGCGTCCCCTGCGGCCCGGACGTCGACGCGCACGTCGAGGCGTTCCGCAAGTTCGTCGACGCCGGCTTCACCCACGTGGCGATCATCCAGGTCGGCGGGGAGACCCAGCCGATGTTCCTGGACTGGGCGCAGGAGCAGCTCCTGCCCCGGCTGCGGGCGTTGTGAAGCCCACGCCCGGTGGTCGGTCCGGTCCGGCGCAGCTACGGCTCGCCCTGGCCGCGCCGCGACCGGCAGCCGGGTTGACGAGCGAGTGGCGGCTCGTCGACGGTCTGCGCACCCACACCCGGCGCGGCACGGACCCGAAGACCGGGGCCCCGCCCGTGGTGCTCGTGCACGGACTGGCCGTCTCGCACCGTTACCTCACCCCGCTGGCCGTCGCGCTCGCCACCACCCACCAGGTGTACGTGCCGGACCTGCCCGGCTTCGGGCTGAGCGAACACCCCGACGGCGCGTACGACGTCCACCGGCACGCCGCGCACCTGGCCGCCTGGCTGGCCGAGTACCGGCTGCCGCCGGTCTGCCTGCTCGGGCACTCGTTCGGCGCCGAGGTGGCCGCCGCGCTCGCGGCGAACCACCCGGACGCGGTACGCGCCCTGGTGCTGGCGGGGCCGACAAGTGACCCGTCGGCCCGGTCCCGCAGGAGCCTGTTCGGCAGGTGGCTGGTGGACTGCCTGCGCGAAGCGCCGTGGCAGGCGCCGATCCTGGTCCGCGACGTCTGGAACGCCCGGCCCTGGCGGGTCCTCGCGACGCTGTCGCACTCGGTGCACAACCCGATCGAGGGGGACCTCGTTCGCGTCACCGCGCCAACCCTCGTCGTGACCGGGGCTCGCGACCCGGTCGTACCGGCACAGTGGCGCGACGAGGCGACCCGGCTCGTGCCGGACGCGCGCCTGGTTGTCGTGCCCGGTGCCGCGCACAACGTCGTCACGACCGCCCCGACGCAGGTCGCGGACGCTTGCCGCCGCCTGCTCGCCCCTCGCCCCGCACTCTCGGACAGGTGACTCTCATGCGCTTCGGTAACACGGAGATCCGCCCGCTCGGCGGCGGCCTCGGCTGCCTCCTGATGATCCTCTTCTCGATCCTCGCCTCGGTGGTGCTCACCGTCCTGGTCAACCTGGTGCTGTGAGGACACCCGTCACGGTGAGCGGCGCAGGCCCAACACGCTGAGCACCTCACGGGAGGCCAACCGGGCCGGGTCGAGCACCGACCGGCGGACCCACCGGGCCGCGGGCGCGACGGTGGCCCGCCAGGCCGCCCTGAGACCGTGCGCCACCGGCACAACCGTCGCCGACCAGACCCACCGGACTCCCCGCACCAGCGGGCGCACGGTGTGCCGCCACACCCAGCGCAGCCCATGGCCGAGCGGGCGCAGCAGCAGGCGGTAGAACAGCCGCACCAGCTGACCGGCTGCCTGCCACGCACCGACCACCACGGCGACGAGCAGCCGGCCGACCCGGACGACCACCCACCAGATCCCCCGGGCCAATCCGACGAACGCGGCGCTCACCATCCCGGCGAGCGCGCGGACGCCACGGCACAGCAGCCGTCCGGCGGGGGTGAGCACCGCGCCCAGCCAGCGCAGCGGCCGCAGGAGCAGATGTACGGCGAGCCAGGCCAGCACCCGCCCCAGAGCGACGAGAGCCGGACGCAGCCCGTGGCGGGCCAACCAGACCAGCGGCGTCCAGAGCAGCGTGCGGACCAGCCAGGCGATGCCGTACGCCAGCCACACCAGCGGCGCCCAGAGCAGCGTGCGCGCCAGCCAGGCGATGCCTCGCCCGAGCCAGACCAGCGGGAGCCAGACGAGGGTACGGGCCGCCCAGGCGAGACCCCGCCCGAGCCAGACCAGCGGGAGCCAGAGGAGTCGGTGCAGCGCCCAGGACAGCGGGGACAGCAGCCAACGACGCAGGAAGCGGCCGGCGGGGCTGAGCAGGCTTCGGTACACCAGCCCGCCGGCAGCCGCGATCAGCTCCCAGAGCAGGCGTACCGGCAGCACCACGACCAGCGCCAGACCTCGCGCGACGGCCGCGACGAGCGGGAGCGCGACGGCGGCCGGGTCCGCGGCCAGCGGTGCCGGAACCGCCGTCGGTGGTGTGGCGGGGTGCCCGCTCGGTGGGTCGGGCAGCGGCGGGCGGGCGGGCCGGGGGTCGGTCACGGTGGGCACGGTAACCGGCCCACGCCAGGGCTCAGACGCCGGTTGCGGCCGGATCGAGGTCGAGTGTGGTGAGTAGCGGATAGTGGTCCGAGGCGGTGTCCGCGGTTGCGCCCCGGACCACCCGGCACTCCCGCGTCCGCTCCGCCACGTCGCGCGTGCCGAGCAGGTAGTCCAGTCGCATCCCGGCGAACTCGGCCCCGCCCAGGCGGGTGGGCACGGTCAGGCCCTCGGCCTCGGCCGCGCCGGCGTTTACCGACGGCCAGAGGTCGACCAGGTTGGCGGCGAGCAACCGGGCGATCGCCCGGGTGTCCACCGCCCCACCGAAGCGGCGCAGGTGTCGCCGCCGGTAGAGGGTCGGCATCCCGGCCAGCCGCTCGGTGTGGTCGACGCCCGGGTCGAGCGAGTTGAGGTCACCGGTGACGAGTGTCAGCGGGCCGCGGGCCCGTCGCACCGCCCGGACCAGCCAGTCGGCCTCCATCCGCCGCCGCCCACCGGAGTACGGGTAGAGGTGGGCACCGAGCACTGTGAGCGGGCCGGCGGCGGTCGCCACCACGACCCGGGCGGCGGCGTGGTGGAACGGCCGGCGCAGCGCCCCCGCGTCGAGGACCCGGTACGGCGGCCGGACCAGTACCGCGACCGGCTGCCCGACGCAGGACCGGGCCAGGTGCTGCGTCATCCCCACCCGAGCGGCGACGTTGTCCATCAGCCCGTCGCGGTCGAAGCCGCGCAACTCCTGGAGGGCCAGCACGTCGGGCGCCTGCTCGTCGATGACCCGGACCACCTGATCCAGCCGGTCGGAACCGCCGCGATCCCGACCGCCGGTACGGATGTTCCAGGTCATCAACCGCAGCACGGCGGCGCTCAGTCGGCTCGGCCGGCGCGCGCCAGCTCGTCGTCGAGGGTGTCCACGTCCTCCGACTCGATTGCCGGTTGGTTGCCTTCCTTCAGGTCGGCGTTCGGGCGGATGACCAGGTAGAGCAGGCCGATCCAGAGCGCGGAGAGCACTATCGCGCCCATGAAGTCGGTCGGGTGGTGCATGCCCCGGTACATCCGCGAGGTGGCGACCCCGACCGGCATGATGACGGCCAGCGCCACGAAGATCCACCGCCACCACCTGTCGGTACGCGGGAACACGATGAGCGTGATGGCCAGCCAGACGCAGATGGTGGCCGCGATGTGCCCGGACGGGAACGACGAGGTGGGCATCTGCCCGTCGAGGTTCTCCACCGGCGGACGCGGCCGGTCGACGGCGCGGGCCGAGGCGAGGAACAGGGTCAGCTCCCCCACCATCGCCAGCGCCACGAACAGCACCGGACGCCAGCGTCGCCACACCGCCAGCACCAGCGGGCAGAACACCAGCGAAATGATCAGGATGGCGTGGGTGTCACCGAACTTGCTCCACCACCAGCTCACGTCCGTCAACACGTCGGTGTGCCGCTCGGCGAACCAACGCGGCACCTCGGTGTCCAGGGTGTCGAAGAAGGTGCCCTTGGCGTAGTAGCTGACGTACGTGCCGAAGCCGTACAGCGCACCGAACACGAGCACCCAGCCCACCAGCAGCTCGGCCACCGCCGAGCGGGGGTGGGCCAGCACGTGTTCCTCGGCGGGGGCGGCGGCGATGTCGTGCCCCGCCTCCGGCTCCAGGCCCTCGCTGAGCGGCGGCACCGGACGGCCGCGCTCGCGTCGCCACAACCGGAAGGCGTACGCGGTGACGCCCAACCAGGCCGCGCCGAGCAGCCAGCCGGCCAGCACGTCGGAGATGAAGTGCACGCCCAGCGCGATCCGGGTCAGGCCGACAAGCGCCACCAGCACGCTGACCCCGACGATCGCCGCCTTGCGCCAGCGGGGTGCCATGGCTGGCAGGAACACCAGCAGCAGCGCCCCGTACGCGACGAACGAGCCCAGCGCGTGCCCGCTCGGGAAGCTGTTGCCGGGTGCGCTGGCGACCGGCACGTCCACGACCGGGCGGAGCCGACCGACAAGCGTCTTCAGCGACGGGTCGAGGATCAGGCCACCGACCCCGGTGATGATCAGGTAGACCGCCAGCCGTGGCTGTTTGCGAATCAGCAGCCCGACCACGGCGACGCTGATCAACCAGATGAGGATCGGCCGGCCACCCAGGTCGGTCACCGCCTGGAGGACTGTGACAAGCGCGTGGTGCGGGGCGACGAGCCCGTTGAACCACTCGGCGGCGGCGTGGTCGGCGTCCTGCAACGGGCTCCACCGCACCCGGACGAGCAGCAACAGCAGCCCGAAGGCCACCCCGGCGCCGGTGACGGCCACCAGACCGGCGATGCTCCGCTCGGCGAAGTGACCGATCGGACGTCGCGCCATCTCCTTGACCGCGGTCACTCCGCACCTCCCTTGTCTGTCTGGCGAGGCGCTTTACCCGATCCGTGCCGCGCGTACACGCATTGTCCCTACAGCGCCGTCATGTCTCCGGTGTCGAGCAGCTCGGCACGGTCGGGGTCGGGTTCCCAGAGGTCCGGTTGAGCCGGCTCCCGTGCACCGATGCGCAGCGCCTCCAGCTGGGCGGCGAAGGCCAGCCCGCCGAAGAGCGCCATCCCGGTCAGGTTGGCCCAGAGCAGCAGCGCCATCATCCCGGTCAACGCGCCGTAGGTCTGGCCGAAGCCGTCGCTGAACCGCACGTACGCGGCGAGTAGCAGGCTGGCCAACCACCACAGCACGGTGGCGATGCCGGCGCCGAAGAACAACCAGGACAGGCCGGGCTGGTTGCGACGCGGGGCGTGCCGGAACAGCACGGCGACGGCGAGGACGGTCAGGCCGAGGCTCAGGGGGAAACGGATGACGTCCCAGATGCCGTTGGCGACCGCACCCCACTCGTAGTGCGTGCGTACCGAGTCGCCCATCGCGCCGCCACCGACCAGGATCAGGAAACCGGCGAGCGCGGGCAGGCCCGCGGCGACGGCCAGCACCGCGGCGCGGAGGTATTTCCGCAGCGCCGGGCGGTCCCGTTCGACGCCGTAGATCCGGTTGGCGCCCCGTTCGATCTGGGCCATCGTGGTGGTCAGCGCGAACAGCCCGGTGAGCAGACCGAGGGTGAGTGCCAGCTCTCCCGCGTCCTCGACGCGTTCGCCCTCGCCCAGCAGCTCGGCGACCATCTGCGCGCTCTGGCCCGGGGTGAGCGCCAGGACGGTGTCGGCCACCACCTGACCGCCCTCCTCGACGCCCAGTTCGCTGATCAGGCCGGTGAGGGCGATCAGGAACGGCACCACGGCGAGGCAGAGCTGCAGGGCGAAGGCCCGGGAGTGGCTGAACCCGTCGCCGTAGCGGAACCTGATGAAGGCGTCCCGCAGCAGGCCCCAGCCGCCGTGGCGGCGCAGGGTGTGCCAGGCGTCGTCGGCGGACAGCTCCTCGTCTGCCATCAGCCGGGTTTCCGGCACGATCCGTGTGCTACTCACGGCGCGCCTCCTTGATCAGCTGCTCGCCCCGCTCCCCGGCGCCTTCAGCATCCACTGCCAGATCGGGCGCGTCCTGGGGCTGCGGGACGCAGAGCCAGAGCGCCTGCGGCCGGATTTCCGCAGCCAGCTGTCGGCCCGGGGCGATCAGGTCGCCGTCCAGCTCCCGCGGCTGCGCCCGGTTGCTGGTGATCATCACGCGTCGGCCGCGGAACACCTCCATCCGCGGCACCTGGCCACGGCGGCGGACCACCGCCCACCCGAGCGCCAGCCAGTGCCGCAGGTTGTTCGGGGTGAGCACTGCGACGTCGAGCCACCCGTCGTCCGGTTCGGCCTCGGTGAGCAGGTGCACACCACCCTGGAGCCGGCCGACGTTGGCGATCAGGACCGACCGGGCCCGACGGCGTACCGGTGGGCGGTCGTCAATGCGGATCTTCACCCGCATCGGCCGGTCCCGCAGGTGGCGGGCGGCGCCCATGACGTACGCCGGCCAGCCGATGCGGGCCTTTGTGGTCTCGTTCGTGGCCTCGAGCATCTGGGCGTCGAAGCCCATGCCGGCCATCACTGTGAAGTACTGCTGCTCGACGGCGCCGACGTCGAGCAGCCGTCGGCCCCGCTCGACAGCGACCTGCAACCCGGCGGCCAGGTCGGTGCTGAGACCGAGGTTGGCGGCGAGCAGGTTGCCGGTGCCCTGCGGCAGCACGGCGAGGGCCACGTCGGTGCCGACAAGCGCGCTCACGCAGGACATCACGGTGCCGTCCCCACCGCAGGCGAAGACCAGGTCGACACCGGCCTTCACGGCCTGCTCGGTCTGGCCCCGGCCCGGGTCCTCGACGGTGGTCTCGTGCCACTCCGGCTCGGGCCAACCGGCCGCGGCGAGGGCGTCGTTGACGGTGCGGCGCAACTCGTCGAGATCATCGACCTTCGCCGGGTTGACCACCACGGCGGAGCGCAGCCCGCCGTCGCCCCCGGAGGGCCGTCTGTCCTGTCCAGCATCCACGGGCGCCAGTGTGCAACACCAGGGCGGCTTCAGCGACCCAGCGGGGGGCTCGCGTCGAAAGTGCCACAGACAGGTTTCAACGCGAGCGCACCCGTCAGGCCGCCGCTCGGAGCGCGGTCTCCACCCGTCGGCGCAGGTCCTCGAGGTCGACGCCGGACTCGGTGAGCACCAGCGCGCCCAGCCCGTGGCCCTCCCGGAGCACTCCGAGCAGGATGTGCTCGGTGCCGATGTGCTTGTGGCGCAGGCGCAGCGCCTCGCGCAGGGACAGCTCCAGCGCCTTCTTCGACCGGGGCGAGAAGGGTCCGCCGAGGTACCGCCGGCGCCGACCCCAGCGGCTGCGCGGCGCCGGTACGGCCTCGCGCAGCGCGTCCGGGCCGAAGGACTGCTCGATGCGGGCCACGATCGCGGCCAGGTCGATGCCGATCTCCCGCAGGGCCGCCGCGTCCGCGTCGCCGAGGCCGGCGCCGCCGCTGCCGGTGTGCCGGCGGACGCGCTCGCGCAGGTCGTCGGCGCGCACGCCGGCGTCGGCGAGCACCCGGCTGGCCAGGCCGGCGTCGTCGTCGAGCAGGGCGAGCAGCAGGTGCTCGGTGCCGACCGGCCGTTGCCCCTCGGTGCGCGCCTCCTCCAGCGCCCGGCGCACCACGCCGCGCGCCCGGTCGGTGAACCGTTCGAACATCACGCCTCCCAGGATGAGTTGATCGCCGGTCGCCCGGCGTGCTTCTTGTGCACCGCCTGCCGGCTGACCTCGAGCGCGTCGGCGATCTCCTGCCAGGACCAGCCCTGTCGACGGGCGTTGTCCACCTGGACCACCTCAAGCCGCTCAAGCAGCCGGCGCAGCGCGCGGACGGCGCGCAGCCCGACCCGGGGGTCGGTGCTGCCGGCTGCCGCCGCGAGTTCTGTCGCCTGACTCATGCCGTCAACATACGTTGACAACGCCACCGTGTCAACCCCGGTTGACGCGCCCTGTCCTATCCGGCCTGGGGTCGTTCCCGCGACCCCGGTCACGGCGACAGCGGTGCCGACGACAGCGCGTGCGGGCCACCGGCCTCCGGTCGCCGGGCTCGCCCACGTGGCACCATGTCGCGTTATGGATCATGAGGGGCAGTTTCGCCACGCAGCGCTCGCGTTGGGCATCCCGGACGACGAGGTCAGCCGGTTCATCAAGCACCTCCGCCTGCCGATCCGGCTGAGCGGAGGATCCAGCGGTGTTCCGGTCGGGCGGTTCGGTGGGGCGCCCCGACTGCCGGTGGGCATGGACTGGCCGACCGACGGGGAGAGCCCGTTGCCGTTCATCTTCTCGGTCGACTGTGCGGCGCTGCCCAGAGTCGACGGCTTCGGCCTGCCGGCAGACGGCTCGCTGTTGTTCTTCCTGAACCAGGAGCAGGCCGCCGCCACCGGGGACCGCAGGTATGGGCGAGTCGTGCATGTGCCGGCCGGCACCGACACCGAGGTGGCGGCAGGATCCACCGACCACCCGTTCGTCGACGAGCAGTACGACGTCAGCGCCACGCTACGCGCGGAGGTCCCCACGTGGTTCGGGATGGACGAAGACAACGAGGACGAAGACGAGGACGAGGACGACCTGTCGCCCTTCCAGCAGCAGTTGGCCCGTGACCTCGAGCGTGACCTGCCGCACCTCGACGAGCTCTGCGCCCTGGCCAACGATCTCTGGCCGTCCGACGACGGGTACGCCAGCGCCTACCTCGGCGGGTACGCCGACCAAGAGGTGATCAGGAGTTTCGCGGAGCAGACCCTCGCCTGGCGCGAGAAGCTCGGCGAGATCGTCGTTCCGGTCGCGAAATGGTATTCCGAGGTGGAGCGGGAGACGCACCGACTGACTACCGAGTGGGTGTCGCTCGCCCACTTTCCCGTGGACAACGAGCGCTACTACCGGAGTGACGGGCGTTTCGTGATCCGTCTCGACGACCTGGCCGCAGGCCGGCTGGACGAGGCGCTCGCCATGGCCGAGTTGATCCCGTAGAACAACCGGGTGATCGGGTCGTCGCGGCCGGCGACCACGATCGAGCGGAAGGCGACCCCGGCGGCCATGTCGCCGAGAGTCCACAAACCCACAATCGGCCCACGGCCGTGACCATCCGACTACCCTCGGTCAGAGACAGCGTGGTCGTGCCGGGCGCGACGCCCGGGAGGTGATATCGATGGCCGCACCCGCCGACGCAGCGGTGCTTGTCGGCCTCGGCTCGGATCTCGACCTCCCGGTGGTCGCACAGGCCGCGCAGGAAGCCGCCGGGCACGGCCGTGCCCTGCACCTGCTGCACACCTTCGACTGGCACGCGGCGTTCACCGCCGACACCGTCGCTGCCCCCCGTGACCGGGCCGAACAGCTGCTCAGCCGGGCCGCCCAACTCGCCCACCAGACCGAACCCGGACTGACAGTGGGCGGCGAGATCGTCGAAAGCGCCATGCTGGCCACCCTCATCCGCCGGTCGGAGACGGCGTTCCTGCTGGCCGTCGGCGACAGCGGGATGGCCGGCAGCGGTCAGTGCGTCCCCGCCGAGACACCCGCCGTGCAGTTGGCCGCACGGGCCGGTTGCCCGCTGCTGGTGGTCCGCCGCGAGCCGCCCCCGCAGGGCCCGGTACTGGTCGGGGTGGACGGCTCGCCCAGCTCGCACCTCGCGCTGCAATGGGCTCTGGCGTGCGCGGCCCGCAGGGACGCCCGACTACTGGCCCTGCGCGTGGTGGAGTACGACGAGGACACCGACGCGGTCGCCGAGCAGCTCAGCGAGGCGCTGGCCCGGCACACCGATCTCCACGGCTCGGTGCCCACCGAGTGCCGCGTCGTCCGGGGCGATCCGGCCGATGTGCTGATCGACATGTCCCGCTCGGCACAGGTGGCGCTGGTCGCCGCCCGTGGCGACGAACCGGGCCGCGCGATGCTGGGCGCGGTCGCCCAGTCCCTGCTCTACCACTCCCCCGCCCCGGTGGTCGTCGTCCGCGGCCTGGCCGGGAAGCCGCTGACCGGGACCGACGCGCGCCCGGCACCGAACCAACGGCCGTGACCCGGGGCGCCGCCGGCCACGACGGCGCTAGAGCTGACCGGGGGTGAACGATTCCGTAGCCGCGTGGCCGTGGCGCGGTCACAAGACCGCGCCACAGCACGACGGTCAGGACGATCCCACGGGCTTCACGCAGTTGGACATCCCGCTTTCCAACGCACCGTTGACGGCGGTGACGCAGAATTCGTAGTTCAAGGCACCGTAGACCAGGAACCCGACACCCCAGGTCGTTTCCATGATGGTTTGATCACTGGCTGTCATCTCGCTGCCATCGATGAGGTTGCGAACCCAGACGCGATAGCCGGCCGCGCCGGCGGATTTGTTCCAGCTGAGGTAGACGCTTGAGGCGTCGAGGGCATTGGCCTTCAGGCCGCTCGGCGCTGCGGGGGTTCCGCCGCCGACCAGGACGGGGCGGCCGGGATTCGGCACCCCTCCACCGCCGCTGGTGTCCCAACTCGATACCCAGACGAGATAACGGTGGCCGACTTTCAGACCGTCGATATGGGCTGCGTGACCCCTGATTCCGACGGAGCTGAGGAATGCGCCCGGTTCGTCCTGGTCCCAGTAGATGACCCCGTAACGTTCGACCGTCCCGACGGTTTCACCCCAGGTGATGTCGAAGCCGGTGCTGGTGGCCCGGGTGACGATCGGGTACGGGCCCGGAGGAGCCGTCGAGTTCGCCACCATGGGCGCCGTCGGGGACGTCCAAGCGGATTTCTGGTCATCGGTGTCGCCGTTGTCGGTGCGGACCTGGTATTCCCACTTCAGGCCATCGACAGAGAGCGTGTCGTGGCGGTTGGCCGCCGCCCTGGACTCGCTCCAGTTCGCGGAGCCGACAAGACGGGACCGGACGGTGTATCCGTGGGCACCGAAGACCGCATCCCACGTCACCTTGAGGCCCTGGGGGCCGGGCTCGACGACGACGTTTCTCGGCACGGGAGTGGGCCGCGCTGCAATGGTGTTGGGGATGGCTGGCACGCTGGTCCCGATGCGGAAGTTGTTGACGAGCGTGCGTTCGAACGCCTGGGCGATCTTGTACTCGCCACGGGCGTTGGGGTGCAGCCCGTCGTAGCCGTCCGGACAGCTGTCGGGCCCGCAGGCGTAGTTCGCGCGCCAGTCGACCAACGCCACAGGGGACTGGCTGGTGCTCCACGACGGGATCGAGGTGGCCAGCAGCGTGTTGTAGCGATCGGTGTTGGCTGGCAGGTTCGGGTTGACACCGAGCCGGGTGCGCTGAGGGATGTTGGCCAGGGCCAACTTGATGTTGGGGTTGGCGGCACGGGCCTCGCTCACCAGCGTCCTCATGCTGGCGATGGTCCCGTCGGGGCCGTCGACGAACCAGCCCAGGTCGTTGAACCCAAGCCCCACCAGGAGCAGGTCGGGCTTGTGCTCCGCTACCTGCGCATAGATTTCATTCTTGACCTGGGCCGCCTGACGGCCCCAGACCGCGAAGTGGTCAGGGTCGAAGGCCGACGCACCCGCGGCGTACGCACCCCAGGTGCGGGGCATTCCCTCCCAGGGGGCAGGAGCCCCTTGCAAACGCGGCGGGACCGGGCCGGTTGCTTCTCCAGGGGGGTTGGTGCCGAAGTAGGGACCGACGAAGTCGACAGCGACATTCTGACCTTTGAACCACTCCCACAGCCGGTAGCGCCAAGTCCAGTCACCCTCGGCACCCTGGGACATCGAATCGCCCACAACCATGACCCTGAGCGCCCCGACCGGTCCTTCTATCGTTGACCCGACGCCCCGCTTCAAGCGCAGGATCGTGTTGTAAATGATGTCGGCAGTATCCCCGGTGAGCAGGCTGGCTACGTAATTAAGAGGAGTCTCCCAGAAACGGAATTTAGTCGCGAAATTGCGCAACAGCTTCTGACCCTCCGCTATGAAAGGTCGCGTGCTCGAGGAGAGGACTTGCAAGGCCGCCCCGCCGACAGCGCCACCGAGAGCGCCCCACACCGCGTTGCCCGCCGCTTTGCCCCAGACGTCGGCGTCAATCGGATTCCCGTCCAACCGGGCGCTCGTCAACTCGCCCACGGCTGAGCCCAGGGCTCCAGAGATAGCACCGCAGACCGGTGCAGCGGCGACAGCCCCGGGGCTGAAGACGGCCATGCAAATGGCACCGACCAGGAGCGATGACCCCACACTGGCGAGACCGACCACCAGCCCCTTCCAGAAGCCGTCCCAGAAGCCCGCAGCGCCGATGTCCACCTTGGGCACCACGATCACCAGGCTGTTGCCGAGAGCCTGGATGCTTCCGCCGAACTTGATGTCGATCCGCGGTGGGTAATAGCCTGCAGCATTTTCTTGGGCTTGGCGCGCGAAAGACTCGCTGAGGAGAAGCCTTGCTTCGGTCTGGTCGCGATGAAAGATCGCGACCCTTTGCAGCAGTAGCTCCTGAAATTGCTCAGGGCGCTGCACGGGATTGAAGTCCAGGATCGCCACGACATCTTCGTCATCGTTCGCCAACTGCCGGAATTGCCCGGAGTCGCGCGCGCAGCCCACGCGCAGCCCCACGCTCTCCGCCTCGACCGGCCTGACGTCGAAGGATGAGCCGTGCACGGAGCACGCGGCATCCGCCGGGGCGGCGGCCGCTTGGGTCACGCCAATATTGGTGGAGCCGGCCACAACCAGCACCAACGCAAGGACGAACGCCGTGAGACGGATGCCATGCCGCCTACTTCTGTGCACCCATGATCGACTATGGGAGTGAGACATGGAAGACTTCTCTCTGTCCGATCACGGCGCGGAGGGTGGAATCAGGAAGTCAGCTCCGACAAAGCATCGCGCCGGACCTTCATGCCCACCCGCTGCCTGACCTGGGACGAGTAGGGGATCCGACGCTCGCCTCGACGTACACCGTCGGTGGTCTGTCGTCAGTTGTCTGTCGTCGGTTCTTCAGGTCTATGATCTTCGTGCGAAACTCATAGATCTACAAGTCTCGAATCGATTACAGCCGTCGGTCCCCCCAGCCCAGCCACGCCGCCCAGTGCTAGCCGGGGGCCCACCGACGGGTACGCCCGGAGCGGAACACGTTGCCCGGCGACCTTCACGCACCGCCGATCCGACCCCGTCGACAGACCGACGCGACTACCCTCGGTCAGGGAAGAGGTGGCGGCATGCATCCGCGCCAGTGGGGACCAACGGCCCTGCCCCATCCTCTCGACGGCGACGAAGCTGGACGTGGCCGGGAAAACCCGGGACACCGGATGCGACGTCCCCGATTTCGCGAGAGGCTTACGCAGCATGGATTCCGCTGTTGACCTGCACAGCCCTCTGACCGAAGACGAACTGCGTCGGCTGGACGCCTACTGGCGCGCCGCGAACTATCTCACCGTCGGGCAGATCTACCTGCTGGGCAACCCGCTGCTACGGGAGCCGTTGACGGTCGACGACATCAAGCCCCGGCTGCTCGGGCACTGGGGCACCAGCCCCGGGCTCAACCTGATCTACGCCCACCTCAACCGGGTGATCGTGACGCGGGACCTCAACGCCATGCTGGTCACCGGCCCCGGGCACGGCGGCCCGGCCATCGTGGCCAACACCTGGTTGGAGGGCACCTGGTCGGAGCGCTACCACGACGTGGCGCGCGACGAGGCGGGGATGGCCAGGCTGTTCCGCCAGTTCTCCTTCCCCGGCGGCATCCCCAGCCATGTGGCGGCGGACGTGCCGGGTTCGATCCACGAGGGCGGTGAGCTGGGGTACGCGTTGAGCCACGCCTACGGCGCGGCGTTCGACCACCCGGACCTGGTGGTGGCCTGCGTGATCGGTGACGGCGAGGCGGAGACCGGCCCGCTGGCCGGCAGCTGGCTCTCCAACGTGTTCCTCAACCCGGCGCGGGACGGCGCGGTGCTGCCCATCCTGCACCTCAACGGCTACAAGATCGCCAACCCGACAGTGCTGTCCCGGATCCCCGAGGCCGACCTGCTCGAACTGATGCGCGGGTCGGGCTACCAGCCGTACGTGGTGGCCGGTGACGACCCGGCCGTGGTGCACCGCACGCTCGCCGCGACGATGGACCGGGCGCTGGACGAGATCGCCGAGATCCAGCGGCGGGCCCGCTCCGGTGGCGTCGTCGACCGTCCGCGCTGGCCGATGATCATCCTGCGTACGCCGAAGGGGTGGACCGGCCCGGACGAGGTGGACGGCGTCCAGGTGGAGGGCACCTACCGCGCCCACCAGGTGCCGCTGTCCGGGGTCCGCGACAACCCGGCCCACCTTGCCGAGTTGGAGCGGTGGCTGCGCAGCTACCGGCCCGAGGAGCTGTTCGACGCCACCGGCGCGCCGGTGGACGAGCTGCGCACGCTGCCGCCGCACGGAGATCGGCGGATGAGCGCCAACCCGGTCACCAACGGTGGTGTGGTGCTGCGCGACCTGACCCTGCCCGACTTCCGCGACTACGGCGTGGACGTCCCCGAACCGGGCCAGCTGATGGCCGGCGCGACAGGGGTGCTCGGCCCGTGGATCCGCGACGTCATAAGCGCCAACCCGGAGACCTTCCGGCTGTTCGGCCCGGACGAGGTCGCCTCCAACCGGCTGGGCGCGGCGTTCGAGGTGACCGACCGGGCGTGGGTCGCCGCCACCGTTGCCGGCGACGACCACCTCTCCCCCGACGGCCGGGTCATGGAGGTGCTCTCCGAGCACCTGTGCCAGGGCTGGCTGGAGGGCTACCTGCTGACCGGCCGGCACGGGGTCTTCACCAGCTACGAGGCGTTCATCCACATCGTCGACTCGATGCTCAACCAGCACGCCAAGTGGCTGAAGGTGACCCGGGCCATCCCCTGGCGGCAGCCGCTCGCCTCGCTGAACTACCTGCTGTCCAGTCACGTCTGGCGGCAGGACCACAACGGCTTCTCCCACCAGGACCCCGGCTTCATCGACCACGTGGTCAACAAGAAGGCCGAGGTGGTGCGGGTCTACCTGCCGCCGGACGCCAACACCCTGCTCGCCACGATGGACCACTGCCTGCGCAGCCGGCACTACATAAACGTGGTGGTGGCCGGTAAGCAGCCGGCACCGAACTGGCTGACGATGACCGAGGCCATCCAGCACACCCGACGCGGCCTGGGCATCTGGGAGTGGGCCAGCAACGACGGCGGCATCGAACCGGACGTGGTGCTCGCCTGCTGCGGGGACGTGCCCACCCTGGAGACGTTGGCCGCCGTCGAGCTGCTCCGCCAGCACCTCCCGGACCTGCGGGTGCGACTTGTCAACGTGGTCGACCTGATGCGACTCCAGCCGGACACCGAGCACCCGCACGGCCTTACCGACAACGAGTTCGACACCATCTTCACCGAGGACCGGCCGATCATCTTCGCGTACCACGGCTATCCGTGGCTGATCCACCGCCTCACCTACCGCCGCACGAACCACGAGAACCTGCACGTGCGCGGCTACAAGGAGGAGGGCACCACCACCACCCCGTTCGACATGGTGATGCTCAACGACCTGGACCGCTTCCACCTGGTCATCGACGTCATCGACCGGGTGCCCGGGTTGGCCGCCCGCGCCGCGCACCTGCGGCAGCGGATGGTCGACGCCCGGCAGGCCGCCCGCGACTACACCCGCCGGTACGGCGAGGACGACCCCGAGGTCGCCGAGTGGCGCTGGGTCCGCGAGACCGACCCGACGAACCCCTGAGGAGGACGACGTGCGCGACGCGGAGATCCTGGTCGGCTACGACGGTTCCACCGATGCGTCAATGGCGGTGGACTGGGCGCTGGAGGAGGCCCGGCGCAGCGGCCAGCCGGTGCGGCTGGCGTACGTCTTCGAGTGGCTGACAGTGGCCGGCTGGGTCGGCCCGGGTGTGGCGCCCGGGGTCTGGCCGGACGAGACCGCCCGCCGGCAGGTCGAGGACCTGGTCGGCAAGGCCGCGGCGGACGCCGCCGCCACCCACCCCGGGCTGACAGTCACCGGCCAGGTGTACGACGGGCCGCCGGCCCTGGTGTTGCAGGAACGCTCGGCCGAGGCGGGCCTGCTGGTGCTCGGCAGCCGGGGCCACGGTGGCTTCGGTGGGCTGCTGGCCGGGTCGACGGCGGTGTCGGTGACGGCGCACGCACACTGCCCGGTCGTGGTGGTCCGCGACGGGACGACCGGCGGGCCGGACGGGCCGGTGGCGGTCGGCGTGGACGGCTCGGACGCGGCGCTGGTGGCCCTCGGTTTCGCTGCCGAACGGGCCGCGCAACGGCGGGCACGGTTGCGCGTCCTGCACGCCTGGACACCGGGTCCCGGCGGGGCGGCCGGGGTCCCCGACGAGCGGGCGTCCGTCGAGGCGGCGCTGCAACCATGGCGGCGGACGTTTCCCGAGCTGGACATCACCGTCGACCTCGTCGCGGGCAGCCCGGCGGCGATGCTGATCGAGGCGAGCCGCGACGCGCGGCTGGTGGTGGTCGGCAGCCGGGGCCGGGGCGGGCTGACCGGCATGCTGCTCGGCTCGGTCAGCCAGCAACTGATCCAGCACGCCAACTGCCCGGTCGCGGTCGTCCGGGAACGCTGAGGAGCACCGGGGCGCCGCCCACGTCGAGCGCCGCCCCGGCGTCAGCGCCGTCGGCGTCAGCGCCGCTCCGGCACCGGATCGGCCGGGTCGAGGGTGAAGAACTCCTCCTCTTCCTGCGCCAGGTGCAGGCGGAGCACGGCGTCCAGCCCGTACAGGGTCGCCAGCAGGTCGGGGACCTGGTCCGGGCGGAGCCGACCATCGTCGGTCTGCCCCAGTTGGACGCCGAGCAGGTCGACCTGACGACGGATCTCCACGTGTGCGCGGCTCATCGTGGAGGTCGCCTCGCCACTGCCCAGCGGCTCGGCCAGCGCGGGGTAGAGCTGCCGATCCTCGGCCGCCTCGTGCGGCAGCACCTGCTCGGTCAGGCGACGATGCGTCTCGCGTACCGCCGGTAGGCACCTCGGCGAGGCCGGGTCGGTGGCGACCAGGTCGGCGGTGTCGCGCAGCCCGGCCAGCACACCGCGTACCGCCTGGTGCTCCGCCGCGGCGCGGGCGAGCAGTTCCCGGGTACGCGGTGCGACGTCGCGGCGGCGTAGTCCACCCCGCAGGGCCCGCAACGCGTTGAGGATGACAAGCACGTCGATGCCCTCCTGCAGGAACGCGCCGACCACCGGGGGGAGCCGGCCGGCCGCCGCCGCGAGCATCGCCAGCACGGCCAGTCCCATCCCGACGGCGGCGCTCTGCACGGCGATCCGGCGGGCGTACCGGGCGATCTCCACAGCGTCCGCGAGCCGGTCCAGCCGGTCCACGGTGAGCACCGCGTCCGCCATGTCCGCCGAGGCGCTCGCCCCGGTCGCGCCCATCGCCACGCCCACATGGGCCTGGGCCAGCGCCGGTGCGTCGTTGACCCCGTCGCCGACCATCACGGTCACCGCCCGGTCGGCCTCCGCCCGGACCCGGTCCACCTTCTCCTGCGGCGTGCAGCGGGCGAGCGTGTCGTCCACGCCGACGGTCGCGGCGACCTGCGCGGCGGTGGCCGGACGGTCACCGGTGACCAGCACGATCCGCCGCAGCCCCGCCGCGCGCAGCCGGCGCACGGTCCGGCGGGCGTCGGGGCGTACCGGGTCCTCCAGCAGGATCGCGCCGAACACCTCGTCCTCGGCGCTTACCCACACCGCCGACCAGCCGGCCAGCTCGGTGCGGGCCCGCGCCCGGTTCGCCCACTCCGGCAGCTCACCCGTGAACTGACCGACGTTGACCAACCGGCCGTCGACCCGGCCGCTGACCCCTCGGCCCGGTTCCTCGGTCACGTCGGTCGGCTCGGCCAGCGCCAGCCCGCGTTCCCGGGCCTGCGCGACCAGCGCGGCGGCCAGCACGTGCGGGGAGAGCTGTTCGACCGAGGCGGCCAGCCGCAGCACCTCGTTGCGGTCGCCGCCGGGGGCGACGACCGTCTCGGCGGCACGCGGGCGCCCGGCGGTGAGCGTGCCGGTCTTGTCCACCAGCAGGGTACGGGCCCGGCCGAGCAGTTCCAGCGAGCCGCCGTCGCGGACCAGCACACCACGCCGGGCCACCCGGGACAGCCCGGAGACGATGGCGATCGGGGTGGCCAGCAGCAGTGGGCAGGGGGTGGCCACCACCAGCACCGCGACGGCCCGGACCACGTCACCGGAGAGCAGCCACGCCAGCCCGGCCAGGACCAGCGTGAACGGTACGAACGCGGCAGCGTACCTGTCGGCCAGCCGGACCATCGGGGCCTTGTGCGCTGTCGCCTCCTCGGCCAACCGTACGATGCCCGCGTACGTGCTCTGCGCCGCGTTCCTCGTCGCCCGCATCCCGAACGCGGCCCCGGCGTTCACCACGCCGCTGGCCACCGTCTCCCCGGCCGCCCGCTGGACCAGCTGCGACTCCCCGGTCACCACCGACTCGTCCAGCGTGGCCGCCTCGTCGACGGTCCCGTCCACCGGCACCACGTCGCCGGGCCCCACGAGCAGTTGGTCGGCCGCCTCCACCCGATCCAACGGCACCACCTCGATCGCGCCGTCCGCCCCACGTCGACGGGCGGTACGCGGGGCCCGGGCCAGCAGAGCCCGCAGGTCCCGGGTGGCGCGACGCTGCGCGTACTCCTCCAGTGAACGTCCGGTCGCCAGCATCACCGCGATCACCGCACCGGCCAGGTACTCCCCGACCGCGAGCGCGCCGGCCAGCGCCAGCACGGCGATCACGTCGACGCCGAACTGCCGGCGCCACAACGAACGCAGCATCGACCACGCGGCGGGCAGCAACGCGACCACCGTGACGGCCGCCCAGATCACCTCGGCCGCGGCCCGCTGCCCGCCGACCCGCAGCGCCGCACCGGCGAGTACCGCGACACCGAGCCCGACCAGGGGCGTCCACGCCCACCACCGCCGGACGCGGCTGCGCGCCGGCTGCTTGTCGACGCACTCGGTCGACTCCGCTGCCATCTGCGCATCGTCGCAGCCCGCAGCCGCGTGACGACGCCACACCGCCCGATTCGTCCGGCGGACGGGTTGTGCCGCCTGCCGGGCGGTACGCAGGTGGCCCGGCGGCCGGTCCGGGCGGGGGTGAGGGCGGGCCGTCGCGGCCATGGCACAGCCTGGTGCGGGCGGAACAGCCCGGTGCGGGCGGGACCTTCGGCCCCTGCGGGCGGCGCGGGAATGCCACAGGATGGATCGGCAACCCCCCGCGTGGCACCGCGTCGTGCGGCACGATGGGCAGAGACGGAAAGGTCGTGACCATGAGTCAGGAGAGCCAACTGACCACCGCGCTGGCGGAGGCCGCCGCCACCGCTGGCCACGCCCCCTCGGTGCACAACACCCAGCCGTGGCGCTGGCGGGTGCTCCCCGATGCGCTGGAACTGCGCTCGGTCGCCGACCGGCAGCTCGCCGCCTCCGACCCGGAGGGCCGGCTGCTCGCGATCAGCTGTGGCACCGCCCTGCACCACGCCCGGGTGGCCCTGGCCGCGCAGGGTTGGCGTGCCGTTGTGGAACGGCTGCCCGACCCGGGCGACAGCGAGCTGCTGGCCCGGTTGACCGACCTCAGCCACGGCACGGCCGACCCGGACGCCATGCGCCTGGTGCAGTGCATGCAGGTCCGGCACACCGACCGGCGGCCGGTCAGCGACGAGCCGGTCCCGACCGACGCGATCGAGCAGATCACCCATGCGGTGACCGCGGAGGGCTGCCGGATACAGGTCCTCGACCGCGATCAGGTGCTGGAGCTGGCCGCCACGGCCGGGCGGGCCGACACCGTCGAGGCGGAAGATCCGGAGATGCGCGCCGAACTGGCGTACTGGACGGGCCGGGCCTCCGGCGGCACCGGACTGCCGGCGGAGGTGCTGCCGGGGCAGCCCGCGCAGACCACAGTGCCGGGCCGCGACTTCGGCCGCCCCGGCAGCCTGCCCATCGGTCCCGGCCACGACCAGGCGGCGGTGTACGCGATGCTGCACGGCGACGAGGACGAAACGGACAGTTGGCTGCGCGCGGGCGAGGCGCTCTCCGCCGGCTGGCTCACCGCCACCCGGCTCGGCGTGTCGGTGGTGCCGCTCAGCGCGGCGGTGGAGGTGCCGGGCACCCGGCAGACCCTGCGTCAGCTGCTCGCCGGGATCGGCTTCCCGTACCTGGTGCTCCGGTTGGGCATCGCGGACCCGGCGCAGGCGGGGCCCCCGCACACGCCGCGGCTGACCACCGCGCAGGTGGTCGACACCTCCGCCGTGCGCTGACGGGTTCTGCCGACAAGGTCACCGGGGCTACCATCCCCCGATGACCAGCAGCGTGCCGCCGCCTCGTCAGGACCTCTCGGGCACCCCTTCGCTCGGCTTGAGCCCACTGTCCCGGGTCCATCTCGACGAACTGCTCCAGGAGATGCTGGACCGGGTCGGCGAGGTCGTCACCAGCCGGGAGCGGCTGCGGGCCCTGCTCGACGCGGTGGTCGGCATCGGCAGCAACCTCGATCTGCGTAGCACCCTGCAACGCATCGTCGGGCACGCCTGCGAACTGGCCGGGGCCCGCTACGGCGCGCTGGGCATCCTCGGCCCGGACCGGCTGCTGCACGACTTCATCGTGCACGGCATCACCGCCGAGCAGCACGCGAAGATCGGCGACCTGCCCCACGGGCGGGGCGTGCTCGGCCTGCTCATCGACGAGCCCCGACCACTACGGATGCCGGACATCACCCGGCACCCCCGCTCCTACGGCTTCCCGGCCAACCACCCGCCGATGCACAGCTTCCTGGGCGTGCCGGTGCGCATCCGCGACCAGGTGTTCGGCAACCTCTACCTGGCCGAGAAGCAGGGCGGCGCCCAGTTCACCGACGACGACGAGGAGATCGTCGTCGCACTCGCCGCCGCCGCCGGCGTGGCCATCGAGAACGCCCGCCTCTACGCGCTTGCACACCGGCGGGAACGGTGGCTCGCCGCCACCGCCGAGATCACCTCGGTGCTGCTCGGCGAGGTACGCCGTACCGACGCGTTGGCCCTGGTCGCCCGGCGGGCCCGGGAGGTCGCCGAGGCCGAACTGGCGCTGGTGCTGCTCTACGACGCCGACGCCGCGCAGTTCACCGTCGAGGTGGTCGACGGTGCCGACGAGCAGGCCCACGCGCTGGTCGGCACGGTCCTGCCGGCGGCCGACACCAGTTTCGGCCCGGCGGTCGCGGAGGGCCGACACGACCGGGTGGACGACCTCGCGCACGCCGCCCCGTGGCCGGCGCTGCTGCGCACCGGGCCCACGGTGATCTCACCCCTGGCCACCGCCGACACGCTGCACGGCGTGCTGGTGGTGGCGCACCGCGCGGATCGCGGCGGCGCCAGCAGCGAGGACGACGTGGCGATGCTGGGCAGTTTCGCCGGTCAGGCGGCGCTGGCCATGGAACGGGCCCGCGGTCAGGAGGAACGGGAGCTGCTGGTGGTCCTGGAGGACCGCGAACGGATCGCCCGCGACCTGCACGACGTGGTGATCCAGCGGCTCTTCGCCACCGGCCTGCAACTCCAGAGCACCGCGCCGATGATGGGCCGCCCGGAGGTCGCCAAGCGGATCAACGCAGCCGTCGACGACCTGGACGCCACGATCCGCGACATCCGCCGGACCATCTTCGAGCTGCGGACGCCGATGACCGCCGCGCTGCGCACCGAGATCCGCGAGGCGGTCGAGCTGGCCGCCGAGTCGTTGGGCTTCAAACCGCACCTGGAGGTGGCCGGCCCGGTGGACAGCGCCGTCCCCGACGCCATCCGCCCGGATCTCACAGCGGTGCTGCGCGAGGCGCTGTCCAACACGGTCCGCCACGCCCAGGCCACCCGGGTCGCCGTCGCCGTACGCGTCGACGCCGGGTGGGTGAGCGTGACGGTCACCGACGACGGGGTGGGCTGCGACCCGGCCGCCGCCCGTGGCGGGCTGGTCAACCTGCGCGAGCGCGCCGAGGGTCACGCCGGCACCTTCACCATCCGCCCGGTCGAGCCGCACGGCACCGAGGTGAGCTGGTCCGTGCCGCTACGCGACTGACCGGCGCGGCTCGGGTCAGGGGGTCTTGCCGAGCAGCCGGGTGGCCAGGACGGCGGCCTGGGTGCGACGCTCCAGGCCCAGTTTGGCAAGCACGCTCGACACGTAGTTCTTCACAGTCTTTTCCGCCAGGAACATCTTGGCCGCGATCTCCCGGTTGGTGAGCCCTTCCGCCACGTACTCCAGGATCCGCCGCTCCTGCTCGGTGAGTGACTTCAGCTCGCGCGGCTGCTCGACCCCGGTCCGGATGCGCTCCAGCACCCGGGCGGTGATCGCCGGGTCCAGCAGCGACTGCCCGGCCGCCACCCGCCGCACCGCGTCGACCAGGTCGGTGCCCCGGATCTGCTTGAGCACGTACCCGGCGGCCCCCGCCATGATCGCCGCGAACAGCGCCTCGTCGTCCTCGTACGAGGTGAGGATCAGACCCTTGATGGACGAGTCGACGGCCCGGACGTCACGGCACACGTCGATGCCGTTGCCGTCGGGCAGCCGCGCGTCCAGGATCGCCACGTCGGGCCGCAACGCCGGGATCCGGCGTGCGGCCTCCTGCGCGGAGCCGGACTCGCCGACCACCTCGATGTCACCGCTGCTCTGCAGCAGGTCGGCCAGGCCACGGCGGACGACCTCGTGGTCGTCGAGGAGGAAGACACGGATCATCAGTCGTTTCTACAGCCGCACCTCGGCCCAGCGCACGGGCCGAAAGTCCCGACCCGCTCGGGCCGTCGGTCGAGGGCGGTCGGGCCCGGCCGGTCGGGACGTCCGGCCCTGCTCCACAGCCGCCCCGACCAGGCAACGTGGGGGTACGCCAACAGCGGCACCGTCAGCCGTCGGCCCGCCGGGACAGGAGCACCGCCATGGACATCGGCTACACCGAAGCCCAGCTGAGGGTCGCCGCCGTGGCCGCGGTCCGGGCACCGTCGCTGCACAACACCCAGCCGTGGCGGCTGCGGCTGCGCGACGGCGGCATCGAGGTGCTGGCCGACCGGTCCCGCCGGCTGCCGGCGACCGACCCCAGCGGCTGGGGTGTCCGGGTCGCCTGCGGCGCGGCGCTGTTCAACCTGCGGATCGCGCTGGCCGTGGCCGGGACCCCGGCCCGGGTACGGCTACGCCCCGACCCGGCCGAGCCGGACCTGCTGGCCCGGCTGGTGCCGGACCTTCCGCGCCGACCCACCCCCGCCGAGCAGAGCCTGTGCGCGGCCATCCCCCGCCGGTTCAGCAACCGCCTGCCGTTCTGGCCGGACCCGGTGCCGGCCGACGTCCGGTGGCGCCTCGGTGAGGCAGCCCAAGCCGAGCAGTGCTGGTTGGAGTTGCTGATCGGGGTGAGCGCGGTCTCCGCGTTCGGCGAGATCGCCCGCAGCGCACACCGGGTGCTGGAGCGCGACCCCGCGTACCGGGCGGAAACCGAACGGTGGTTGCGCCGGGAGCCGGCACCGGACGGCGTACCCGCCTGGGCCGCCGGTCCGCAACGCGAGCCGCAGGACGTCCTGCCGGCGCGCGGCTTCGGTGGGCGGGACCGCGCCCCGGGGCGCGACTTCGAGCCGGAACCCCTCGTCGGAGTGCTCGGATCGGCCGGCAACACGGCAGTGGACCAGGTGATCGCCGGCCAGGCCCTGCAACGGTTGCTGCTCGTCGCCACCGACGCCGGGCTGGGTGTGTCGATGCTCTCCCAACCGATCGAGGTGTCAACGGCCCGGGAGCAACTGCGGCTGTCGCTGGGGCGGTTCGGCACGCCGCAGATGGTGCTGCGGATCGGCTACGGCCAGCCGGGCCGACCGACCCCCCGCCGGGATGTCGACGAGGTGCTCGACCTGCCGGCGGTGTCGACCTGAACGGCGACCGACCGGTCAGCCGGCGAGCAGCGCCGCCTCCCGGGCCGGGTCCAGGCCGATAGCGCTGCGCTGGGGTCGCCCGGCGCGCGGCGGCACCACGCCGACCTCGCGCAGCCACCGCCAGGTGTCGGCGACGGTCTCGGCCACCGGCCGGCAGGTCAACCCGGCGGCGAGGGCGCGGGTCACGTTCCGCTCCAGCAACCCGCGGTACGGGTGGCCGATCGGCAACCAGATCGGCAGGTCGCTCCACGGCTGCACCCCGGCGGCGACGATCCGGTCCGGGTCGGTCCAGCGCAGCCGGGCGGCTGCTCCGGTGGCCGCCACGCACGCGTCGAGAAGCTCACCCATCGTGGTCTGCGCCCGGGGGCCGACCGCGTTGAACGTCCCGCCCAACCGTCCGGCGCCCGCGTCCAGCATCCACGCCGCCAGGTCGCGGACGTCGACGTACTGCACCGGCAGGTCCGCCGGGCCGGGCGCGAGCACGTCACCGCCGCGCTCGACGCGCCGCAGCCACCAGGGCAACCGGCCGATGTCCTCCCCCGGGCCCAGGATCAGACCGGCGCGGACGACAAGCGCCCGGTCGTCGAACACCTGCCGTACGGCACGTTCGGCACCCGCCTTGAGCTGCGGGTAGTCGCCGTCGACGGCATCCGGCTCGGCGTCCACCACCGGGGACTCCTCGTCCAGCCCGTGCGCCGACGGGTCGCGGTAGACCGAACCGCTGGACACGTACACGTACCTGTCCACCGATGCGGCGAGGGCGCGGGCGGCGTCGCCCGCGATGCGGGGCGCACCGTCCCAGGTGTCCACCACCAGGTCCCACTCGCCGCCCGCCAGCGCCGCCAGGCCGTCCGGGGCGGTGCGGTCACCCCGCAACCGGTGTACGCCGGGAGGCACCACGCCGTGCAGCCCTCGGTTGAACACCGTCACCGACCAACCACGGCGTACGCCCTCGGCGACAGTCGCGCCGCCCACGAATCCCGTGCCGCCCAGCACCAGCAGTCTCATGCCCGCCACCCTGCCGTCGCGGGCCGGCGGACGGCACCCCGTTTCACCGTTGGCAGATCTGCCAGAGGCAGAACCGCGACGAGCGTGACGCGCGGTAGCGGACCGCGCCCGGGATACCCAAAAAAAGCCGCTTCGGAGCATGGTCAACAGAGCCGCCAATTGCGAAACTGCTGACAATGTCCAGCACCCCGCTGTCCCTGCCGCAGCCGTCCGCGCGGGCGCCCGAGTTCGGCCGGGACGCGCTCATCGTCTGCGAGAACCTGGTGCGGATCTACCAGACCGGCTCCATCGAGGTGCAGGCCCTCCAGGGGCTCGACCTGGCAGTGGAGAGCGGTGAACTGGTCGCCGTCGTCGGTGCCTCCGGGTCGGGCAAGTCGACGCTGCTGTCCATCCTGGCCGGCATCGACGCCCCCACCGCCGGGCGGGTCCGGGTGGACAGGTGGAATCTGCTGACGATGTCCCGCGCCGACCGGGTGGACTACCGGCGGCGCACCGTCGGGTTCGTCCGGCAGCAGACCGCGAGCAACCTGATCCCCTACCTGACCGCGCGGGAGATGGTGGACCTGCCGATGACCGCGGCCCGCACCGCCAAGGCGGAGCGCCGGGAACGCGCGGCCGAACTGCTGGACAGCCTCGGCGTCGCCGACTGCGCCGATCGACGGCCCGGGCAGCTCTCCGGCGGGCAGCAGATGCGGGTCGCGATCGCGGTGGCGCTTGCCAACCAGCCGCGCGTGCTGCTCGCCGACGAGCCGACCGGCGAGCTGGACGCCGCCACGTCCGCGGAGGTCTTCGGCGTGCTGCGGGACGTCAACCGGCGCTACGGCGTCACAGTTGTCGTGGTGACCCACGACCCGGAGGTCAGCGGTCAGGTCGAACGGACAGTCGCGATCCGGGACGGGCGCACCAGCAGCGAGGTGCTGCGCCGCACCACCACCGACGCGGCCGGCGACACCCACCTGATCGCCGAGGAGTACGCCGTGATGGACCGGGCCGGGCGGGTCCAGGTGCCCCGCGAGTTCCGCCAGGCGCTGGCACTCACCCGACGGGTCCGGCTGGCCCTGGAACCCGACCACATCACGATCCGCCCCGACTCGGAAAGCGGCGAATGAGTAGCGAACCGCTGCTGCGCGTGCGCGGCGTACACCGGCGCTTCCACACCGGGCCGACCGTCGTACACGCCCTGCGCGGCGTGTCGTTCGACGTGGCCGCCGGTGCCATGGTGGCGCTCGTCGGCCGGTCCGGGTCGGGCAAGACCACCCTGCTCAACGTCATCGGCGGCCTGGACCGCCCGGACGCCGGCACCGTGCACGTCAACGGCACCGACGTCACAGCACTCGACGAGGATGGGCTGTCCCGGCTGCGGCGCGAGCAGGTGTCGTACATCTTCCAGAGCTTCGGGTTGATCCCGGTGCTGTCGGCCGCGGAGAACGTCGCCGCCCCGCTGCGGCTGGCCCGCGCCGCCCCGGCCGAGCGCGAGCGGCGGGTCGAGTTGCTGCTGGAACTCGTCGGGCTGGCCGACCACGCCCAGCAGCGACCGGCCGAGCTGTCCGGCGGCCAGCAGCAGCGGGTGGCGATCGCCCGCGCGCTGGCCGCCTCGCCCCGGCTGCTGCTCGCCGACGAGCCCACCGGGCAACTGGACGCCGAGACAGGCCTGTCGGTGATGGCCCTGCTGCGCGGCATAGTGGAATCCGAAAACGTCACAGTCCTGGTGTCGACGCACGACGCGGTGATGATGGCCCTGGCCGACCGGGTGATCCGCATCAACGACGGGCACCTCGACGACCAGGCGGCCGGGCGGCCGAACGAGCCCGTGCCGGACGCCAGGTGACGCGACGATGCTGAGGCTGGTCAGCCGGCGCGCCCGCGCGCAGTGGCCGTTGCTGGCAGCCCTCCTCGGGATCGTCACGATCGGCGCGACACTGCTGGGCACCTGCACCCTGCTTGTCACCCGCACCGCCGAGCGGGCCCTGGAGGTCGCGATGGCCCGCGCCGCCCCCGCCGACGTCGACGTGACCGTCTACACCGGCAGCGTCGAGGGCCCGGACGCACCGTCCGTCGCCGCGGACACCCGCACCGTGATGACCGCCACGCTCGCACCGTTTTCGGTGACGACAACCGCGCGGGCGTCGACGGTGCTGCGGGCGCTGCCGCCCACGCTCGCGCCGGGCACCACCGTCGCGCCCCAGGCGTACCTGTCGGGTTTGGACGATCTGCCGGCCCGGGCCGAGCTCGTCACCGGGCGTTGGCCACAGCACCCTGGCGACGCGGTGCTGCTGGAGTCCACCGCACAAGAGCTCGGCCTCACCCCCGGTCGCCGGGTACGCCTCGGCGCCGAACTGGCCCACCCGCCGGTCCCGGCCATCGACGTGACAGTCGTCGGCGTGGTACGCCCGCTGCCGGGGCGCGGCTGGGACCGCGACCCGCTGGCCGGGGCCGGCCTCGCCATCGACTACCGGGACGGCCGCTTCATGCAGCCGGTAAACGCCTACGGCCCGTTCCTCGTCGACCTCGCCGACCTGCTCGGCACCGGTGCCACGGTCGACCGGATGGAGATCACCGCCCATCCGGACCTCACCCACTCCAGCCGCCGCGACCTGGAGACCGTGGCCGAGGCCGTGGGCAGCGCCGACGGCCCGCTGGCCAGTACCCTCGGCGACCGCGCCGACCTCGCCCGGGTCGCCTCGAAACTGCCGCTGACCCTGCGGAGCGCCGACGACCAACGGCAGGTCACCGCTGCCGTCGTACTCGCCATCGCCGTCCTCGGCGGTGTCCTGGCCGCGACGGCACTCGTCCTCGCCGGCCGGCTGACCGCGGGCATCCGCGCCGACGAGACCGCCCTGCGCTCCGCCCTGGGCACCAGCCGTCGTCAACTCGCCGCCACCGCGACAGTCGAGGCCGGGCTGGTCGCCGCCGTGGCCGCCGCGCTCGCCATACCGGCCTCGTCGGCCCTGCACGCCGGCCTGACCCACCTACCGCCACTGGACAGCGCCGGCCTGACCGTTGCGCCAGCCACCTCCGGTGTCCAGGTCCTCGCGGTCGCCAGCGGCGCGCTGGTGCTCGCCGCGGTACTCACCGTCCTGGCGATCCGGGCCGTCCCGGCCGCCGGCGACCGGCGCACCCGCCGGGAACTGCTGGCCCGGTCCGGCGCCGACCTGTTGCTCGCGGCGTTCGCCGCCGCCGGCTGGTGGCAGCTGTACGCGCAGCCCACCGCCGCCACCCCACGCGCCGACCTGGTCCGGGTGCTCGCGCCGGCGCTGCTGCTCACCGCCGGTGCCGCCCTGGCGCTGCGAGTGGTACTACCCGCCCTGCGCGGCGTCGACCGGCTGGCGTACCGCGCCCGTGGGCTGGCGCTTCCGTTGGCGCTCGCCGAGGCCGCCCGCCGGCCCCAGGCGGTCGCCGCCGGGCTGCTCGTCGGGCTGGCCTGCGCGGCCGGCACCTTCGGCCTCGCCTTCGACAGCACGTGGCACCAGTCGCAGCGCGACCAGGCCGCGCTCTCCGTCGGCACCGATCTGGCAGTCACCCTCGGCACGACGCCGGTGGCCGGCGACGGCGCGCTCGTCGACGCGGCCACCGCGGGGGCGGTGAGTCCGGCCCTCAACCGTGGCACCACGGTCGGTCAGTGGCTCGGCAGCGCCGGCAGTCCGCCGCGCCTGGTCGCCGTCGACACCGCCCGCGCCGACGCGCTGCTGCGCGGGCGGCTGGACAACGACCGCGGCTGGGCGGACGTGGGCGCCACGCTGGCACCACGCACCCGGGCCGTCGGCCTCGCCATTCCGGCTGGCGCACCGCTGGTCCTGAGCGGGACCGCCGCCAGCGGTGCCCCGCTCAGCGTGACACCCCGGCTGCTCCTCCAGGACGCCATCGGCCTGCGCACCTCCTGCACGGGTCCCGCCGTACCGCTCGACGGCCGGGAGGTCCGGCTGCCCGACTGCGCGCCGGCTGACGGGTTGCGCCTCGTGGCGGTCGCCCTGCCGGTCAGCGCCGACGCGGCCGGCGGAGCCGTCGACGTAGCCGTCACCCTCACCATGCCGCCCGCCGGGCCGGCGGAGCGCTCCACTGACGGATCGGATTGGACCGCCACGTCCGCGCCGCCGATCCCGAGCAAGGTGGACAGCCCGACCGTCACGGTGTCCGCCACGCCGACCGGAACCGCGCTGCGGATGGCCGCGACAGTCGAGTTCGGCGGCGCCGAGGAGGCCGCCCGGACTCTCGTCGCCACCGCCTTCCCGGACCCCGGCCCGGTGCCCGTCGCCGTCTCCGCCGACTTTGCCAGCGCGGTCGGCGCCGACCGCGGCAGCCGGCTCAGTGTCACGGTCGGCATCACGCCCGTCCCGATCGTCGTCGCCGAGGTCGTGCCGACCGTTCCGTCCGCCCCCGGCGCCGCCGCCGTCCTGGCCGATCTGGACATGCTGTCCCGCGCCCGCGCCGTTCAAGGCGACCTGGCGTTCCCGGTCGACGCCTGGTGGGTCGGCCACCCAGCCGGTCCCGGCGCCGCCGAACGGGCCGACGCCCTGCACCTGGGCACCGTCGCGACCCGCGAGGCGGAGACCGCCCGCCGCACCAGCGGTCCGCTCCGCGCCGGGCTGCCGGCCGCGCTTCGGCTGATCGTTCCGGCCGCGGCCCTGCTGCTGCTCGCCGGCGTCGTACTGCACGTCACCTGCGATCTGCAGCTCCGCGCCGTCGAGGTGGCACGGTTGCGCGGCCTGGGGATGTCCCGGCGCGGCATCCGGGCCGTCCTGCTCGGCCAGCACGCTGGTGTGCTGCTGCCCCTGCTCGCGGCGGGCGCGGTCGTCGGCGCGCTCGCCACCCGCGTCGTCGCTCCCCTGCTCGTGCGCTCGGACACCGGCGCCGCGCCCGTGCCGACCGCCCAACCGCACTGGCCGTGGCCGGCCGAGGCCGCACTTCTCGTCGTACTGCTGGCCGGATGCCTGCTGGCGGTCGCCGTCGTGGTCACCGTCCAGGTCCGCCGGGCCGACGCCGCGCACCTGCGGGTGGCGCCGTGAAGCGGTGGCTGACCCGCCGCTGGCCGGCGCCGCACTGGCCTAGTGTCCGGGGCCGGGGCCGCACCGACGCCGGAGCGCTGCTGCTCACCGCCGCCGTCATCGCAGCCGTCACGATGCTCGTCGGGGCCGCGCCGGCGCTGCTCCGCGCCGCCGCCGACAGCGCCGTCCAGGACACCGTCCGCCGCGTCGGTCAGACCGCTGATGTTCTCGTCAACGCCCACTGGGAAGGCGACGACGGGATGACCGGCCGGGTCCGGATGGCCCAGCTCGCCAAGGACGTCGACGACTTTCGCGCCCGGGCCGCATACGCGCTCGGGCCCGACCTGGACGCCGCGCTGCGTCCGCCCGTCGCCGTCGTCAACGGTCCGATCCTCAGCATCACCGAGGGCAGCACGCCGCGCACCTTCCAGTTCAGCTACCTGGCCGGTGACCTCGGCGGCCCGGACGTGACCTGGGTCGCCGGCAGCGCCCCCGGTGCCGCGGTCGGCGACGAATTCGTCGAGATCCCCTACGACGGACCGCCCTGGCCGGTGCAGATCGGCCTCTCCGAGGCGGACGCCGCAGCGCTCCACCTCGGCCCCGGCGATCGAATCCCGGTCAAGGACGGCAAGGGTCGCGAGAGAGACGTCCGGATCAGCGGAATCTACCGACCCGCGGACAGCGCCGATCCCGCCTGGCAACTCGCCCCGGCGCTGCTGCGCCCGGTGCCCGGGGCCGACGGTGTGGGGACCACCCGGTTCGGCGGCCTGCTGTCGCGCGACTCGTTACCGGACGCCCGGCTCGCCGTAAGTGAGGACCAACTGCGGCGCACCGTCCACTTCGCCCCCGAACCCGACGCGCTCACCTGGGAGACCAGCGCGGCGCTCGCCCGCCAGGTGGTCAAGCTCAAGGCAAACTCCGGCGCATCGAACGACCGCGACCAGTCCCTGAAGTGGGAGTCGCAGCTCGACACCGCCCTGCGCGACGCCCGCAGGCAGATCAGCGCCGCCTCCGCACAGGCCGCCGTCCTGCTCACCGGGGTGCTGACCGCCACGGTGCTGGTGCTGCTGCTCGCCGCCGACCTGCTGGTCCGCCGCCGCACCCCGGCGCTGGGCGCCGCCCGGCAGCGGGGGGTGGCCCTACCCGACCTCGGCGCGGAACTCGTCCTCGAGTCCACTGTGGTGTCCCTGTCGGCCGGCGCCGTCGGGCTCGCGCTCGCCCGGGTGGCCACTCCCGGCGTCTCCTGGACCTGGGCCGTCCCGGTGGTCCTGGCCGGCGCCGTCGCCGGGCCGGCGTTCGGCATCCGCGCCGCCGCCCGCGCCAGCCGCGACCGGCGCCAACCCGCGAACCCGGCCGCTCGGCGCTGGATCCGGGCCACCGGCCAGCTGCGCCGCGCCGCCGTGGAGGCCGCTGTCCTGATCGCGGCGACCGGAGCCTTCGTCACCCTGCACCAGCGCGGGCTCCTGCCCGTCGGCTCCGACGGCGACACGGGTGAGCTGGCCGGAGACCTGATCCTGCCGATCAGCGCCCTCACGCTTGGCGCGCTCGTCGGCGCGCTGGTCCTGCTCCGGCTGCTGCCCCTCGGGGCGCGGTTCGCACTCCGACAGGCAATGCGCTCACGCCGCCCGCTGGCCGTGTTCGGTGCCGCCCAGGCGGCCACCACGGCCGGGCGCGCACTGCCGCTGCTGGTGCTGGTCAGCGCCACGGCGCTCGCGTCGTTCGCGCTCATCCTCGGCCCCACCGTCAGCCGGGGTCTGACCGACGGCGCGTGGAGCACCGTCGGCGCGGATGCCCGCCTCGACGTCGACTCCGACGCCGCCGAAACCACGCCGGCACTCGCCGAGCGCATCGCCGCCGCACCCGGCGTCCGGCAGGTAGTTGTCGCGCAGGTGACCGACTCGGCACCCGTCTTCACCGAATCGACGCTGCTCACCCCACGCCTGGTCATCGTGGACACCGCCGCGTTCCAACGCCTGCTGGCCACCACCCCGCTGCCCGACGCACCGGCGCTGGACCGGCTCACGGCGCCCGGTCCTCGTCCCGAGGGCGTCCCGGCGCTGGTCCGATCGAGCAGCGGCGAGCTGCGGACCGGCATGCGGCTGAAGCTGCGCCGGGACGACGCCCCGGCGGTCCAGCTCGCCGCGGTCGGTACCGCTCCCTCCGTCGGCGGCGCCAACGACGTCGTCATCGTGGACGCCGCGGCCCTCGCCGACGCCGGGCTGCCGGCCGTTCCGAATACCGTCTGGGTGACCGGTCCCGGCGCGGCGCGGGCCGTGTCGGACACCGGCGTCACCGCCGAGGTCGTGGTGCGCGCGGACGTCCTGCGGGCACAGCGGGTGGCGCCGCTGACCGCGGGGCTGCTCCGGCTGGCGTGGACGGCCGCCGCGGTGCTGCTGGCGCTGGGGCTGCTCGGCCTCACGCTCGCCGCCGCCGCCGGTGCGTCGCAACGGTGGCAGACCCTGACCCGGCTGCGGACCCTGGGCCTGCGGCCCCGCGACGTGCGCTGGGTCGCCGCCGGAGAGCTGCTGCCGCCGGTCGTGGTCACCGCGGTGTGCGGCCCGCTCCTCGGGGCCCTGCTCGCGCACCTGACGCTCGGCCCGCTCGAGCTGCGGTTGCTCACCGGCCAGGCCGCCGACCCGGTGCCGGTCCTGCCGTGGTGGCTGCTCGGCCTGGTGAGCGTGGCGTTGCTGGCCGCGGCCGCCGCGGTCGTACCCGTCGAGGCGGCGCTGCGGCGACGCGACAGGTTGAGTGAGGTACTGCGCGCCGGCGAGTGACCGGCTGGTGGCAGTGGGAGCAGAACGGCCGAGGCCCGTCACCGGATATCCGGTAACGGGCCAGGCTGAACAGCTCACATAGGTGGTGGGCGATACTGGGTTTGAACCAGTGACCTCTTCCGTGTCAAGGAAGCGCGCTCCCACTGCGCCAATCGCCCGTGGCGACCGCCGAACCCGGCGGCCAGGCCCCGATGGGGCAGATCGCGAGCGGACGACGGGATTCGAACCCGCGACCCTCACCTTGGCAAGGTGATGCGCTACCAGCTGCGCTACGTCCGCACGTCCCCGACTTGCGCCGGCGACAGGTGAACTCTACCCGATGCCAAGATCGCTTGACGCGGCACCCTCGGCGGTGGCGATTGCGCTGGTGGCCACCGGGGTACTGAATCGCTCGACAGCGCACCACACCCCCTTAAGGAGGCTGTCGTGGGTATCGGCACCAGCATCTTCCTGATCGCGCTCGGCGCGATCCTCACTTTCGCCCTGGACGCGAGCGTCGGCGGCATCAACCTCGACGTGGTCGGCTGGATCCTGATGGGAGCCGGCGTGCTCGGCCTGATCATGACCACGATGATCTGGGGCCGGCGTCGCCAGGTGGTCACCACCACCGAGCAGCCGGTGGAATACCAGCGGGTCGAGGAGCGGCGGGACATCGCCCCGCCGCTGTGACCCGACAGTTGGGCACCGCCGGCAAAGTCGGCGGATCGTGCGACGCCGGGCCGGCCACCGCGAGGCGGGCAGTCGGCCCGGCGCGCCGCTGACCCCCGCCCGCGGCCCGGCCCGGCCCGGCGAGCACGTTCAGCGGCGCGGGTACCGCCCACCTCGGCCGGCGGTCAGTCCAGGCAGGTGAGCGCGACCTCGGCATACCGCGTCAGTGCCGCCCGGTCCGGGCTGATGGCGCCCATCACCCGCAGCCCCTGAAGGCTTGTCACAAGGAAGCCGGCCAGGTCGGTGGCGCTGCGGTCGGTGGTGATCTGACCCCGCAACTGGGCCTCGGCGAGCAGGTCGTAGAGGGCCAACTCCAGGGACTGGGTGGTCGAGCGGAGCCGCTCGGCGACCCGCACGTCCTGGTGCGCGCGCTCCATCGAGGCGCCGACGATGAGGCAGGAGAGGTGCCGGCCGTCGCCGGTGATGTCGTCCACCGCACCGATGAAGATCTCCCGGATGACCGCCCGCGCGTCGTTGCCGGAGCGCAGCAGGTCGACCATCGGGGTGGCGTAGCGCTGCCGGTAGAGGTCGAGCACCGCCAGGTAGAGGCCGTCCTTGCTGCCGAAGGCGGCGTAGATCGAGCCGCTGCCCAGGCCGGTCGCATCGGAGAGGTCGCGCATGGAGGCGCCCTCGTAGCCCTTTCTGCGGAACACGTCCATGGCGGCGGCGACTGCGGCGTCGAAGTCGAACTCGCGGGTACGGGCCATGCGCCGAACGCTACCCGCAATCTGGAACGATCGACAAAGTTTCCCCTGCCACACTCTGAAATCGACGCCCGTGGCCACTGTCATCCGCTGAAACCATTGACTACGGGGGTCGGACAGCGTTGTCTTTCCTGTGGCGCCTGGGGAGGGGGAACGGTGACGGACGACGTGTCCCTCGTGTTCTGCGTAACCGCCGACGTGTCGGTGCGCGAGCGGATGGTCCGGCGCCTGGACGGCCTCGGCACCCTGGTGATCTGCGCCGACCTGGCCGAGTTGCAGGCGATGATCGGTCCGCCCGCGATCGGCGCACCGGGCCCACTGCTCAGTCTCAGCGTCGGAGCCACCGCCGAACCAGATGCGGATCCAGCAGCCGGAGGCCCGGCCCACGCCAGCGCCGACGCGGACGACCGGATCAGCCTCGGCGACCTCGTGATCGATCCGCGCGACCACCTGGTGACCTGGCGCGGACAACCGCTCACCCTCACCCGCCTCGAACGGAACCTGCTCACGCACCTCGCCACCGCACCGACCGGAGTCTGGACCTACCAGCGGCTCTTCGAGTCGGTCTGGGGCGCCGCCTACCTCGGCGACACGTCGATCCTGCACTCGGCGGTGAAACGGTTACGCCACAAGCTGCGCGCGGCTGGCGCGACGGTACGCGTACACACCGTCCGTGGGATCGGCTATCGGCTCAGCCTGACGTGAACCCACCGGGGCCGACCGCCCGGAACAAAACCAGCGGCTCGTCACCGGAATCCGGTGACGAGCCGCTGGTTTACTGGTGGGCGATACTGGGTTTGAACCAGTGACCTCTTCCGTGTCAAGGAAGCGCGCTCCCACTGCGCCAATCGCCCGTGCCTATTGCCGAGGTGGGGACGGGATTTGAACCCGCGTACACGGCTTTGCAGGCCGTTGCCTCGCCTCTCGGCCACCCCACCGAGGTTGCCCCCGTCATGCGTGGCGGCAGCTCCGAGCGGACGACGGGATTCGAACCCGCGACCCTCACCTTGGCAAGGTGATGCGCTACCAGCTGCGCTACGTCCGCACGCCCCCGGACGTTCCCGGGTGACGGATGAGAACTTTAGCCGAGCCGGTGAAAGACTGCCAACTCGGGGTCGCCTCGGCGCGTCCCATTTCCGCCCCAGCGGGATCGGTATCACCGCCGACAGGGCTTCCTAGGGGGCTGACCTGGTGCCGTCGGCCGCCACCGACGGTCACCCTCGGACACCGCCGAACGATTGCCTGCCGTCGATGCGCCGAACCCCGGCCACCAGGCGCTTCGTGCATCATCCACGCCAGCGGAACCTCGGTGAACACCTTCTGAGAAACGACCGACGGGACCCCAAGGAATTGTCCGGCTTCCGACTGTCACAGCGTGAATCCGGCTGCGGTGGTAACTGTTCGTGTTCAGTCGGATGGGCTACGGTAACGGTCGTGACGAGACGTGCGGCCGAGATCCGCCTGGATGCCCTGCTGCGCACCGCCTGTGACGTGATCGTGGAGCGCGGTCTGGCCAACACCCGGACGGCCGACGTGGCACAGGCCGCCGGCGTCAGTCAGGCTCTGGTCTTCTACCACTTCGCCACGAAGGACCGGCTGCTCGCGCAGGCCTTCGCGTACGCGGTCGAGCAGGATCTGGCCCGACTGGACGCGGTGACCCGCTCCTCGGCTCCCCCGCTGACCAAGCTCCGCCGGATCCTCAAGCTCTACACCCCGGCCGGGAGGGCGACCTCCTGGTCGATGTGGATCGACGGCTGGTCCGAGTCGCTGCGTACGCCGGAGTTGGAGAAGGTGTCCCGCCGCCTCGACCTGCGTTGGCGGCAGGACCTGGCCGCGGTGATCTCCGCCGGGGTGGCCGACGGCACGTTCCAGTGCGCCGACCCGGACGGGGCCGCCTGGCGGATCAGCGCGGTGATGGACGGCCTCGCCGTCCAACTCGCCGTGCACGACCGGGTGATCTCCCGTCGGCAGTTCGGCGAGTGGGTCCGGCTGGTCACCGCCCGGGAGCTCGGCCTGGACCCGGCCGACCTGGACTGAGCCGGGCAGCGGCGCAATCGCCCCCACCAGGCCCGGCAAAACGGCTCGGGGGTGCCCCGCCGACCGGAACAATCGGCAGCATGGATCTGCTGGAGGCGTACCGCCGAAGCCTGGCCGAATTCGTCGACCGGGTGGACCAGGTCGGACCCGGCCAGTGGTCCGACCCGACCCCCTGCTCCGACTGGACGTACGCACGCTCGTCAACCACGTGGTGAGCGAGGACCGGTGGAGCGTCCCGCTGCTCGCCGGCCGGACCATCGACGAGGTCGGCGACCGACTCGACGGCGACCAGCTCGGCGACGACCCGATCACGGCGGCGCGGGAGGCGGCCGCGCAGGCCGAGATCGCCGCCACCCATCCGGGCACGCTCGACCGCACCGTGCACCTCTCCAGCGGCCCGACCCCGGCCACCGAATACCTCAAGCAACTCCTCGCCGAGCACCTCATCCACGGCTGGGACGTGGCGGTGGCGATCGGCGCGCAGCCTCGGTTCGACCCGGACGCGGTGCACGTGGCCGCCCAGTGGTTCGCCAGCCAGCTCGACAACTACCGCCGCAACAACCTGGTCCAGACCGGAGTGCGGGTGTCCGACGCCGCCGACGAGCAGGACCACCTGCTTGCCGCCTTCGGCCGCGACCCCGACTGGACACCTGACGACTGACCCCATGCGCCCGGGCCCGGCGACCGGCAGCAGGCGGCGGCACCGTCGGCGGTGCACGTCGACGCGCGCCGGGTCGCCGTCGTGGTGGCCAGGGTGGTGACCCCGTGGGAGCCGGCGGGCAGTGCGCCGGCCAACCCCCACGTCCCCCGATCAGCGGCGGGCCGGTTGCCAACTGTCGGCCGACATCGGCCGCTCCCAGCGCCGATCCACCGGCGGGTCCTCGGCCTCGTCGGTAGTGGCCCGGGTCAGGTGTCGCAGCCGCAGCAGCAGGCCCATCCCGAGGAAGAGCAGCAGCCCGCCGAGCAGGAACGCGGCCTGCACCACGCCGAACCCACCGGACTGCGAGACCTGGCGACCGGCCGGTGGCGCCGCGTCGGCCGGGTAGCCCCCCACCGGCTCCGCCTCGGACGTGTCAGCCTCCTCGGCCGGCGCGCTCGCCGGGTCGCTGGGCCGCGCCGGGGTGGCGCTCGGCTTCGGCGTACCGGTCGGGGTGACGCCCGCACCCCGCACCGAGCGGGTGGCCGTCTGCCGGGCCAGCAGGCGCGCGTTGGCGTCGTACGCCTCGGCGGCGAGGGTGACCCGCCCCTGGGCGACGTCCTCGGCGAAGGCCACCCGGTAGCGTGCGGTGACAGTGCGGCCCGGGCAGAGCGTGCCCGGGTCGAGCTGCCGGTCGGTCAGCCGGGCCACGTCACCCTCGGTCCGGATCTCCAGGGGAAAGTCCCCGGTCTCCTCCACCCGGTCCATCTTCACCTGGTCGAGTCGGATGCCCTGCACGCTGAGCACCATCGACCAGCGCACCTTCACGCAGCCGCCGCGCCGATCCGTCCGGGACACCACCGCGGAGATCGTCCGCACCTGATCCCCGGCGGTGAACCGGGCCGGCAGGCCGCTCAACTCGGTGGTGAAGGCCGCCTGCGCCGGCGCGGCCAGGGTGAGTACCGCCCCGGTCACGCCGGCAACCAACGCCCCGACCCGCAGCGCGTACCGCCACACGATCACCACCACCTCGCCTCTTCTCGTCGCTCCCGGGAAACGCTAGGAGGAAACGGGCGGGCCGGACAGACGGGTGTCTTCGCAACCGACGCCAAGGACGGTTGGTGATTTCACCGAGAGTGGTGAACCGCTGACCCGGACGGGTGTCTCCCCCTCCTCCCGGCACCCGGGTTGCCGGTGCGCGAGAATCGCCAGGTGTCCGAGCTCTCCAGCACGTTCGTCCGGCTGCACGCCCGGCTGGCCCCGGTTCCTTTCGTCCCCGAGGTGCGCCTGCACCAGGCCGACGAGCCGATCGGGCTGTGGGAGCTGACCGAGGGCGAGTTCTCCACCGACCGGCCGCCACCGTTCTGGGCGTTCGCCTGGGCCGGCGGCCAGGCCCTCGCCCGCTACGTGACAGACCACCCGGAGCTGGTCGCCGGCCGCCGGGTGCTCGACCTCGCCTCCGGCTCCGGTCTGGTGGCCATCGCCGCCGCCCGCGCCGGGGCGGCAGCGGTGCGAGCGGTCGAGGTGGACGAGCTGGCGGTGGCGGCGGTCGCGCTCAACGCCGAGGCCAACGGGGTACGCGTCGACGCCGAGTTCGGCGACATCCTCGACACCGACGCCGGGGACGCCGAGGTGGTGCTCGCCGGGGACGTCTTCTACAGCGACGCGATGGCCCGTCGGGTGCTGCGCTTCCTGCTGCGCGCCGCCCGGGCCGGCGCACCGGCCCTGGTCGGTGACCCCGGCCGGGCGTTCCTGCCCCGCGACCGCTTCGACGAGTTGGCCGCGTACGACGTGCCGGTGCCGGAGGCGCTGGAGAGCGTCCGGGTGAAGCGCACCACCGTCTGGCAGTTGCGCGCCGGCCTGCCGGGAGCCGCCCGCTAGCGTGTCGACGTGCTCTTCTCCAGCTGGGGGTCGGTGGTCCAGGCACCCTGGCCGGACGTCGCCGAGGTGAGCGACCACGTCGGCGGACGCCACCTGGTCGTCACCCGGCACGCGTTGGTCCGTCAGGTCCTGGCCGACCCGGTCAGCTACCGGCCGGACAACGCGTTGGACGCGGTGACCCCGATGCCGGTGGCCGCGCTGCGGGTGCTCGCCGGGCACCGGTTCCGGTTGCCGCCGACCCTTGCCAACAACTCGGGTGCCAGCCACCCCGAGATCCGGGCGACCGTCGCGGCGGCGTTGCACCCCGAGCGGGTCGCCGCGCAGCGGCCCTGGCTCACCGCGCTGGTCCGGGACCGGGTCGCCCGGCTCGGCGCCCGACTCGACAGCGGCACACCTGTCGACCTGTACGCGGACCTCGCCGCCGACCTGCCGCTGCTGGTGCTGGCCCGGCTGGTCGAGCTGCCGGACGCCCCCGTCGGCGCGGTCAAGGAGTTCGCCCGCGCCGCGCTGGAGTTGTTCTGGGCGCCGCTGGACGCCGACCGGCAGCTGGCCCTCGCCGCCGAGGTGGGCCGGTTCCACCGCGTACTGCGGGACTTCGCGGCCACCGGCGGCGGGCTGGCCGGTCAGCTGCGCGCGGCCGGGCACTCGCCGGACGTGGTGGTCGGCGCGCTCTTCTTCCTGCTGGTCGCCGGGCAGGAGACCACCTCGCAGTTCCTCACCCTGCTGCTGCACCGGCTGGCCGGCGAGCCCACGGTGCGGGCCGGCCTGCGCACCGGCGAGGTAGCGGTGGCCGACGTGGTGGAGGAGGGGCTACGACTGGAGCCGCCGATCGTCACCTGGCGGCGGGTGGCGACGACGGACCGCACGTTGGGTCCGACGGCGGTGCCGGCGGGCAGCAGCCTGGTGCTCTGGCTGGGTCGTGCCGGCCGCGACCCGGCGGTGGTCGAGGCGCCCGACGAGTTCCGACCGGGCCAGCGTGGATCCCGCCGTCACCTGGCTTTCGGTGCGGGCGCCCACCGCTGCGTCGGTGACGTGCTGGCCCGGATGGAGGCGGCAGTGGTGGTTGCCGAGGCAGCGCCGCTGCTTGACGGCGTGACAGTGGTCCGCCCGCCCTGGTGCCCGGACAATCTCACCTTCCGGATGCCGGACGCCTTCGTCGTCCGCCGTCCGGTCCGGACACCGGCCTAACCAGATCCTGATCTCGCTTCGGTAGGTTTCCGGGCGTGTCAGCGACCCCCGCACGTCGGATCCTCGCCGCCGTAACAGTTCTGGCCCTGCTGCTGCTGAGCGCCTGCACAGCCGACCGTACGGTGCACGTCCGGCAGATCACCCTGGCCCAGCCGACCCCGTCCGCCACGCCGTCGGCCTCGCCGTCCCCGACGACGAAGCCCGCTCCCGGCAGCCTGGACTGGTACGTGTCGCAGGTGCCGACCTTCCCCGAGGCAGCGCCACCGCAACCGGTGCCGCTGCCGGCGACCGGCGCGGCCCCGTTCTGGCACCGCCTGCCGACCGACCAGAAGGTCGCCTTCATCACCATCGACGACGGCGGGCTGGCCCGGCCGCCCCAGGTGCCCGACTTCATCCGGCGGGCGCACATCCCGGTCACCATGTTCCTCAACTCACCCGCGGCGACGGAGCACCCCGACTACTTCCGGCAGATCGTGGTGGCGGGCGGGGTCGTCGAGAACCACACAATCACGCACACCTCGCTGGCCGGCCGGTCGTACGACCGCCAGAAACACGAGATCTGCGGGGCGGCGGACAAGCTGGAGGCGTTGTTCGGCGCGCGACCGACAGTGTTCCGGCCACCGTTCGGCGAGTACGACAGCACCACGTTGACGGCGGCGCACGACTGCGGCGCGAAGGCGGTCTTCCACTGGACCGAGACCGTGCACGAGGGGAAGGTGCGCTACCAGACCCCGGAGAAGGTGGTGCACCCCGGCGACGTGCTGCTCATGCACTTCCGGCCGGCGCTGATGGACGACCTGCTCGCGGCGCTCAAGGCGATCCACCGCGCCGGGCTCACCCCGGCGCTGCTTGAGGACTACGTGCGCTGACCGCGCACGGCGACCTGACGAAAGTAAGGGTCGGGTGGTGCCGTTCGGGCGCGGTGCGGCCACCTGCCGCGCGCCTAGCGTCAGCGCATGATCACATTACGTGGGTTGACGAAACGGTTCGGGGCGACAGTCGCTGTCGACGCGTTGACAGTCGACGTCGCGCCCGGCCGGGTCACCGGCTTCCTCGGCCCCAACGGCGCCGGCAAGTCCACCACCATGCGGATGATCCTCGGGCTGGACCGACCCACCGTCGGGCAGGCCCTCATCGGCGGACGCGGGTACCGGGAACTGCGCCGACCGCTGCACGAGGTGGGGGCGCTGCTCGACGCCCGAGCCATCCACCCGACCCGCTCCGGCCGGGCGCACCTGCTGGCCATGGCCCGCAGCAACGGCATCCCCGCCCGTCGGGTCGACGAGGTGCTGGACACCGTCGGGTTGGACGGGCGGGCCGCCGGCAAACCGGGTCGGACCCTCTCCCTCGGCATGGGCCAGCGGCTCGGCATCGCCGGCGCGCTGCTCGGCGACCCGCCGGTGCTGATGTTCGACGAACCGGTGAACGGCCTCGACCCGGACGGGGTGCGCTGGGTGCGGCAGCTCATGCGCTCGCTCGCCGACCAGGGACGGACCGTCTTCGTCTCCAGCCACCTGATGAGCGAGATGCAGCTCACCGCCGACCAACTCGTGGTGATCGGGCGGGGCCGGCTGATCGTCGACGCACCGATCGACGAGGTGATCGCCAACAGTGCGGTAGCCGTCCGGGTGCGCAGCCCGCACCCGGACGGGCTGGCCGCGCTTGCCGAGCGCCTCACCGCCACCGGCGCGAGCGTGCTGGCCGCCGACCGCAACGAACTGACCGTCACCGGCACCACCGCCGACCGGGTCGGTGACCTGGCGCACGAGCTGGGGGTGCGACTGCACGAGCTGAGCCCGCACGGCGCGTCGCTGGAGCAGGCGTTCATGGAGCTGACCGCCGACAGCGTCGAGTACGCCGGCGGTCCGACCGAAGGTGGGCACCGATGAGCACGCAGACCGACGCGGGAACCCGCCCCGCCAGCGCGCCGACCGCCGGAAAGCCGGCCGCCTTCCGGGGTGCGGTGGCCGCCGAGTGGACCAAACTGCTCTCGGTGCGCAGCACCTGGTGGACGGTGCTGGCCGGGCTGCTGGTGATGGCCGCGAGCGCCGGGCAGCTCGCCATCTACGCCGCCAACGCCAACACCAACGACGACCCGGCCGACGACCCGGGGATCGTCACCGTCGGCAGCGTGCTCATCGACGCGGTCGAGTTGACCCAGTACGCGGTGCTGGCGTTGGGCCTGCTCGCGATCACCGCCGAGTTCACAAGCGGCACCATCCGGACCACCTTGCAGTGCACCCCGTCGCGGGGTCGGGTGCTGCTGGCCAAGGCCGTGGTCACCGGTGCTGTCACCTTCGCCCTCGGGCTGCTGCTCGGCGGCGTCGGCACAGTGGTCGCCCGGCCGGTGCTCGGCGAGTGGGGCAACGCACCGGTCGGCGGCACCATCGCCGACATCGTGGCGGTGGCCGCGTACCTGGCGTTGGTGAGTGTGTTCGCGCTGGGCCTCGGTGCCGCGCTGCGCAGCGCGGTGCTCACCATCGTCGTGCTGTTCGCCACCCTGACGATCGTGCCGCTGTCCCTTCAGGAGCCGGACATCGACCTGCTGAACCGGATCGCCGACGGGTTTCCCGGCGTGGCCGGCGGGCACTTCATGGTCGGCGACACCGAGCCGTACCCGAGCCTGGTCGGGCTGCTCCTGCTCGCCGGGTGGGCCGCTGCCGCGCTGCTGCTGGGCCGGGCCGTGCTGCGCCGCCGCGACGCGTAGCGCGCACCGGCTGGGCGGGGGCCGCGCTGGCCCCCGCTCAGCCGTCGACGAGCCCCGCCTCGTACGCGAGGATCGCCGCCTGCACCCGGTTACGCACGTCCAGACGAGTGAAGATGCTCGTCAGGTAACTCTTCACGGTGCCCTCCACCAGGTGCAGCCGGCGGGCGATCTCGGCGTTCGACAGCCCCGCCCCGACCAGGGCCAGCACCTCCCGTTCCCGCTCGGTCAGCCCGGCCGTACGGTCCCGCGCGGCGGGCCGGCGGGCCAACCGCCCGGCACCCAGCTCGATCACCCGACGGGCCACCCTCGGCGACAGGTACGCGCCGCCCTCGGCGACGGCGTGCACACCGGCGAGCAACTCCCGCGGGTCACCGGCCTTGAGCAGGAACCCGCTGGCACCGTGCCCGAGCGCGCGGGCCACCTGGTCGTCCTCACCGAACGTGGTCAGCATGATCGTCGCGGTCTCCGGCACGGCCCGGCGGATCTCGGCGGCGGCGGCCAACCCGTCCAGGCGCGGCATCCGGATGTCCAGCAGCGCGATCCGAGGTCGGTGCGCACGGACCAACTCCACAGCGGCGTGTCCGTCACCGGCCTCGGCGACCACCTCGATACCGGGGTCGGTGGCGAGGATGGCCCGGACGCCGGCCCGGATCATCGCCTCGTCGTCGGCGAGCACCACCCGTACCGGCCCTGCGCTGTCGGCGTCCACTACGCGATCGACTCCTTGCTGGCCAACCGGCCGTCGGTGAAGCAGAGCCGCCAGGTCGGCTCGGCCAGGGGGAAGTTGCCGTCGGTGTAGTACTCACAGCCGGCCCGGTCGGATCCCGCGGGCCGTTCCAACTGCCGCCGGGGCAGGCCGGCCAACTCCGAGCGGGCCGTGCCGACGCGCATCCGGTCGAAGGTGGCCCGGTCCAGCACCGTCCCGGCGGTCGCCACCGGGTAGTAGACGAACGAGAGCACCAGGGCGAAGCCGGCCGGTGCCAGCAGCGCCACCACCAGGCTGCGCCGGACCCGCCGGCGGGCGTCGCGCAGCCGCCGTTCCGCGTCCACCGGTCGCTCCACGGGCGCACCGGCACCGGTTGGGGCGGCCCGACCGATGGGCCCGATCGCCTCCACCGGCGGCGCGCCTGCCGGCAACGCCGCCACCACGGCGAACCCGCCGCCCGCGCGGGGACCGGCGTCGAGCGTGCCACCGGCGAGGCGGACCCGCTCGGCGAGGGCGAGCAACCCGCTGCCCTGCGACGGCGGGGCCGGCAGCGGTTCGGCCGGCGGAGCACCGTTGACCACGCTCACCTCGACCCGCTCACCGTCGCGGGTGACCCGCACCTCGACCGGGGCGCCCGGCGCGTACCGGGCGGCGTTGGTAAGCGCCTCACGCACCACCCGGTGCGCCGCGTGGCCGGTCATCGCCGGCAGGTCCGCGACCGCCGAGGCGGCGTCCATCCGTACCGCGAGTCCGGCCTCCCGGGCATTGTCGACCAGGTCGGCGACCGTCTCCCCACGCGGACGCGGCGACGCGTCACCGTCCTCCCGGAGCACCCCGATGATCTCGTGCAGCCGCTCGGTGGCGGCGGAGACACTGGCCCGCAACTCCCCCGCCGCGGCCCGGTGCCGGTCGTCGAGGTCGGCGGCCACCTCCAGGGCGGCGGCGCGCAACGCGATCAGGCTGAGGTCGTGACCGAGGGAGTCGTGCATCTCACCGGCGATCCGGGCCCGTTCCCGCAACCGGATCCGCTCGGCGGCGCCGCGCTCCTCGCGGGTCAGCGCCTCGACGTGGCGCCGACCGGCGTCTGCCAACTCCTGCTGCTGACGCCGGTACCGGCCCACCAACCAGGGGAACACCGCGGCGAACAGCAGCACCGAGGCCAGCAGGAACCAGGTGGCCGCGCCGGTGCCGAACAGGCCCAGGTTGAGCGCCGTACCGCCGGCCGCGATCAACACGAAGACCCCGACGGCGGGAGCGGCGGAAGCGGTGCGCCGCCCCGCGAGGTAGCTGAGCACGGGGATGGCGAAGACGAAGTTGCCGTCGACCACCGACCCGGACACCGCCAGCACGAGGGCGACGAGCGGTCTGCGCCGACTGACCAGCACGGCAACGCCGAGCAGCAGCAGCTTGCCGACGAGCATCGGCACGGCGTACCGCTGGTGGGGCGGGCTGATCCCGGCGTAGCCGACCGGGGCCGCGACCACCACCCAGAGCAGCGCGTCCAGCAGCAGGCGACGCCGCCGATCCAGCGGGTCGGGCGGCGAGCAGTCGAGGATCCGCACGGCGGCCAGGCTACCGACGTCCGACCTGCGCGGACACCGACGAAAGTCAGGTGTCAGCCGCTCTCTTCGGCCCACACCCGCCAGTCGTCGAGCACCCCGTGCAGGGCCGGCGTGAGCCAGCCCGGCGCGGAGCGCCGGAACACCCCCGGGTCCATCGCGCCGGCCCCGTCCGGCAGCGCGCCGAGCAGATTCGGCACCAGATCGGTGAGGTTGGTCCAGTGCACCAACTCCGGCCGGCCCGGCCAGGCGCCGATCACCACCCCGGCCGGCACCGCCCGCCGGTCGAGCGCCTCCAGGGTCAGCGCCGTGTGGTTGAGCGTGCCCAAGCCGGCGCGGGCGACCACAACGGCGGGCGCGCCGAGCGACACCGCCAGGTCGGCCATCGTCCACGGCTCCCCCGACGGACGCAGCCCCATCGGCACCAGCAACCCACCCGCGCCCTCGATCAGCACCAGGTCGTGTTTGTCCGCCTCCGCGCGGACCGCGTCCACCGCCTCGTACAACTCCAGCGGCGGCAGGTCCGCCACCCGGGCGGCGGCCAGCGGGGCGAGCGGGTCGGGATAACTGGCCAGGGTGCGGCCGGTAAGGGGGGCAGCCAGCCGGTTCACCGCGTCCACGTCGCCCGGTTCACCGCCGGCCGTACCCGTCTGAGCCGGTTTGACCACCGCGACCCGCAGCCCGGCGGCCTGCGCCGCGGCCGCGATGGCCGCGGTCGTCACCGTCTTGCCGACCTCGGTGTCGGTCCCGGTAACCAGGACCGGCCCGGCCCACCCGGTCATGGGAGAACCTCCGCCCGCGGGGCTGGCACACCCGGCACACCCCTCGCGCTCACGGGGCACACTCCACGATGACCTCCACTGCCTGCTCGAAATCCGCCCGGGGCACCCCGGCACTGACCGTGAGGCGCAGGCGGGACCGGCTGTCCGGGGTGGACGGCGGTCGGAAACAGCCCACCGCGACACCCAACTCCCGGCAGTCGGCCGCCCAGGCGGTCGCCGCCTCCGGCCCGGGGGCGGTCACCGAGATCACCGCCGCGTCCGGCGCGGAGACGGTCAGGCCGGCTGCCCGCAGTCGACCGACCGCCAGCCGCACCCGGTCGGAGAGCTCCGCGCGCAGGTCGTCGCCGCCGCGGGCCAGCCGCAGCGCGGCATGCACCCCGGCGGCGACCGCCGGGGGCAGGGCCGTGTCGAAGATGAAGGTACGCCCGGTCTCGACCAGATGCCTGACGAACTCGGCCGGGCCGGCGACCACACCACCGGCACCACCGAGCGCCTTGGACAGGGTGGCGGTCACCAGCACGTCCGGTTCGCCGGCCAGCCCGGCGGCGGCCACCGCGCCGGCGCCGGCCGGACCGGTCACGCCGAGCGCGTGCGCGTCGTCGATAAGCAGCAGCGCACCGTGGCGGCGGGCGACAGCGTGCAGCCGGGTCAGCGGCGCGAGGTCACCGTCGACCGAGAAGACCGACTCGGTCACCACCACCGCCGGGCGGCCCGGAGCGGCAGCGAGCGCGGCGGTCACGGCGTCCACGTCGGCGTGCGGGGTGACCACTGTCTCCGCCCCGGAGATCCGGCAGCCGTCGATCAGGGAGGCGTGGTTGTGGGCGTCGGACACGAGCAGCGTCCGAGGCTGCACGAGCGCCCGCAGCGCACCGAGGTTGGCCAGGTAGCCGGAGGAGAAGACGAGGGCGCGTTCGGTGCCCAACCACCGCGCCAGCTCGTCCTCCAGCGCCTGGTGGGCGTCGGTGGAGCCGCGCACCAGGCGCGACCCGGTGGCTCCCAACCCGTACGCCGACAGCGCCGCCGTGGCCGCGGCGGTGACCTCCGGGTGGGTGGCCAGGCCGAGGTAGTCGTTGCCGGCCAGATCGATCACCCCGTCGCCAGCGGGTCGCGGGTGCAGTCGCCGGGTCAGCCCGGCCTTCGCCCGCAACTGCGCGCGGCGGTCGAGCGCCGCCAGCCAGTCCGCCACCGTCACCCCTTCGCCGCCGTCCGGGCCGGTCAGCCCGACACCCGCCGGGCGAAATTACCACCCGCCACCGTCGGCCCGACGGATCCACTCGGTGCGGGCGGCCGGCGGGCTGCCAGGCCATTCCGGCTGATCCGGGGGCCTTGTAGGGTACGAGCCATGCCAGAGATCCTCGACCAGGCCCGGACCCAGGTGCTGGGTGACGGTGTCGGCCTCGACCAGGCCGGCATCCTCGCGGTGCTCAACCTGCCCGACGAGCACCTGCCCGCCGCGCTGCAACTCGCCCACGACGTGCGGATGCGCTGGTGCGGTCCCGAGGTCGAGGTGGAGGGCATCGTCTCGCTGAAGACCGGCGGCTGCCCGGAGGACTGCCACTTCTGCTCCCAGTCCGGCCTGTTCACCTCCCCGGTGCGCTCGGTCTGGCTGGACATCCCGTCGCTCGTCGAGGCGGCGAGGCAGACCGCCAAGACCGGAGCTACCGAGTTCTGCATCGTGGCGGCCGTGCGCGGCCCGGACGACCGGCTGATGAAGCAGATGCGCGAGGGTGTCGCCGCCATCAGGGCCGAGGTCGACATCCAGGTCGCCGCGTCGCTGGGGATGCTCTCCCAGGAGCAGGTCGACGACCTGGTCGACATGGGTGTGCACCGCTACAACCACAACCTGGAGACCTGCCGGTCGTACTTCCCCAACGTGGTCACCACACACACCTGGGAGGAGCGCTGGGAGACGCTGCGGATGGTGCGCGACTCCGGCATGGAGGTGTGCTGCGGTGGCATCCTCGGCCTCGGCGAGACCGTCGAGCAGCGGGCCGAGTTCGCCGCGCAGCTCGCCGAGCTGAACCCGCACGAGGTGCCGCTCAACTTCCTCAATCCCCGGCCCGGTACGCCGCTCGGCGACCGCCCGGTGGTGGAGGGCAAGGACGCGCTGCGGGCCATCGCCGCGTTCCGGCTGGCCATGCCACGTACCATCCTCCGGTACGCCGGTGGTCGCGAGATCACCCTCGGTGACCTGGGCACCCGCGACGGCCTGCTCGGCGGCATCAACGCGGTGATCGTCGGCAACTACCTGACCACGCTGGGCCGGCCGGCGACCGCAGACCTCGACCTGCTCGACGAACTGAAGATGCCGGTCAAGGCCCTGTCCGCGACCCTCTGAGCTGATCGGTGAGGACGACGTGACCGAGCTTGTGGCAGCGCAGCGCTGGTGTGACCGCTGCGGCGAGGACGCGTCGGCCGCCGGGCACGAGTCGTGCGCGGCGGCCCGCGCGCTGGAGCCGCCGCGCTACTGCCCGCAGTGCCGACGCCGGATGAAGGTGCAGGTGCTGCCGGTCGGCTGGTCGGCAGTCTGCGTCGAGCACGGCGAGAACCGAGGCTGAGCCGGTGCTGCGCGGGCGGGCGGTGACCCTGCGACCGGCGACGGTCGCGGACGTGCCGACCCTCGCGGCGATCCGGGCCGCCCCGGAGGTACGCCGGTGGTGGCGTGGCGGCGACGACCTCGCCGACTCCGTCCGCGCCGACCTCGGCGACGACGACCTGCACGTCTACGCCGTCGAGCACGACGGCCGGGTGGTCGGCGCGATCCAGTGGCATGCCGAACCGGACCCGGACTACCGGCACGCCAGCCTGGACGTCTTCCTCGACCCGGCGGTGCGCGGCGCGGGGCTCGGCGTGGACGCGATCCGCACCCTCACCCGGCACCTGATCGACGAGTACGGTCACCACCGCTTCACCATCGACCCGGCCGCGGCGAACAGCGCCGCGATCCGCGCGTACGCGAAGGTCGGTTTCCGCCCGGTGGGTGTGCTGCGCCGTTACGAGCGCGGCGAGGACGGGCGCTGGCACGACGGCCTTCTGATGGATCTGCTCGCCGACGACCTGGTGGAGTGACTCAGCCGTCCCAGCACAGGTTCCCGTCGGGGAGCCGGCGGGCGCCCTCGGCGGGTTGGTGGGGGCTGAGCCGCCCCTCCGGCATGAGGTGCGCCACCGGCGTTCCCCGACCGAGGGTCACGACGTCGGCGATCACCCGGCGGTGGCAGCGCCACCAGAGGCTCTCGCTGCACATCACGGCAGTGGTCCGCTGGGCCGCGTCGGTAAGCACCTTGGTCAGCGCCACGTCGAACTCCGGGCTGCGGGTGTACGCGGCGTACGCCCGGAACGCGGCGACCTTCCACCAGGTGTCCGGCTCGGGGTCGCCGGCCCGGACGTGCCGGCGTCCGCCCAGGTCCGGCTCCCAGCGGTAGTCGATCCCGCACTCGGGTAACCACCGCTCAAGTTCCGCGCGGTTGACGTCCGGGTTGGTGCGGCTGGCCGGGTACCGTCGCACGTCCACGAGCACTGTCACCCCGGCACCGGTCAGCAACTCTCCCAGCCGCACCCGGTCGGCTGTGCCATGCCCGACGGTCAGCAACTCCCCCACGCAGATGACTTGCCCGAAATCCCGGACGGTTATCCCCGGTCCCGGGCGAGATCTTGGACAGTCACCGCTCCACCCGAGGACCGGAGACTCTCCAGGACCTCAACTCAGGCGGGGCGTGCCCGGCACCCACGGTGCCGGACACGCCCCGGTCCTGCGCGAACGGATCTGCGCCTAGCGCTGGAGGGTCAGGACACCCGGCCGCCACGGCAGCAGGTTGTAGTCGCCTCCCGCACTGGGGTTCTTGCCCTGGTACAGGAACTGCAGGTTGCAGGCGTCGATGGTCTTGGTCTGGTCGGGGTTGGTGCGGACCAGGTCACCGTGGCTGATGTCGTTGGTCCACGTCGCGCCGCTGTTGGCCTTGCCGGCGAAGGGGTTGCTCTCGCTGGCGGCCTGCGGGGTCCACGAGCCGTTCAGGCTGCTGGACGTGAACGACCGGAAGTAGCGTCCCTGGCTCCCGATCGCCTCGACGATCATCAGGTACTGGTTCTGGCCCGCCACCTTGTAGACCTCGACACCCTCGAACAGGTTGTTCGTCGAGTCCGTCATGATCGTCGTGTAGGTCGAGCCGAAGCTGCCCGGGAAGTTCCCCAGCGGCATGCTCGACCGGTAGATCTTGCCGTTGTCCCCGGCGAAGAACAGGTACATGTTCTGGTCGTCGCCGATGAGGGTCTGGTCGATAACCCCGTACGGGGCGTCGCTGAGGGTGGCGGTGGACAGCGTCTGCGCCGAGGACCAGCCGTTGGCGTTCGTCGGGTCGCTCGACGTCTTGTAGCTGAACGAGGTCGGCCCCCACTGGTACGCCAGCACCCAGATGTTCTTCGGGGCGAAGTACAGCAGCGTGGGTGCCACGGTGCCCTGGCTCATTCCGTTCTGGCTGGCCGAGGCCATGTCGGACCAGTTGGTGAACGTGCCGAAGTTCATCGAGCTGTACTGGCCGCTGCTGTTCACGTACGACCCGTAGACCAGGTGCTGGCCGTTGTAGACGACGTTGGTGAAGTCCTTGAGCGAGACCCAGCCGTTCTTCGGGTTGGTGAGTGCGCCGGTCGACGACCACCGGTAGGTCGACGGGAGCGCGCAGCCGCCCGCCGGGGGCGTGGTCGGCGGCGCGGACGTCGGCGGCGCGGTCGTCGGAGGCGCCGTCGTCGGGGTGGTGCCACCGAAGTCGGTCCGCCACTGCTGGTTGGTCTGCCCGTGGCAGTCGTACAGCTGGACCTGCTGGCCGTTGCCGGTGCCCCAGACGTCCAGGCAGCGGCCGGACTGCACGCCGCTGATGGTGCCGTTGGAGTTGATGTTCCACTGCTGGTTCGACTGGCCGTTGCAGTCCCAGATGATGACTCCGGTGCCGTTCGCCGAGGCTCCGCCGTTGGCGTCGAGGCACTTGCTGCCGTAGACCATCAACTGCTTGCTCGCGGTGTACGTCCACTGCTGGTTCGACTGGGTGTGGCAGTCGTAGAGCTGGACGCGGGTGCCGTTGGTCTGCGTGGCGTTGGGCACGTCGATGCACCGGCCCGACTGCACGCCGACGATCCGACCGGCGCCGCCACTCGGCGGCGGGCTGGTGGTCGGACTCACCGTCGGGGTCACCGTCGGGGTCGCGGTCGGGCTCGACGTCGGGGAGGCCGCGTTCAGCGCGTTGAGGACGGAGGTGTAGGCGGCCTTCTTGTTGCCGTTGCCGTCGAAGAGCAGCGGGCTCTCGTTCGAGCGCCAGGAGTCGCTGTCGCGTACGCCCCAGACGGTGATGCCGATGCAGCGCGGCACGTTCAGGCACGCCTGGGTCAGCCCGGCGTACTGGGTGGTGGAGGAGTTGGTGACGTCGACCTCGGTCAGCGCCACGTCCACGCCGAGCGCGGCGAAGCTGGACAGCGTGGTCTGGAAGTTGCTCGGCAGCGAGCTGCCGCCGGTGAAGTGGGTCTGCAACCCGACGCAGTCGATCGGCACGCCACGGGACTTGAAGTCCTGGATCATGCGGTAGACGCCCTGCGTCTTGCCGTACGACCAGTTCTCGATGTTGTAGTCGTTGTAGCAGAGCTTGACCGACGGGTCGGCCGCCCGCGCGGTGCGGAACGCCACCTCGATCCAGTCGTTGCCGGTGCCCTGGAGGTTGGACGAGCGGCGGCTGCCGTCCTCGTTGAACGCCTCGTTGACCACGTCCCACGCGGCGAGCTTGCCCCGGTAGTGGCCCATCACGCCGTTGATGTGGTCGATCATCGCCTGCCGCAGGCTGCTGCCGTTCAGGCTCTGCATCCAGCCCGGCTGCTGCGCGTGCCAGGCCAGGGTGTGCCCACGGACCTGCAGGCCGCGCTGGGTCGCCCAGTTGTAGATCTGGTCACCGGAGTTGAAGTTGAACTGGCCCCGCTGGGGCTGCGTCGCTTCCGGCTTCATCTCGTTCTCGGCGGTGATCATGTTGAACTCACGCGCCGCGATCGTGCTGTACGTGGAATTGCTCAGCCGGCTTGCCGCGATGGCGGTGCCGAAGTACCGGCCCGACTGCGCGGCGGCCGCGCCGAGCGTGCTCGCGGCGGCGTTCGCCGAGGGCATCATCACCGCGACGGCGGCCACAGTCACGACGCTGAACGCGCCGGCGAGCAGCGCTCGGACGGCGGTTGAGCGCCGTCGCCGAGTGCCGCCGCGATGAACAGATGGGCTCATTTCCATCTCGGCCTCCTTACTGGCCTACACCCGGGCCGCCGAGGCGGAACGACCGGACGTCTGGGGTGGGATATCCAACTCAGTCGATGCTAACGACGCGCCGGTCCGGGCAATGGTTTTACGGAAAAGTTTCGGAAATGTTTTCGTCTTGCGCGGCGTGGCCGGTCGCCCGGGCGCGGTACCGGCCACGCCACGCCGCGTCGACGAGTCAGGAGACGGTGCAGGCGGCACCGTTCAGGGTGAAGGTGGCCGGCCTGGTGGTGCTGCCGGTGTGGGTGCCGTTGAAGCCGAAGCTCGTCGACGCACCCGGCGCCAGTGTCCCGTTGTAGGACAGGTTCGACGCGGTCACCGCGGTGCCGATCTGGGTCACGTTCGCCGACCAGGCCTGCCCGATCTTCTGCCCGCTGCTTCCGAACGTGAACGCGAGCGTCCAGCCGTTGATCGCCGTGGTGCCGGTGTTGGTGATCGTGATGTTCGCGGTGAACCCGGTGTCCCAGTTGTTCGCCGTCCAGGTCAGCGCGCAGCCGCCGCCGGCAGGCGGGGCCGTGGTGGTGACAGTGACGCCGGGCGACGCGGCGGAGACGTTTCCGGCCGCGTCCACGGCCACCACGTAGAACTGGTACGACGTCGACGCGGTCAGCCCGGACACCGCCACGGTGGAACCGGTGGGTGAGCCGACCAGCACGTCTGTCGTGCCGGCCTCGCGGTAGACCCGGTACCCGGTGACCCCGACGTTGTCGGTCGACGGGGTCCAGGCCAGGGTGAGCCCGGTGGCGGTGACCGCCGAGGCGACCGGGGTGCCGGGGGTGCTCGGCGCCGTCGTGTCGGTGGAGCCGGTCGGCGGTGTGGTCACGGTGAGCACCGGTGAGGCGGTCGACCTGTTGCCCGCGCCGTCGAGGGCCACGACGGTGAACTCGTACGACGTCGCCGGCAGCAGCGTGGAGATGGTAAGCGTCGTGCCGGTGACCGGCCGGACCACCACCGTGTCGCTGCCGACCTGCACCTCGCGGACCTCGTAACCGGCCAGGCCACTGCCGCCGCTGTCGGTGGACGCCGCCCAGGTCAGGGTGACCGAGCGGGACGCGAGACCAGACGCGGCGGGCTTGCCCGGCGCGGTCGGGGCGGTGGTGTCCGGGGTGGCCGGTCCGGGCTCCACACCCCAGACGCGGGTGCTACCGGCGTAGAGCGGAACCTTGCGGTTCGGGCCGGCGGTCGCCTGGTACGACGGGTCGTTTGTCGGGTCCCAGGTGCCGCCCTCCGGCACGCCGATCTTGAACTGGACCTCCATCCGGTGCTGCGACTGCCCGGCCGGGGCGATGGTGTAGCCGGTGCAGTCCACCTCGACGTACCAGATGTCGCCGCTGAACTGTTTGGCAGTGGTCGGCGACGGGCAGCCCTGGGTGTAGCCGGAGGTGACCTGCACGGGGCCGGTGCCGTCGGGCCGGAAGTAGTACCGGAACTTACCGTTGGTCAGTGCCCGGGCCGGGAACGCCGACTTGTTGTAGACGATCGCCTTGAGCCCGGTGGCCCGGGGTTCGGCCTGCATCACAGTGGTCTCCACTGTCATCTCGTCCATGTCGGGCGTCTCGGCGACCGGGAAGTTCGCCAACGGGCTGCCGCCGTACTCGGAGGTCAGCCGGACCAGCGACGAGGTGAAACCGGCGTTGTAGTCGGTGGCGACCTCGTTCATCACGTAGTCGGACCGGCTGTCGGTGTACGCGTCGTTGGCCGAGGACGGGCCGCCGACAAGCGCCCCGTAGAGGGTGTGCCGGGTCTCGACGGGCACGGTCTGGCTGTCCCACCAGGACCCGTGCGCGGTGCGGTGGTGCGGGTTCTTCGGTGCGTTGGCCCCGAACCCGATGACGTAGCTGGAGTTGCGCGGGTTGTCGCCGAGCGCGTAGTTGATCTGCCGGACGGCGAAGTCGTGGTAGCGCGCCTTGCGCGTGGTGTCGGTGGTCTTGTCGCTGTAGACCAGCGCGGCGAAGGAGGTGTTGGCGGCGTAGCGAAGCGCACCCCAGGAGTCGAGCACCGCCATCCCGCCCGGCGAGTACGGCACCCGCTGCCCGTTCACCCCGACGGTCCAGTAGTCCAGCCAGCGGTTGGCGTCGTCGACGTACTTCTGCTTACCGGTCAGGTTGGCCAGCAGCACGTACGCGCCGAACTGCTTGTTGTCCCAGGCGATGGTCCACTTGTAGGAGCGGGTGGTGGACTGCGGCTCGGTGCCGAGCTTGTCGTACTCACTCTCGGCCTTGGCCAGGTAGCTGGCGTCGCCGGTGGCCCGGTAGAGCCAGATGGCACCCCACACCAGCTCGTCCTGGTAGCCGCTCCACGACTTGTAGAACGACGCCGCGTCGGTGATGCACTCGCTGTAGGACTTCCGGACCGTGTCGGCGAAGGTGTAGAGCTGCTTCGCGTGGCTGAGCAGCTTGTCCGCGTAGGTCGCGTCGGTGGGCCGGAACACCATCGAGGAGGCGGCCATCGCCGCCGCCGTCTCGCCGGCGAGGTCCGCGCCGCCACAGCTCGCATCGATCTTGTACGCGGGCCGCGCCATCGGCAGCACCTCGGCCGGACCCCACCACTTGTGGTCGTCGTCGCCCTTGCCGACCTGCCCGTAGAGGACGTTGGCCGACGGGTGCGCCTTGATGAAGTAGTCGTTGACGAAGCGCAGGTTGTTGAGCAGGTGCGGCAGCTGCCCGGAGGCCGTGTAGCCGCTGCGGTACTCGACAGCCCCCCAGGCGAGCATTGTGGCGCTGAACGCCATCGGGAAGCCGAACTTCACGTGGTCACCGGCGTCGTACCAGCCGCCGGTGAGGTCGAGCCCGGCGCTGGCACCGTCGGTGAGCGCGCTGTCCCCGCGCCAGGAGACCCGGTTCCAGTCGGGCAGCTCGCCGGACTGCTGCGCCTCATAGAAGAGCAGTGACTTCTGCAACGCCTCGGCGTAGTTGAAGGTCGCCGGGGCCGCGGACGCGGGTGCCGAAGCCGGCCCGGCGGCCACCATGGACAGGCCGGTGAGCACTGCGATGCCGGCGCTCAGCAGCCGGCGGGGCCAGGGTTGGTCGACGACCGGTGAGCGGCCGGGAACCGACCGGGTGGCATGGCGCATGGCGGGCTCCTGTCGGAGGCGCCGCCGATGGTCGCACCGACGCGGGACGGCGTTCGGGCGGCACGGCCACCGGCGACATCGGGGGTGGCGGTATGACCATGGCAGCTGGTGGAAGCGCTCCCATGGATAAGCGACAATGTAATGTGGTCGCCGCCGATTGGGAAGCCCGTGTCCCGCCGCCAGCGCCACCGCACCCGTGCGCGTTACGGCGACACGCGTACGCCAGCGCGAGAAGCCGGTCCGGCAGTCACTCCAACCGAGACGTTGCCCCAGCTCAGCCCGGTTGACCGATGCCGTCGGGGCGTCCCGTCAGTGGATCATGGGCGGCCCCTCGACCCAATCCCCGGAGGAACCCTCATGCCACTGCGTCGGCGCCTGATGCACTCGGCCGTCTGCACGGCCGCCGCCACGGCCGTTTTCGCCATCGCCGCACCGGCCTGGGCATCGAGCATCGTCCCCCTCAACCGCGCCCATGTCGGCGCGACGGCGGGAGCGTTCCAGCAGGAGTGCCAGGACCCGAAGTTCGGTGCCCGACCCACCGACCAGGACGGCTGGCACTTCGTGCTGCCCACCAAGCAGGCCGGCGACTTCCAGAGCCTGTCGCTGACCTTCAAGGACACCGCGGGCGTCTCCGTGACGGTGACCGTGCCGAACCCCGCCGACCCCTACACCGACTTCCTGTCCGCCAACGGCGGAGGCGACAAGCAGGTGAAGCACGCCTATCTCCTCACCCCGGCCGGATGGACGTTGACCGGCGGCAGCGCCCTGGTCAGCGGCGTGGGCGAGCGGTTCAACCTCAGCCACACGTGCGCTGGCACCGCGGCCACCGAGTCGCCGACCCCGACCACACCGACCACGCAGTCGCCGACGCCGACGCCGACCACACCGGCCACCACCACGCCGACGGCGACGCCGACGGGCTCGGCCGCGCCGTCGGAGTCGGCGACCCCCGGCGACTCAGCCTCGGCGTCGGCGTCAGCGTCAGCGTCGGCGTCGGCCTCCGCAGGCGCGGGCGGCGGTGGTGACAACGGCGGCGATCTCCCGCTCACCGGCGTGGCAGTCACCACCTACGCACTCGGCGGTGTCGCCCTCATCGGCGGCGGCGCCCTGCTGATGATGCGTCGCCGTCGCGACCGGATCACCTTCACCAGCTGACCGACGACGCCGACGACCGGCCCCGGACACCGCTCCGAGGGCCGGTCGTCGGCTTTTCCGACCCGCCTACTCATCCGCTCGATCCGGTCAGACCACCGCACGGACGAACGAGCGGTCGGTGGGGCGCGGTGCCACCGCGCCGGGCAAACTGACCGGGTCGTGACGTACCGTCGAGCGATGGCGATGATCGCGCAGCTCTCGCTGGGAGTGTCCGAGCCGGAACGGGCCGCGGCGTTCTGGGCCGGTGCCCTCGGCTACCGCCGCCGCCCGCCCCGGCATCCCGGCGACGAATGGATCGTGCTGGAACCGCCGCCCGGGGCGCCGGGCGCGCCCATCGCGATGGACCTCAGCGCGAGCCCGGTCGAGGAGTTCCCCCGGGTCCACCTCGACCTGGACGCCGGCGAGCGCACCCTCGACGAGGAGGTCGACCGGCTGCTCGCACTCGGTGCCCAACCGGTGGACTGGGCGCACTACCCCACCGACCCGCTGCCCACCGAACCGCCGTACGTGGTGCTCGCCGACCCGGAGGGCAACCGGTTCTGCGTCTCGGGCCGCCGCGAACCGCCTTCGCGCTGACGCCGGTGGCCGAGCGGGACCGTGACGGTGCACCGCCCGCCGTCGCGCTCCACCGAACTGGGCCGGTCCAGCCGCCGCAGCGTCCGCAACATCGGGTCGTTGTCGGCTTGGACGTGCAGCACCAGCGCCGCGTACCCGGCGCGGTCGGCATGCTGGGCCAACCGGCGCAGCAGCGATGAGCCGAGCCCCCGCCGCTGCCAGTCGTCGCGCACCAGCAGCGCCACCTCGGCCTCGTCGCCCTCGCCGAGCAGGTTCGCCAGGGCGACCACCGACTCCGCCTCACCGTCGGCGCCCGTGGCCGTGGCCACCAGGGTCAGCCCTCGACTCGGCTCCAGCAGCCGACGCAGCCGGTCCGGCTGCGGCAACGCCGCCCCGCCCAGGTAACGCCGGTGCCGGCTGCGCGGCGAGCACGCCTCGTGCAGCTCCACGACGCCGGACAGATCGTCCGCGCAGGCGGGCCGCACGGCAACCTCGGCACCGTCGGACAACACCAGGGTGATCTGCTCAGCGGCCCGACGGACCACTGTGGCGGCCAGCTCGACCAGGGCCTGCGCCCGGGCGTACTCCGCAGGGGTGAACGCGGGCGCGGCCCGGCGCAGCGCGAACGAGCCGCCCGCCGGGTCCGCCAGCGACATGCTCGTGCCGATGATCCCCCGGTCGACGCCGACCGACGCCGGCCGCCAGCTGACGTCGTCGGCGGCCAACAGGGTCCGCAGCGCCTCACCCGTCGCGTCCGGGTCCCGCACCAGCCGGTTGGCCAGTCCGAGCACCCGGGTGGGCTGGTCGGCCAGGCCGCGCGCCTCGCTGCGCGCCACCCAGCAGTCCCGGCCCCGCCCTCGCTCGACGGCGGCGATCAGGCCCGCCTCGTCGAGCGCGTCCGGCGCGTCGACCAGGAAGTCGTCCACCGCACCCTGCTCGGTGGGCTGCACCTGCACGGTGAGGATGTTGACCCCACGCAGGGCGAGGCTGGCCGTGAGCACCGACAGGTAACCCGGCCGGTCGTCCACCGTCGCTCGGATCCGCCACAACGTCATGGTTGGCTCCTTCCCCGCGTACCACAGTCGTCCCCCGCTGTTGCCGCCCGATTGCCCGGCGGTGACGGGTTGCGCTCAGGAGGCCGACCCCGCGCGGCGGGTCACCGGTTCCGCCGCTACGCGAAACGGCCGCGGTAGCCGATGGGGCCCTCCCCGACCCGCTGGTAGGTGCCCAGGAACCCGCCGCCGCCGAAGGCGACAGTGCCGTTGTTGCCGCGCAGGTCCCGCCAGGCCAACCGGGTGATCGGGCAGCCGCGCACCTCCACCGCGATGAGCAGGTCACCCGAGCGGTGCCAGCCACCGGCCCAGCCCTCCTCGGTCTCGAAGTGCCACGTCTCCTCGGCGACGGTGCCGCGCCCGGTCAGCCGGCCGCGGAACTCCATCGGCTCTCCACCCGGCTGCCGCCGCCAGCCGTAGAAGGCCCGCTGTTGCTTCTCGAACGTGATCGCGTACTCGGCGCCGGACGTGTCGGCCCACGCCACCTGGTCGAGGACGGACTGCTCGCCCCGACCGACGAAGATGACGATCTCGCCGGCGTCGCTCGCGTACCGCAGCACCGGCTCGGCGACCGCCTGCCGGACGAGGGCCAGGCCCGCCTGGTCGTGCGCGTACATCGGGTCGACAGTGACCCGGTAGAGCCACAGCATGCTGCGGGCGTCGACACCGCTCGCGATCCGCATCGTGTTCCAGCCGGGCACCAACTCCTCGGCCGGGACCGCGAAGACCAGCCGTTGCGGAAGCCCACCGCCGTTCGGGACGCGGAGCTCGTCGGCCAGCGGCCGGCCGTTGAGGGTGACGGTGAGCGGGGCGTACCCGGGGCCTCCGGCCAGCATCGACACGAGCGCCACAAGGGTGACGCAGGCCTCCCGGACCACTGCCGGGTCGGGCACGTCGAACTCGAACTCGACAGACCCGCCGGCGTTGATCGCCAGATGGTCGTCCGCCGCCGAGGACCGGTGCACGCCGGTGATCTCGACGTTGCCGAGGCGGGGCGGCTCGGTGCCGAAGTCCGCGTAGGTGGGTGCCATCTGGTTCCCCGGCCGCCGCCGGGGCACCGGCTTCGGCAGCTTGGCGTCCGCCTGGTCGCCCCACGACGCACCGGACGGGACGCGGCCGCCGCTGCCGGCGGTCTCCGCGCGATATCCACCAGTGGAGATGTCCATCCGAGGAGACTAGATCAACAAGTCCGGCCCCCGCGGCCCGCCGGTCGCCGGGTGGCGCCTCAGGGATTGGCGCTGACCGGCGGCGCGCCCACCAGGTCCAGCCGATCGCCGAGGATCACCGCACTGGCCCGCACCAGCTGGGTGAGCCGGTCGACCTCGGTGCTGTGGAAGTTGGCGGCGCAGAGGGTGTCGCTGTACTCCCGGGCCACCACCAGCACCAGGCCGGCCCGGCCGAACGGCGCTATCGCGTGGTGGGTGCCGTCGGGCGTGGTCATCGACCGGCCGCGCAACGGGGTCACCTCCGGCAACCGCAGGGGCGCAGGGGTACGCCAGCTCGCGTGCCCCACCGTCGCCCCGCCGCCTCCGGTCCGCGAGGCCCAGTCGACAGGCACCACGGCGGCGACGGCCCAGTCGGCCGCCAGCAGCCCGGGCACGGCGTCGACAAGGGTGGCCAGCCCGTCGGCGGGGTTGGCCGCGACCTGGGCCAGCAGCTCCGCGTCCTGGCCGGTGGTGGTGGGCGCGCCGATCGCCCGCCACACGCCGTCCACCCGCACGCCCGGAATCGCCGCGAGGCCAGCCAGCAGCCGTTCCACCCGGGCCGCGCCCGGCCAGACCACTGTGAAGTCGTCCACCGCGCGCCCGCCGAGTCGTTCGAGGACCACCACCTGGACGATGTCCGCGCCGGAGACGCCCAGGGTGCGGGCGACCTGGCCGAGCGTGCCCGGACGATCCGGCAGGGTGACCCGAACTCGCAGCAACATGTCTGTCCCTCCGCTCGGCGGGCCGGCCGAAGGACGGCCGGCAGGCTGGACCCAGCCTGGTCGTTGACCATTTCGTCCCTGTTGCAGGGCCATGTCCCGAGCGGAAAATCTGACCTTGACAACATGAACGGGCTGCCATCAACTAGTCGGATGAGCGATCCGGCCGTCGATGCGTCCCGGCCGGAGGCCGATCCCACCTCCCCCGCCGGGTTGGCCCTGGACCGACTCCACGACCATCTGGCGGAGCACCGCCCCGAGCTGGCCGCCGGACCGCTGCGGGCCCACCTGATCGCGGGCGGCAAGTCCAACCTCACCTACCTGCTGCACCTCGGCGACCGCGAGGTCGTACTGCGCCGTCCCCCGCTCGGACACGTGCTGGCGACCGCGCACGACATGGCCCGCGAGTTCCGGGTCATCTCGGCGCTCGCGCCGACCGCGGTGCCGGTCCCGGGCGCGCTGCTGCTCTGCACCGACCCGGACGTGATCGGCGCACCGTTCTACCTGATGGAGCGGATGCCCGGCGAGGTGTTCCGCACCCGCGCGCAGACCGACCCGCTGGGCGACGAGAGCCGCAGGGCCCTCGCCCTGGCGATGATGGACACCCTCGCCGCGCTGCACACCGTCGAGCCCGCCGCCGTCGGGCTGAGCGACTTCGGCCGCCCGGAGGGCTACCTGGCCCGGCAGGTCCGCCGCTGGGCCGGGCAGCTCGACCGCTCGCGCAGCCGGGAGCTGCCCGGCATCGACGAGCTGCGGGACCTGCTCGCGGCGACCGCCCCGGAGGGCGCGAACACCGGCCGGATCGTGCACGGCGACTACCGACTGGACAATCTCCTCGCCTCGGCCGACCCGGCGACAGTGCACGCGGTGCTCGACTGGGAGATGGCGACCCTCGGCGACCCCCTCGCCGACCTGGGGCTGCTGCTGACGTACTGGGACGTGCTGGGCGGCAACGAGACCGCCGAGGGCAACCCGGTCGCCGACGGGCTCGGGCCGCGCGCCGGCTTCCCCACCGGCGCCGAGCTGATCGAGCGGTACGCCGGGCGCAGCGACGTGGACGTCGGGCCGCTGCACTGGCACGTGGCGCTGGGCTGTTTCAAGCTGGCTGTCATCTGCGAGGGCATCCACTACCGGCACACGCTCGGGCAGACGCTCGGCGAGGGCTTCGACCGGATCGGCGAGATGGTGGCACCGCTGGTCGCGCACGGGCTGACCGCCGCCAGGGAGCGGTGATGGACTTTTCATACGACGCCCGGACCGAGGAGCTGCGCGACGAGCTGACCCGGTTCCTGACCGAGCACGTCTACCCGGCCGAGGCGGTGCACGCCGAGCAGGTGGCCGCCGGTGACCCGTGGTCGCGTACCCCGGTGCTGGCCGAGCTGAAGGCGGAGGCCCGCAAGCGCGGCCTGTGGAACCTGTTCCTCCCCGACCCGCGCTACGGTGCCGGCCTGACCAACCTGCAGTACGCCCCGCTGGCCGAGCTGACCGGACGCAGCCCGCACCTGGCCCCGGAGGCGGTCAACTGCGCGGCACCGGACACCGGCAACATGGAGCTGCTTGCCGAGTTCGGCTCGGAAGCGCAGCAGCAACGCTGGCTGATGCCCCTGCTGGAGGGTGAGATCCGCTCCGCGTTCTGCATGACCGAGCCGGACGTCGCCTCCTCCGACGCCACGAACATCGCCACCCGGATCACCCGTGACGGCGACGAGTACGTGATCAACGGCCGCAAGTGGTGGTCGTCGGGTGCGATGGACCCGCGCTGCGAGATCTTCATCGTGATGGGCAAGACCGACCCGTCGGCCGACCGGCACCGCCAGCAGAGCATGGTGTTGGTCCCCCGGGACACCCCCGGGGTGCACGTCCGCCGTGGCATGACCGTCTTCGGCTACACCGACGGCTCGCACGGCGGGCACGCCGAGATCGACTTCACCGACGTCCGGGTGCCCGCGGAGAACCTGATCGGGGCCGAGGGCACCGGCTTCGCCATCGCCCAGGCCCGGCTCGGTCCCGGCCGGATCCACCACTGCATGCGGTTGATCGGGATGGCCGAGCGGGCATTGGAACTGCTCTGCAAGCGGGCGCTCGACCGGATCGCGTTCGGTAGGCCCCTCGCCGAGCAGGGCGTGGTCCGGGAGTGGATCGCCGAGTCGCGGGTGCGTATCGAGCAGGCCCGACTGCTGGTGCTCAAGACGGCCTGGCTGATGGACACCGTCGGCAACAAGGGCGCCCACACCGAGATCCAGGCCATCAAGATCGGCACCCCGGCGATGGCGGAGTGGGTGATCGACAAGGCCATCCAGGGGTACGGCGGCGCCGGCGTCAGCCAGGACACCCCACTTGCCGCCCTCTGGGCGCAGACCCGCACCCTACGGCTGGCCGACGGCCCCGACGAGGTCCACCGCAACTCCCTGGCCAAACGCGAACTCCGCCGCTGGGCTCCGCCCCCCGCCTGACCACCCCCACCCCGCGCTGCGCACGCCCAACCACCCCGCCCCGCCCCGCGCTGTGCGTCGTAGGCCGCGCACTGCCCCCGCGGGCTCCGTCGTGCGACTCCGCAGCCGGCGCCGTGCGCCGCGGACCACGCAAGATCGCGCAACTTCCTGAATGTAGTGGCCTCCTTCCGCACGGATGACCACTTCATCCAGGATCGAGCGCGATCATGAACGCTGCGGGAGAGGCACGGCGCGTGCCCAGGCACGGCGTGCTTGAGGCGGGTGGGGTGCCAGGCGCTTGAGGCAGCCGGGGTGGGGAGTGGGTCAGGCGGAGGCGCGGTGGACCAGTTGGGTGTCCAGGAGGATGTGGGTGGCCGGGAGGTCCTCGCCGCGGATCCGGGCGACAAGCAGGCGGGCCATTTGTCGGCCCATCTCCTCCACCGGTTGGAAGACGGTGGTCAGCGGCGGGTCCGCCCGCAGGGCGATCGTCGCGTCGTCGAAGCCGATCACCGCGACGTCCTGCGGCACCCGCCGGCCGGCCTCCCGCAGCGTCCGCAGCGCACCGAACGCCATCAGGTCGGACGCGACGAAGACCGCGTCCAGGTCCGGGCAGACGTCCAACAGTCGCCGCATGGCGCTCGCACCGCTGCCCTCGCTGAAATCCCCGTACGCGATCAGGTCGGGGTTGACGCCGGCCCCGGTGGCCTTCACCGCCTCGGTGTAGCCGGCCAGGCGGGCCAGGCCCACGCCCATGTCCTGGGTGCCGGCGATGGTGGCGATGCGCCGACGTCCCAGCCCGGCCAGGTACTCGACCGCCTGCCGGGCCCCGCCAACGTTGTCCACGTCGACGAACCAGGCTGGCTGGGCGCCCGGTTGCAGCATCCGGGCGGGCCGACCACCGAGCACCGCGGGCAGGCCGCGCTCTTCCAGCAGCGTCGGCAGCGGGTCGGAGTCGTGCAGCGACAGCAGCAGCACGCCGTCGACGTGTTGGTTGGTCAGGTGGTGCTCGACCCGTTCCCGCTCCACCGGCGACTGCGCCATGGCCAGCCAGAGCTGCATCGGCGTCTCCAGCAGACCGGAGCTGATCCCCCGGACGATCGCGGCGAAGAACGGCTCGGTGAAGACCCGCTCACCGGACTCGGACACCACGAGCGCGACGGAGTCGGTCCGCTGGGTGACGAGTGCCCGGGCCGCCCGGTTCGGCACGTACCCCAGCTCGGCGATGGCCTGTTGGACCGCGGCCCGGGCCTCCGGGCTGACCTGCGGCGAGCCGTTGACCACCCGGGAGACCGTGCCCCGACCGACGCCGGCGCGCGCCGCGACCGCATCGAGGGTCGGGCGCCCGAGCGATCGGGTGCGCTGCGTTGTCATCGTCTGCTCCTCCGACGGCGGGCGGACCCGGCGCCACCTGCGAGAGGTGGACGCCGGGACCGTCCTGGTGGCTGGCCCGAGCCTATTGTGCGGCCAGACCGTTGCGCCGGATCACCGAGGCGTACCACTTGGCGCTGGACTTGGGGATGCGGATCTGGCTGTCGTAGTCGACGTGGATCATGCCGAACCGCTTGGTGTAACCCCAGGCCCATTCGAAATTATCCATCAACGACCAGGCAAAGTATCCCCGTAGGGGCACTCCGGCGTTGATCGCGTCGTGCGCGGCGCGCAGGTGGGCGTCGAAGAAGGCCAGCCGGTCGACGTCGTCGACCTGCCCGTCGACCACCGAGTCGACGAACGCGGACCCGTTCTCGGTGACGTACAACGGCAGGTCGGTGTACTCGTGCACCCGACGCAGCGTCTCGGTCAGGCCCGGGGCGTCGATCTCCCAGCCCATGTCGGTCACCGGGACGCCACGGGTGACGAACCGGACGTCCTCGCTGCCCGGCCAGCACGAGGGAGCCGGGTCGGCCGGCGCGTCCTCGGTCGCCGCGGCGACCACGTGCCGGCTGTAGTAGTTGACCCCGACCAGGTCCAGCGGCGTGGCGATGGTAGCCAGGTCGCCGTCCTGCACGTGGCTGAAATCGGTCACCGTAGCGAGGTCGGCCACCAGATCCTCCGGGTACGACCCGCGCAGCAGCGGGTCGAGGAAGAACCGGTTGGCCAACCCGTCGATCCGCCGGGCGGCGTCCACGTCAGCCGGGGCGTCGCTGGCCGGGTCGACCGGGTAGAGGTTGACCGTCACGCCCACCTCGGCGGTCGGCCGGGAGGCCCGCAACGCCTGCACGGCCAGGCCGTGACCGAGCATCAGGTGGTGCCCGGCACGAACCGCGTCCGCACCGTCGGTGCGGCCGGGGGCGTGCACACCGGCGCCGTAGCCGAGGAACGCCGAGCACCACGGCTCGTTCAGCGTGGTCCAGTAGCGCACCCGGTCACCGAGCGCGTCGGCCACCAGGGTGGTGTAGTCGGCGAAGCGGGCAGCGGTGTCCCGGGCCGGCCAACCGCCGGCGTCCTCGAGCGGCTGCGGCAGGTCCCAGTGGTAGAGGGTCAGCCACGGCTCGATGCCGTTGGCCAGCAGCTCGTCGACCAGGCGCCGGTAGAAGTCCAACCCCTGCGGGTTGGCCGCGCCGGTGCCGCCGGGCTGCACCCGGGACCAGGAGACCGAGAAACGGTACGACTTCAGGCCCAGCTCGGCCATCAGCGCGACGTCGCCACCGAGCCGGTGGTAGTGGTCGCAGGCGACGTCGCCGGTGTGCCCGGCGACGACCCGACCGTCGGTGTGGCTGAAGGTGTCCCAGATCGACGGGGTCCGGCCGTCTTCGGCCGCTGCCCCCTCGATCTGGTACGCCGCGGTCGCGGCCCCCCACAGGAATCCGGGTGGGAAGGTCAGCCCGGGGCGCTCGTCGAGGACGTCGACGGCGGGTGGGCTGGCGGGGTTGCTCACGACTTGACGGCACCTTCCATGATCCCGCCGATGATCTGGCGGCCGAACACGAGGAAAACGATCACCAGGGGGATGGTCCCGATCGCCGTGGCGGCGAACACCTGGGAATAGTCGGTGTAGTAGGCGTACGAGAGGAAGGAGAGCGAGACCTGCAGGGTCGGGTTCTCCGGGGTGAGGATGGCGTACGGCCAGAGGAACGAGTTCCAGGTCTCCATGAAGGTCAGCAGACCGAGAACGCCGGCGGCGGGGCGCAGCGCGGGCAGCACGATGTTCCAGTAGATCCGGAACGTGCTGGCCCCGTCGACCCGACCGGCCTCGATCAGCTCGTCGGAGATCGCCTGGCTGGCGTACTGCCGCATCATGAACACGCCGAAGGCGGTGACCAGGAACGGCACGGTGACCGCGTAGAGGGTGTCGTACCACCCCAGATTCTGCATCATGCCCCAGAGCGGGATGAGCCCCAGCTGGGTCGGGATCATCATGGTGACGATGATCGCCAGCAGCAGGACGTTGCTGCCCCGGAACCGCAGTTTGGCGAAGGCGAACCCGGCCAGCGAGCCGGTGAGCACCACCGACAGGGTGACCACCGAGGAGACGATGATCGAGTTCATCATGCCGGTGAGGAAGTTCGCGGCGTCGTTGTCGAGCACCCGCCCGAAGTTGTCACCGAACGCCCCGCCGGGCGTCAGCGGCGGCGGCACGTCGTTGATGTTGTCCAGGCTGCGGGTGCCGATCACGATCATGTAATAGAACGGGTAGATCGAGAGCAGTGCCGCGAGGACGAGCGCCATGTAGGTCAGCGGGCTGGTGCGCCACAGGCGCTGGGAAGCCGAGATCATCGATCTCTCCTCACTTCGCCGAGCGGCGGACGAGTAGGAAGTTGAACAGCGACACCACGATGATGATCATGAAGATCGCCCAGGCGACCGCGGCTCCGTAGCCAGCGGTGCTGAGGTTCGAGATGCCCATCTCGTACATGTACATGGCAAGCGTCTGGAACTCCCGCTGGTTGCCGCCGATGATGCTGCCGTTGCCGAAGAGCAGGGGCTCGGTGAAGAGCTGCATCCCGCCGATCGTGGACAGGATGACCACGAAGACGAAGGTGGGCTTGAGCATCGGCAGGGTGATCTGCCAGAACTGCCGCCACTGGCTGGCGCCGTCGATCGCCGCGGCCTCGTAGAGGTCCTTCGGAATGGCCTGCATGCCGGCGAGCAGGATCAGGGTGTTGTACCCCGTCCACCGCCAGTTGACCATCGTGGAGATGGCGAACCAGGAACTCCACCGCTGCCCGTCCCAGTCGACCGGGTCGACACCGACGAGGCTGAGCAGCCAGTTGAACAGACCGAACTCCCGCTGGAACAGCATTCCGAAGACGATCGCGACCGCGGCCACCGACACCACGTTCGGCATGAAGATGGCCATCCGGAAGAAGGTCTTACCGCGCAGGAGGGTCCGGTTGAGCAGGTTCGCCAGGAACAGGGCGAGCAACAACTGCGGGATGGTCGACAGGGCGAAGATGCCGAACGTGTTGACCAGCGCGTTCCAGAAGTACTCGTCGGAGAACAGCCGGGTGTAGTTGTCGAAGCCGATGAACGTGTGGTCGCCGATCAAGTCCCAGTCGTGCAGTGACATCCAGGCGGTACGCGCCATCGGGTACAGCCCGAACACGCCGAAGATCACGAAGAACGGGGCGATGTAGAGGTACGGCGAGTACTTGACATCGAGGCGGTTGAATAGCCTTGCCCGGCTACGTCGGGAAGAGACGTCGGGCGAAGGCGGTGCTGCTGGCGACGGCGGTGCCGTCGTGGCCGACAGGCTCATGCGAATTTCCTTTTCCGGCGAGGCCCGGGGGCCCTCGCGCAGGGCGCTACGCGGAGGGGACCGGCCGGTGGCGTCCGGGAACCCCCGAACGCCACCGGCAGGGAATCACTCAGAAGGCACCCTGAGTCTTTGCGTCCTTCGTGAACTGCTCCCAGGCCTTCGCCTTGTCGGCCCGCCCGTTCTCGAACGCCCGCAGGGCCGGCTCGAGCGCGTTCTCCTTGATCGCCTGGTGCTTCGGGCCCAGGTGGATCGGCTGGATCTTGGCAACGCTCTCACCGAAGATCTTGCCGGTCGGCGCGCCGCTGAAGTACTCGTTGGTGTAGCTGGTGAACGCATCGTTCTTCAGCGCCTCCAGGTTGGTGGGCAGCGGGCCCTTGGCCTTGAAGGCCTCCACCTGGCTCTTCGCGTTGGTCAGGTACTCGGCGAGCTTCGCCGCCTCCTTCGGGTACTTGCTCTGCTCCGGAACCGCGAGCCACGAGCCACCCCAGTTACCGCCGCCACCGGGCACGGCCGCGACATCCCACTTGCCCTTGTTGGCCGGGCCAGAGTTCTCCGAGACGATGCCGAGCATCCAGGACGGGCAGAAGGTCGCCGCGAAGGTGCCCTGCTTGAAGCCGCCCGACCACTCCGGCGACCAGGTCTGCGCCTTGGCGGAGATGTCGGCCATCGAGGTGGCGGTCTCCCAGGCGTTCTTCACCGCGGGGCTGGTGTCCGCGATGATGTTGTTCTCCTTGTCGTAGAACAGATCACCGTTGCCCTGGAACATCACGCCGTTGTTGACGGCGGTGATCGAGTCGACGAACGCCTTGCCGGTGGCCTGCTTGTACTTCAGACCGGCGTCGTGGAAGCCCTTCCAGTCCGGCCAGAGCGCCGACACCTGGTCGCGCTCGGACGGCAGGCCGGCCGCCTGGAACAGGTCCTTGCGGTAGCAGACGGCGAGGCTGCCGACGTCGGTCGGCAGGCCGACCAGCCGGCCGTCCTGCGACTTGCCCAACTCCCACTTCCAGGGCAGGTACTCCTTGGAGTGGTCCGCGATGAGCGGGTTGAGGTCGGTCCAGTTGCGCGGGTTGGTCTTGAACTCGTTGAGGATGCCCTCTTCCAGGGCGGTGACGTCCGCCGCACCCTTGCCGGTGGCCAGGTAGCGGACCAGCTTCGGCCGGTACTCGGCGAGCTGCGCGGTCTTGCGCAGCTCGACCTTGATGCCGGTGTCCTTCTCGTACTGCTTGACGAGCTCTTCGTAACCGAACTCGCCGAACGTGTCGACGACCAGCTTGGCCGGCTTCTCGCCGGCCGCCGGCTTGTCGTCGTCGTTGCCACAGGCTGCGAGACCGCTGACCGCGGTGATCGCGGCCAGGGCAGCGGCCGCCAGGCGGGTACGCCGCGTGGTGACACTCATTCGCTGACCCCTCTTTTCGGTGGTGAGGCTGATGTGTGTGGTGGGGGGTGTGCTCATCGCGCCACGCCAGGGTGAGTGAGTGATCGATGCCACCTCCGGGAGCGCTCCCATGAGATTGCCGACAGGTAACGGGGGTGTCAATAGGACGTTGGGAGCGTTCCCAGATCGTTACCGCCCAGCTAGCCCGGATTCTCTACCACAAATGGGCACCCCCGCTGTCCCTCCCCACCCGCACACCATGGGTGATCAAGAGGTTCCGGTCCGGAATCGCGCTGCCGCCGCAATTCTGCGATAACAACCCCGAATGGTGGGGCTAGGAAAAGCGGCGCAACAGGGTGGTGGCGCGGTCGGGGTCGAAGCGGGACGGGTCGAAGGTGTCGCCCACCCAGTCGCGCAGCGCCGCCTGCCGGGAATCTACCGGGCCGGCCGGGCCGCCCTCGTCCGCCAACGCGACAAGGAGTGCCTGGTAGCCCGACGGCCCGCCGACACCCTCCGGTGGGCAGGCCCGTTCGCCGTCCAGGCAGACCGGATACCGCTCGTCGGGATCCGCGGTCAACGCGTCCTCCACTACCAGGTCGTGCTCCCACCAGTCGCCGAAGTCGTAGGTGTAGGAGAACCGGCTGCCCTTGCCGAGGACCGCGTCCAGCCGCACGTCCAGCTCGTCGTGCACCGCCAACTCTCCGTCCGGGTCGGGCTCGCCGTACTGCACGGCGTCGATCTCGAACGAGTGCAGGCGACAGTCCCGCCAACCCATGGCGTGCTGCACCACCCGGTGCAGCCGGTCGAGCGTGTAGCCGGCCGGCACGAGCACCTGCCGCCACACCGCCGGACGGACGCCGGCGAGGGACATCTTCAGCTGGAAGATCTGACGCGGCATGCTGTCCTGTCCTCCCGCGGCTTAGGCTGCGAGCATGATCTGCCGAGCGTGCCGGGCCCGGCGACACGACGACTGCCCGGGCCGGAACTGGTGCGACTGCCAGCACCGTACCGCCGAACCGACCCCGCCCGTCACCGGTCCGGCCGGCGAATGACCGTCGGAATTCCGATCCGGCGGCTCTGGCCCGAGCCGTCGACCCAGCCGCTCGACGACACCGCGCTCACCGCCCTCTACGGCCGCGCGGACGAACCCCGACTGCGTGTCAACTTCGTCAGCAGCCTGGACGGCGCGGTCACCGTGGACGGCTACTCGGCCGGGCTCTCCGGCGAGCCGGACAAGCGGGTGTTCGGCGTACTCCGGATGGTCTGTGACGCGCTTGTGGTGGCCGCCGGCACACTTCGCCACGAGGACTACCGGGCGGTCCGCCTGAACGAACGCCGCCGCGCCTGGCGTCGCGACTGCGGCCTGGTCGAATACCCCACGCTCGTGGTCGTCTCCGGCTCGCTCGACCTGGATCCGGCGCAGGCCGCCTTCGCCGACGCACCGACCCGGCCGATCGTGCTCACCCACGCCGACGCCGAGCCACCACCCGGCCTGACCGACGTGGCCGACCTGCTGCGCTGCGGCACCGACCGGGTCGACCTGGCCGCCGGCCTCGCCGAACTGCACCGACGCGGGCTCACCCAACTGCTCTGCGAGGGCGGCCCGCACCTGTTCGGCGCGCTCACCGCCGCCGACCTGGTCGACGAGCTCTGCCTGACCATCGCGCCACTGCTCGCCGGCCCCGGCCCCGGCCGGATCACCGCCGGCGACGCCGCCCCGCCCCGCCAGTTGCCGCTGCGGCACGTGCTGGCCGCCGAGGACGGTGTCCTCCTGCTCCGCCACGCCCGCCGCTGAGAGCTATCCGCCGAGCGTCCGGCTGTGGCGCGCGGGTCGGGGCTCAGTCGCTGAGCACCGCGCCGGGCGCCCACGGTATCCGGTAGCGCCCGCCGTCCGCGGTGCCCACCCAGACCTGCACCCCGTCGTACGGATCGGCGGCGACCACCTCCACCACCGCGCCGCGCGGGGCCGGGCCGAGCGGGTGCGGCACGCCGTCGGCCACGACCTCGACGGTACGCCCCGGCGGCGCCTGGACCAGCACGTAGAGCCGGCCGCCGGAGCGCCGGGCCACTGCCACGCCCAGCCCGCTGCCGGTGGCTCGGACGGCAGCGCAGACCGCGTCGCCGTCGATGCACGCCAGGTCGTACGAGAGGTAGTCGGCCGCCCGGCGTGGACGGCCCTCGTCCGGGGCGATCCACACCTCGACCGCCTGTCCCCCGATCGCCCGCTCCTCGGCGCGCGGATCTCGTTCGACAAGGACGAGCGTCTCCGTCCCGGCCCGGCCGACGGCGACCACCTGCGCCGGTGTCACCGCTCGACCGTCGGGTCCGGTGATCCCGGCCGGGACGTCGGCAGCCGCGCTGGGCTCGTTGCCCCCGACGGCGCTGCCGCCATCGCGACCGAGCGGGTCCAGTTGCGGGAGCAGCAGTGCCCCGGCAGCGAGCACCGTGGCCGCGGCAGCACCGGACAACAGCAGGTGCCGGCGTCGACGCGCCCGGCTGCCGGCGACGACACGGCGGGCGAGACCCGAGGGCAGTTCGACGGACGCGACAGCCCGGTCGAGCAGCTGAGCCAGGTCGTGATCACGCATGGTTGTGCTCCGGGAGGTCGAGGTCGAGTGGGGTGACACCGGCAGCTTCCAGTCGGACCCGCAGGCGGTGCAGACCACGGGAGGCCTGGCTCTTCACCGAGCCCGCGGAGCAGTCCAACTCGGCGGCCGCCTCCGCCTCGGACAGGCCGAGCCAGTACCGCAACACCACCACCGCCCGCATCCGTGGCGGAAGCTCCCGCAACGCCGCCAGGAGCACCTCCCGGTCGTCGACCCGGGCCATCTCGTCCCGCCGGGCCGCCGCGTCCGGCAGGTGCGCGACCCGGCGTCGGCTCCACGGTGAACGCCACCGGCTGACCAGCCGGTTGGTCATGGCCCGGCGCAGATAGGCTTCCGGCTGCCGTTGTCGGACCGCGTGCCAGCGGGGGTACGCCTGCTCCAACACCTCCTGCAACAGATCCTCGGCATCGGCCCGCTGACCGGTGATCAGCACAGCGAAGCGGAGCAGGCGAGGGCCGCTCGTCGCGACGAAGGTGCCGAAGTCGTCATTCATTGGTGCTCCATACCTGAATAACGCGCCCGCCGACCGGGAGGTTGAGTCCCGGCGGGCGGCGGATCCCCGCAACCCGACCGGCTACCGCGTGCGCTCGGTCGCACACCGAGCGTCCCGAGTGCGCCGACGCAGGGTGTCGTCCGCCGCGTCGCGTGGCGACCTGTCGTACTCCTCGGGCAGGATGCACGTCATGCTTCCCGACCACGCTGCCCGAGCGACCCGAGTCGCCCGATGACCGACGCCGACCTCGACAGCCCTGGCGAGGCGGTCGGGCGGGTGCTGGGCACCGCCGACGCCACACCGTTGCAGTTCTGGACGGCAGTGGCGCCCGGCAGTTATCTCCAGCTCGACGACGTGGTGGTCACCCGGCGCGAGCTGCCCGACCGGGAGCCGGTGACGATCGCCGGCGTGGTCACCCAGGTCCGCGCCCGGCACGAGGGCGCCCAGTTCGACTCCGACGTGTTCGCCATCGCCGACGGCACACTGCCCGCGATGGTGCAGGAGGCGGCCGAGGTCACCACCACCCGGGTCGATCCGGAGTTGTACGTGCCGCCGACCCCGGGCGCGGTGGTGCACCGGGCCGAGGGCGACGCCCGGGCGCGGGCGCTGCACTTCGACCGGATGGAGCGGCGCATCCCGATGGGGATGGGTCGCGACGGCGTCCCGGTCTATCTCAACGCCGACTTCCTCGACGGCAGCCGGGGCGCGCACGTCTCCATCTCCGGCATCTCGGGGGTGGCCACCAAGACCAGCTTCGCGACGTTCCTGCTCTACTCGGTCTTCCGCTCCGGAGTGCTCGGCGGCGACGCGGTGAACGCCAAGGCGCTGATCTTCAACGTCAAGGGCGAGGACCTGCTCTTCCTCGACCACCCGAACACCCGCCTGGACGAGCCCACCCGCGCGGCGTACGCGAAGCTCGGGTTGAGTGCCGGCGCGTTCCCCGACGTGCGGGTGTACGCCCCGCCCCGGGTCGGTGACGCGGCCGGCACGCCGGACGTGAGCAGCCGGCTCACCGGGGTGGACTCGTTCTACTGGACGCTCGACGAGTTCTGCGCCGACCGTCTGCTGCCGTACGTCTTCGCCGACGCCGACGACGAGCGTCAGCAGTACACGATGGTGGTCCACTCGGTGGCCGCGCACCTGGCCCGCTACGCCCAGCCGGCCGACGGTGGGGTGAGCATCGACGGCGTGCGGCTCGGCTCCTACGGCGACCTGGTCGACCACATCGTCGACCAGCTCAACGACGACGAGACCCGCTCCGACTGGGCGGGCAGCGCGGTGGGTCTGGGCACCGTCAACGCGTTCGCCCGACGGTTGATCGGCAGCAAGAAGGACCTGGCCCGGCTGATCCGTGGCGACCTGGCCACCCGCCGCCCACACTCGATCAACACCAGCGAGTCGGCGCAGGTGACGGTGGTCGACCTGCACAACCTTCCCGATCGCGCGCAGCGGTTCGTGGTCGGTGTGACGCTGAAGAGCGAGTTCGAGCGCAAGGAGAAGTCCGGCACCGCCAAGCCGCTGCTCTTCGTCGTCCTCGACGAGCTCAACAAGTACGCCCCCCGGGAGGGCTCCTCGCCGATCAAGGAGGTGCTGCTCGACATCGCCGAGCGGGGCCGCTCGCTCGGGGTGATCCTGATCGGCGCGCAGCAGACGGCGAGCGAGGTGGAGCGGCGGATCGTCACCAACTCGGCGATCCGGGTGGTGGGCCGGCTCGACCCGGCCGAGGCGTCCCGCCCGGAGTACGGCTTCCTCCCACCCGCCCAGCGGCAGCGGGCGCTGCTCGCCAAACCGGGCACGATGTTCGTCAACCAGCCGGACATTCCGGTGCCGCTGTGCCTGGAGTTCCCGTTCCCGGCCTGGGCCACCCGGGTCTCCGAGGCGGGCCGGGCACCATCGGAGACGCTGCGTTCGATCACCCAGTCCGCCGATCCGTTCGCCGTGGTGGGCTCCGGCGGCGGCAGCACCGACGACGACATCCCGTTCTAGGTAGGGGCCGGCACAGCCATGAAGATTCTGCACACCTCCGACTGGCATGTGGGAAAGGTGCTCAAGGGGCAGTCGCGGGCCGACGAGCACAAGGCCGTGCTGGCCGGGGTGATCGACATCGCCCGTGCCGAGCAGCCGGATCTGGTGATCGTCGCCGGTGACCTCTACGACACCGCCGCGCCCAGCTCGGAGGCGACCCGCCTGGTCACCCGGGCGTTGACCGCGCTGCGCCGCATCGGCGCGGACGTGGTGGCCATCGGCGGCAACCACGACAACGGCCCCGCGCTTGACGCGCTGCGTCCGTGGGCCGATGCCGCCGGCATCACGCTGCGCGGTGGGGTGCGGGACGATCCGGACGAACACGTGATCGACGGCACCACCGCCGGCGGTGAGCGGTGGCAGCTGGCCGCGTTGCCGTTCCTGTCCCAGCGGTACGCGGTGCGCGCCGTGGAGATGTACGACCTGACCGCCGCGGAGACCAACCAGACGTACGCCGACCACCTGGGCCGGGTGCTGGGGCGACTCACCGAGGGTTTCACCGAGCCGGACCGGGTGCACCTGGTCACCGCGCACCTGACGGTGACCGGCGCGACCACCGGTGGCGGTGAGCGGGACGCGCACACCGTCTTGGGCTACGCGGTTCCGGCCACCGTCTTCCCGGCCACCGCGCACTACGTGGCGCTGGGTCACCTGCACCGGGCGCAGCGGGTCATCGGTCCCTGCCCGGTGCGCTACAGCGGCAGTCCGCTCGCTGTCGACTTCGGTGAGCAGGAGAACGTCCCCTCGGTGACGATCGTCGAGGTGACGGCGAGCACCGCCGCGCGGGTGCGGGAGGTGCCGGTGACGGCGGCGAGCGCGTTGCGCACGGTGCGGGGCACTCTGGCCCAGCTCGCCGAGATCGAGGCACCGGACGCGTGGCTGCGGGTGTACGTGCGGGAGCAACCCCGCGCCGGTCTACGCGAGGAGGTCCAGGAGCTGCTGCCCCGGGCCCTGGAGATCCGGATCGACCCGGAGCTGTTGGCGGCACCGGGCAGCGGTGCCCGCATCGCGCAGCGCTCGGGGCGTTCGCCCCGGGAGTTGTTCGCCGACTACCTGGACAGCCGGGGGCACGCCGACGAGGGCGTCCGGGAGCTCTTCGACGAGCTCTTCGAGGAGGTCGAGCACTGATGCGTCCGATGCGGTTGGACATGGCCGGGTTCACTGTCTTCCGGGACGACACCACTGTCGACTTCACCGACGCCGACTTCTTCGCCCTGATCGGCCCGACCGGCTCGGGCAAGTCCACTGTGCTCGACGCCATCTGCTTCGCCCTCTACGGCATGGTGCCCCGCTGGGGTGGCCCGCGAGGGTTGGCGAACGCGCTCGCGCCGTCGGCGACCGAGGCCCGGGTGCGGTTGGTCTTCGAGTCCGGTGGGGCCCGCTATGTCGCCACCCGGGTGGTCCGCCGGGACGGCCGGGGCAACGTCAAGACCGCCAACGCCGGGTTGCAGCTGATGCCGGCCGGCTTCGACGTGACCAAGCTGGACACCGGGTTGAGCCCGGACGACCTCGGCGAGGTGGTCGCCGGCACCCCCGCCGAGATGGAGCAGGCGGTGCTGGAGGCGGTGGGCCTGCCGTACGAGCAGTTCACCAGCTGCGTGGTGCTGCCGCAGGGGCAGTTCGCCGATTTCCTGCACGCCAAGCCGGCGACCCGGCAGCAGATCCTGGTCAACCTGCTCGGCCTCGGGGTCTACGAGGATGTGCAGAAGAAGGCGACGGCGCGCGCCGCGCAGGCGGAGGCCCGGTTGGAGGCGGTCGACCAGGTGCTCGCCGGGCTGACCGGGGTGGACGACGAGGCGTTGGCCGAGGCCGACGCGCGGGTCGACCGGATGGCCGAGCTGGCCGGCACTGTGGCCGTCGCGGTGCCGGAGCTGGCGGCGGCCCGCGCCGCGGCCCGGGAGGCGGCGGCGGCGCTCACCGCGCTCGACGACGAGTTGGCGGTCCTGGCCGGGGTGCGCGCTCCCGCCGGGGTGGCCGAGGTGGCCCGCGCGGTCACCGCGGCACGGGCCGACGCCGAGGCGGCGGCGGCCGCTGTGTCGTTGGCCGAGGAGCGGGAGGAGAAGCTTCGCGGCGAGCTGGCCGGTGCTGGCGACGAGAGCGCGGTGCGGCTGCTGTTGCGGGCGTACGACGATCGGGATCGGTTGTCCGGCGAGGCCGAGACGGTCCGCGCCGCGGTGCGCGCGGCGGACGACGAGCACGCCACGGCGGTGGCCGCGCTGGTCACGGCCCGCGCGGCGGCCGAGCGGGCCGAGGCCGAGCTGGAGGCGGCCTTCCGGGCGCACGAGGAGGCGAAGGCCACCGACCTGGCGGTCGGTCTGCGGGTGCACCTGCACGCCGGCGCGGCCTGCCCGGTGTGTGAGCAGCCGGTGCAGCGGGTCCCGGCGGTGCCTGCCGATTCGGCGGTGGCAGCGGCGACGGCGGCGGGTAAGGCGGCGCGGGCCGCGACAAAGGCCGCGCAGGCGACGGTGCAGCAGCGGGACACGGCGGCGCGTGAGCTGGAACGGCTGCTGGTGCAGGCGCGGGCCCGCCAGGAGCAGGTGGAGGCCCGACTGGCCGAGTTGGACGGCCAGCTCGCCGGCGCGGCGGAGCCGGCCGTGTTGCGTCGGGAGTTGGCCGAGCACGCCCGGTTGCGGCGGGCTCTGGAGGAGGCGGCGACCGCGGTGCGGGCCGGCCGGGAGGCCGCGCGCCAGGCCCGCTCCGGGGTGGATGCCGCCGAGGAGCGGCTGCGGGCGGCGTGGCGGGCCTTCGACACGGCCCGGGACGGGTTGGCCCGGTTCGGCCCACCGGGCACAGACCGGGACGACGTGGCCGCCGCGTGGGCGGCGTTGACCGGTTGGGTGACCACCGAGGCGGATCGTCGCCGCGCCGATCGGGCGAGCCGGGCGGTCGCTGTCGCCGAGGCCGAGTCGGTGGCCGACGCGGTGCAGCGGCGCATCGCCGGCATCTTCGCCGACGCCGACGTACCGGTCGGCGACGATCCGGTGCACGCGGCGACGGTGGCGGTGGAGCGGGCCGACGCCGAGCGCCGCCGGCTGCGGGAGCGCCGGGAGCAGGCCGGCACGTTGCGCGAGCAGCGGGCCGGGCACGAGCGGGAGGCGCAGGTGGCCCGCGCGCTCGCCGGGCACCTGCGGGCCAACAACTTCGAACGGTGGTTGCTGGCCGAGGCGTTGGACCTGCTCGTCGACGGCGCGTCGGGGATCCTGCGGGAGCTCTCCTCCGGCCAGTACGAGCTGGTACACGACAAGGGCGAGTTCGCCGTTGTCGACCACCACGACGCGGGTCTGCGCCGGGGCGTGCGCACCCTCTCCGGTGGTGAGACGTTCCAGGCGTCGCTGGCGTTGGCGCTGGCGCTCTCCGAGCAGTTGGCCGGGATGTCGACAACGGCGGCGAGCCTGGAGTCGATCGTCCTGGACGAGGGGTTCGGCACGCTGGACGCGGCGACCCTGGACACGGTCGCCGCGACCTTGGAAAACCTGGCCGCCCGGGGCGACCGGATGGTCGGTGTGGTCACCCACGTGCCGGCGCTCGCCGAACGGATCCCGGTCCGCTTCGAGGTGCGCAAGGACGCCCGCTCGGCGCGGGTGGAGCGGACGGGCCGGTGAGCGACGCGGCGTTCTTCGTCGACTCGTGGGATCCCGCGTACGGGGCGTCGTTCGAGGCGTCGGCGGCCGGGCCGGCCGCACCGAGTAGCGCGCAGGTCGACGCGGATGTGGAGTTGCCCGCGGTGGACTGGCGGGCGATCGGGGTACGCCCCCAGGTGCGGGCGCCCGACGTGGTGCTGCTCGTGGACGGGGTTCGCCGGATCGACGCGAGCATCTGGACTGCGGAGACCGACGGTCTGTCGTTTCCCGGGCTGGCCGCCTCGTACGCGGCCGGTGTGGTCCGGTGCGACCTGGGTCGGGGTGCCGCGCAGTTGGCCGGCACCCGGGTCGGTCGGGGTCTGTTCACGGCGAGCCCGTCGGCGCAGGACGTGGTGGCCGGCGCGATCCGTTACCCGGTGCACCGGGTGGGTGGCACCGGTGAGCTGGCGAAGCTGCCGGCCGCCGTGCAGGGCCCGCTGACCGCGCTCGAGGTGGCGGTGTCCGACGCCGCCCGGGTCGACGGCGACCTGCTTGTGGTGGACGGCCCGTTGCGCAGTCGCCGGCAGTTGCCGCGCACCCTCGGCTACATCAAGACCCAGCACAGCCAATATCTGGATGCCCGGCTTACCGCTGTGGTGACCGGTATGAAGTCGGGTGAGCGGTCGCCGGTGTTCCGGCTGGGCACCGCCTGGGGTGGTTGGTCGTGGTATTTGCGGTTGCCGGTGGCGGTCGGCGCCCCGTGGGCGGGCATCGTCCGGGTGGAGTGTTCGGCCGATCTGCCCGTCGAGGCGGCGATCGAGCTGGCCGACCTGTCGCTTGTCACCCTGCCCCGCTTCGCGTCCACCCCGTACAAGGACCCGCGGGCGCCGCAGAATCTGATCCCGATCGCCGGCCTGGAGCGTCGGCTGCGGGCCCTGCTCGGCGATTCCCGGCTGCTGCACCGCGCGTTGACCGCCGCGGCCCGTGCGGCCCGGTAGAACGGGCGCTGGTCGCGATGGGACGCAAACGGGCGGCTGACCGGGTGGTCGAGCAGGTCGACACCGGGCGGGCCGAGCTGGTGCCGGACCCGGACCGGGCCGGCTCGTGGACGCTACTGCTGGACGGCGCGCCGCAGTCGCACGTCGACCTGACCGACCCGACCCACCTGGAATTCGAGTACGTGCGGCGGCTGGCCGCCGCTGTGGATCTGATCGCACCGGCCGGTGCGCCGTTGCGGGTGCTGCATCTGGGCGGCGGGGCCCTGACCCTGCCCCGCTACGTGTCGAGCACCCGGCCCGGTTCCACCCAGCGGGTGGCCGAGGTGGACGGTGCGCTTGTGGAGCTGGTCCGGCGGGCGCTTCCGTGGCCGTCCGACGCCCGGCTGCGGGTCCGCGTGGAGGATGCGCGGGCCGTGTTGTCCGCCAGCCGGGACGCGAGTTACGACGTGGTGGTCGCCGACGTGTTCGCCGGTGCCCGTACCCCGGCTCATCTGACCTCGGTGGAGTACGCGGCGGAGGTGGCCCGGGTGCTCCGCCCCGCGGGCTGGTATCTGGCCAACCTGGCCGACGGGCCGCCGCTGCGGCACGCGCGGGGGCAGGTCGCCACGGTCCGCTCGGTGCTGCCGCAGGCCTGTCTGGTCGGCGACGCCGCGGTGTTGCGGGGCCGCCGGTACGGAAACCTGGTGCTGGTGGCCGGGCGGTCCACCCCGCCGGTGCCGGAGCTGACCCGACGGGCTGCCGGCGACTGGTTCCCCGGGCGGGTGGTGGCCGGCGACGAGTTGGACCGCTTCGCCGGCGGCGCGCAGGTGGTCCGCGACGCCGACGCCACGGGCTCCGATCCGCCCCCGCCGGGCCTGTTCTCCGTCCGCCGCTGACCGTCCACCTGGCAGCTTCGGAGAACTTTTTCGCCGTCTGTTGATCCGCTTGGGGCGCTGCTGCGTACCACCGGGCGGCCCGCTTCGTGGGTCGGCGATGGTTACGGACACCCCGGAGGTCTGCATGCATGCGGTGGCGGCCGGTTGGCATGGCGACGTGGTCGGCGCGGACTGGATGTCGGCGCGCTCCTCGTCTCGGCCGACGTCGTCTGCCCGGGGGGTCGACGCGCACGCGACGTCTCGCCAGAATGGTCCGGTGACGCCGCGACCGGCGCCCGGACGCCATCAGGCGACGACAACCGAGGCCAGCCACTCCGACCAGTTGATCCGTCAGCTCTACGCCGAGCACGCCGGCCCGTTGCTGATGTTCGTCATGCGCCTCACCGGGGGGGACCGGCAGCGCGCGGAGGACATCGTCCAGGAGACGCTGCTGCGGGCCTGGCGTAACGCGCACCGCCTGGGCACGCAGGGGCAGGGGTCGCTGCGGCCGTGGCTGGTGACGGTGGCCCGGCGGATCGCCATCGACGAGCACCGCAGCCAGGAGGCCCGGCCGCCGGAGACGTACGACCGGGATCTCACCGCGTTCGCCGAGGCGGACAGCACCGACCGGGTGCTGCGGACCATGACGGTGGCGGACGCCCTGCGTACGCTCAGTCAGTCGCACCGGGAGATCCTGATCTCGACGTACTTCCGGGGGCGGACGGTGCCGGAGGCCGCCGAGGAGTTGGGGCTGCCACTGGGCACTGCCAAGTCGAGGGTCTACTACGCGTTGCGCGCGTTGCGCACGGCTCTGCAGGAGCGGGGGGTGACAGAATGAGCCGGCCGGACCACATGGACGTCGCGGCGTACGCGCTCGGTGTGCTCGACGAGCAGGACACTGAGCGGTTCGAGGAGCATCTCGCCACCTGCTGGGCGTGCGCGGCCGAGTTGGAGACGATGGTGCCGGTTGTCGGGCTGCTGTCCGACATCGACGGCGAGACGATGATGGCGCTCGAGCAGACGGCGACCGACCCGGGGTTGCTGAACCGGACGCTTGGCGCGGTTCGGGCCGACCGGCGGCGTACCCGGTTTCGTCAGCTGCTCGCGACGGCCGCCGCGGTGGTGGTCTTCGGCGGGCTGAGCGGGTACGGCTTCGTCAGCGTGACCGACAGCGACCCGGCACCGCCGATCGCCGGTCCGACGCAGAACGCACCTGTCGACCCGGAGACGAGCGGGCCGACGGCTCCGCCGAGCGGCCCGGGTGTCGGCGGCACCGAGGAGGAGGGCGACCAGGTCGAGGCCACCGACCCGACGACCGGCGTGCAGACCACCATGTTCCTGGTGAAGCGGGAGTACGGGACGCGGATCAATTTCAGCCTGCGGAAGCTGCCCGGTCCGCGCGTCTGTCGGCTGGTGGTGGTGCGGAAGAACGCCAGCACCGAGGTCATTTCCAGCTGGTCGGTTCCGGATGGCGGTTACGGCACCAACACCCGCCCGCAGGGTCTGGAGCTGAGTGCGTCGACGTCGGCCCCGGTGGAGGACATCAAGCAGCTTCAGGTGCAGTCGGTGGACGCCAATGGTGTGGCGAGTCCTCTGGTCACCCTACCTTTGTAAGCGCGCGTACCGATCGGCGCCGGCCCTTGTGACAATGGCCGGCGCCGATCTGTCGTTGCCGGAGAAGTCTCGCATCGAGGGCGTACGCATTCCGACGGGAATCGGTTCAACCAATTCCAGTGAAATTGACCACTGTTGTTACTTCAACCTTGACAGCCCGCGTTCCGTACCTATGGGTGAACTGCCAAGAATGAGGAGGGCACGTGGCACAGATGAAGCGGACCGTCATCGTCGCGAGCGCGATGGTCGCACTAACGGCCTGCGCTCCCGCAGGTTACGACGGGGCGAACTCGAGCGCGGCCGAGCCGGTCGCCGTCGCCGCGGCCGAGCCCAGCGCGTCGGTTGAAGCCGAGGCGTCGGCGTCCGCGGAGGCACCCCCTGCCGACGCGCCGCCCGCCAACGTCGACCTGACCGAGAAGCTTGTCGGCAAGAGCGTCGCCCGGATGGGCAAGGTGGTCACCGACCAGGACGGCTGGATCCTGTACCGCTTCGACAAGGACACCGCCGACCCGCCGTCGTCGAACTGTGTCGACAAGTGCGCCGAGGTGTGGCCCCCGGCGCTCACCGACGGCAACCCGCAGCTCAGCGGCATCTCCGACGACAAGGTCAGCAGCGTGACCCGGCAGGACGGCACCCGTCAGCTCACCGTCGGCGGCTGGCCGGTCTACCGCTACATCGGTGACAAGAAGCCCGGCCAGTGGAAGGGCCAGGCTGTTGGTGGCACCTGGTTCGTGGTCCAGCCGGACGGCAAGAAGAACCTCAGCTGCCTGCCCACCTCCACGCCGAAGGCGGTCGCCCCGCCGGCGGACAGCGGCGCCAACGACGCCGGCGGCGCGGGCTACTCCTACTGAGTTCCACCACGAGGTCACGGTGGTCGGTCGTCGCCGGGGAGGGCGCGACCGACCACCGCCGTACCCGGGACGTCGGCATACCGGTGGTGCCGGCGTCCCGCCCGGCGCGTGGCAGAGTGGGTGGGTGACCGCCACCAGACCCGCAGCGACCAGGGTGTTTCGCCCCCCGGTCGGCTACCGGCTGGCGGCCTCGGTGCGTGCGCTCACGTTCAGTCCGTACGACCCGTGCGCCCGCGTCGCCGCCGGCACCTTCTGGTGGGCCACCCGCACCCCGGACGGCCCGGCCACCCTCGCCCTGCGACAGGTCGGCGGCGAGTTGCTCGCGGAGGGCTACGGGCCGGGTGCCGAGCACGTAGTGGACCGCGCCGACGCGATCGCCGGGCTTCGCGACGATCTGACCGGTTTCACCGAGCTGGCCGCGGCACATCCACTTGTCGCCCGCCTGGCCCGGGAGCACAGTGGGCTGCGGATGCCGACGACCGGACAGGTCTTCCCCCGGCTGCTGCGCGCGATCTTCGAGCAGAAGGTCACCGGCAAGGAGGCGTACCGGGCGTACTCGGCGACAGTGCGGCACTTCCGGGAGCCGGCGCCCGGCCCGTTGCCGTCGCTGCTGCTGTCGCCCGAGGCCGCCGCGGTGGCCGCCACCCCGTACTGGGTGTTCCACCCGTTCGGCGTGGAACAGCGTCGGGCCGACACCCTGCGTCGGGCCGCCGCGCTCGCCGACCGGTTGGAGCGCAGCGCCGACGCCGCCGACGCCACCCGGCGACTGACCACGATTCCCGGCATCGGTCCGTGGACGGCAGCCGAGGTGGTCCGGATCGCCTACGGGGACCCGGACGCGGTGAGCGTCGGCGACTTCCACATCCCGAACACTGTCGCCTGGGCGCTCGCCGGCGAACCGAGGGGCGACGACGCCCGGATGGTGGCCCTGCTGGAGCCGTTCCGAGGTCACCGGGGCCGGGTGTGTCTGCTGCTGGAGGCAGCCGGCATCCGGGCGCCGCAGTACGGTCCGCGCGCGCCGATCCGCTCGTTCGCCCGCTACTGAGCTCCGGCGGCGGGCCGCCCGTCGGCACCGAGGGCGGTCAGCCCCGCTCGCTCCGACGCCGGAGCCCGTCGGCCTCCAGCCGCAGGTAGCGGCGGAGCATCCCGCCGTACAGCCAGCCGATCAGGCCGGCCAGCGGACCGGACTGGTGCAGGGCCAGCTCGACGCGGGTGCGCCCGTCGGGCAGCGGCAGCAGCCGGTGCTCAGCCGTGGTCCGCACGCCCGGGGTGGCGGAGACCCAGACGAACCCCTGCCGTTCGGTCAGCTCGGTGACCCGCCACACCGCTGGCCGCAGCTTCGGCTGGGTCAGTCGTGCGGTGGCACCGACGGCGAGCGGTCCCGGCTCGCCACGCTCGGCCCGCGACACCGAGGCCGTCCACTCCGGCCAGCGCTGAACGTCGACAAGTACCGCCCAGACCTGCTCGGCCTCGGCGGCGATGTCCGTGTCGGCCTCGAACCGCATCGCGTCCCCTCCCCGGGCGGCGCCGTCCGGCGCCCGCCACGCCTGTGGACGAGGCTGCCGGGTGGATCGTGCCGCCGGAATCCGCCGGGTGGTCGGTCCTTCTGCCGGGCCGCGGGGTCTACCGGTGGCGGGGATCAGGCGGCTTCGCGCAGGTCGGCAAGACTCAACGGGGTACGCCGACGCAGCAACTCCTCCAGCTCCGGCACCGAACCGACCTCGCCGAGCACGTTCCGGCCGCCGCCGAACCGCTGCGGGTAACGGCGGGTCAGCCGGTAGCGGTAGCGGCCCCGGATCAGCTCGACGCTCACCCGCCACCGCCCGCAGCAGTCACAAACCCACTCGGACACCTGGCGAAAGTAGCTCTGACCTGCGGTTGTCCGATTCGCCCGGTGGGGACGAGCGGCGCGTGGGCGGACACGCCGCCCCGGCGCCCACGGTGATCTGCCTCACGGCTGTCGGTGCCGTCTGATTGACTTGTCGCCGTGGACCTGCCGATCAATCCCCCGGTCGAGCCGATGCTGGCCAAGAGCGTCGCCAAGCTTCCCACCGGGGCCGGGATGACCTATGAGCCCAAGTGGGACGGGTTCCGGTGCATCGTGTTCCGCGACGGCGACGAGGTCGAGTTGGCCAGCCGGGGCGGCAAGTCGATGACCCGCTACTTCCCCGAGGTGGTCGATCAGGCCCGTCAGCAGTTGCCCGAGCGGTGCGCCGTCGACGGTGAGTTGATCGTCATCCGGCGCGACGGGCCGAGTGGCCAGCCCCGGTTGGATTTCGAGTTGCTGGCCCAGCGCATCCACCCGGCCGCGTCCCGGGTGCAGCTGCTGGCCGAGACCACACCCGCCGATTTCGTCGCGTTCGACCTGCTGGCCGTCGGCGACGAGGTGCTGCTCGACAAGCCCTACCCGCTTCGCCGCGAACGGTTGGTAGAGGCGTTGGCCGGGGTGCGCCCGCCGGTGCACGTCACCCAGGTCACCACCGATCCGGACACCGCCCGCCAATGGTTCGACGTGTTCGAGGGCGCCGGGTTGGACGGGTTGATCGTCAAGCCGGCCGACCTGCCGTACGAGCCGGGCAAGCGGCTGATGTTCAAGGTCAAGCACACCCGCACCGCGGACGCGGTGGTGGCCGGCTTCCGCTGGCACAAGTCCGGCCCGGTGGTGGGCTCCCTGCTACTCGGCCTGTACGACGACGCCGGGGTCCTGCACCACGTGGGGGTGAGCGCGTCGTTCACCATGGCCCGTCGTGCCGAGCTGCTCGACGAGCTGGCCCCCTACCGGGACACCGGCGGCGAGCACCCGTGGGTGCACGGCGACCACGAGCGCGGCCAACGCATCCCGGGTGGGGTGAGCCGGTGGACCGGCACGAAGAACCTGGAGTGGGAGCCGGTCCGCCCGGAGCTGGTGGTCGAGGTGGGCTACGACGCGATGGAGGGCGAACGGTTCCGGCACACCGCCCGGTTCCTGCGCTGGCGTCCGGACCGCGATCCCCGGTCGTGCCGTTACGACCAGCTCGACCGGCCGATCCGCTTTGATGTGGATCAGGTGCTGCGCGGCGATCCAGCGACCACCGTGGACCGGGCCGCTGATGGCCCTGCGTAGCCTGGCCGTCGACTCGACCCCGGAGGAGCACGTGATCCGCACCGCCCATCAGCTGCGGCTGGCGACCAGTCGCCGGGTTCGTCGCACCCTTGCCGCCTTCACCGTCGCGGCACTGCTCACCGCCGGCTGCACGCTGCCGGCGTTCGCGCCGCGCACCGAGGTGGAGAGCTCGGCCGCACCGACCGGCAGCGCGCCCACCTGGCGCCCCTGCCCGGAGGTGCCCGACGAGCTGGTCGGGCGCGGCGCACCCAACATGCGCTACGAGTGTGCCCGGATCGCGGTGCCCCGCGACTGGGGCACTGGCACCGGAGCGACCGCCGGTCCGGGCGCCGGGGAGACCTTCGAGATCGCCCTGCTGCGGGCCCGTTCCAGCAAGCAGCGCGACCGGGTCGGCTCACTTGTCATCAACCCGGGCGGCCCGGGCGGCTCCGGCGTGGACACCGCCGTCTACCTGTCGTTCGGTCCGCAGTTCGGCGGGCTGCCCGCCTCGATCACCGAACGTTTCGACATCGTCGGTTTCGACCCACGCGGAGTTTCCCGGTCCAGCCCGGTGAAGTGCATCTCCGACGCCGACCTGGACGCCAGCTTCGGCTTCGACCCGGACCCGGCGAGCCAGTCGGAGTTCGACGGATTCGTCGGCCTGAGCCAACGGATCGGGCGCGGCTGCGGCGACCGCTACGGTGACCAGCTGCCGTTGTACGGCACCGAGCAGGCCGCCCGCGACATGGACGCGGTACGCGCCGCGGTGGGTGACGACAAGCTGACCTACCTGGGCTACTCCTACGGCACCCTGCTCGGCGCCACCTACGCGCAGCTCTACCCGCAGCGGGTGCGGGCACTGGTGCTCGACGGCGCCGTCGACCCGCAGCAGCGGCTGGTGGAGGGTTCGGAGAGCCAGGCCCGCGGTTTCGAACGGGCCTTCACCAACTTCACCCGCTGGTGCGCGGCGAACGCCGGCCGCTGCCCGATCGCCCCGGACGCGCGGGCCGCTGTCACCTCGGCCATCGACAAGGCCAAGGTCTCTCCGGTCCGCGGCGCCAACGGGCGGGAGGCCACCGCCGGTTGGGTGTTCTACGCGGTCATCTCGTCGCTCTACACCGAGTCCGGCTGGCAGGAGTTGGCCGGGGCGATCGACAAGCTGGCCGAGGGGGATCCAAAGGATGTGTTCCGGCTCGCCGACTCGTACGCCGGCCGGGAGTCCGACGGGCACTACTCGAACCTGTTCGACGCCAACCTGGCCATCAACTGCGCGGACGAGACGGAGAAGCCGAGCCGGGAGCAGATCCGGCAGTTGCAGTCCGAGTGGCGCGGAAAATACCCGCTGTTCGGGCCGGCGCTGGCGGTCGGCATGCTGAGCTGCGTCGAGTGGCCGGGCGGGCGTGACCCGTACCCGACCGGGAAGGCGAACGGCGCACCGCCGATCCTGGTGGTCGGCACCACCGGCGATCCGGCGACGCCCTACGAGCAGACCCCACGGCTCGCCTCCATGCTGGGCGTCGGTCGGGTGCTGACCTGGGAGGGCGAGGGGCACACCGCCTATCCGCAGACGTCGTGCATCACCAACGCCGTCGACGCGTACCTGCTCGACCTGACGGTGCCGCAGGAAGGAAAGCGCTGCCCCGCCCGGTGACGGGTCGGTTTGGCGGCGGCGGAGACACCTCGGGATCAGCCACTTCTGGCGATGCCCACGTAGAACGCCGCCGCCATTGCCGCAAATTCGGTCGAATACGCCGGCATACGTCGTCGACCCTCGGTCGACCGCAACCAGGAGATGAGCGCGTCCAGGTACCCCTCGATCGACCCCTCCCAGTCCGTAAAGTGGTCATCTCGCAGGATCGCCTCCAGAAATGCGAGGAGATCAGCTTCGGTTGTCACCGTCTCGTTGAGCCGGTCGAACTCGTCAGCGACCTGACCGGTCGACCCGAGGAAGTGGCCGATAGACAACTTGTGCGAATCAGCGCTCAAGGCCCTGATCACCTCCGTGCGTTCTACTCGTAGTTCCGTCCGACCCACAGCCAGCCAGCCGTGTCGGCCCAACGATCGGGATCTTGGTACTCATCTCCGACCATGTCTTGGAAAGCTCTGGCGATCGATCCGAGGTAGTCGCCTACATTCCGGTTCTCCCACCTCTCCCGCCGTTCCATCAGGTCGCTCCGCAACGCCATCAAGAACTCAATCAGATCGTCGTGCGAGCGCACCGTCTCGTCCAGGCCCACGTTGTCGCCCGATGGGCCGACGAAAAAGCCGTCTATGTCATGCATTGTCATCTCCAGCACCCGGGGCGGCACGCTGCGCACCTCGCCGGGTTCGTCGCGATCCTGCGGAGCCCGCGCAACGGCATGGCTGGCGGGCCCCCTTCCAGCTTCAATCGGTGAGCAGCTGATGCAGCGCTACCGCCGGGGGTCCGGCGAGCCACCGACACCAAGACGCGTCCACCGACACCAGCACTCCGCCCTCGCTACCAAGGAAGACATTGGATGAGACGTCCCATTCACCGATGGGGCAAAATTGCTGCCCGAAACGCAGCGGCCACTCGGCGAAGGGTGCCTTCAGGTAACCCTGCACAACGGTCGGGTCGATGAGCAGGCTGGATTGATGACCTGGCCTACGAAACTCCAGGCCGCCGAGGGACCGCCAGATCCCAGCAGCAGTCTCGGTGACGAGAAAGCCGTCCGAAACGATCTCCTCGGTCCAGGCGGTCACATCGACCGCTCGACCGGGATACCACCCGCCTCGTCCGAATTCCGCCAGAACGTCGGCTGGAGCGTCTCGAAGCCAGTCATCCTCGCCGTGCACGTTCAGATTCCCCCTATCCGCGGACGACCGCGAAGACACGCTGCACCGACGAGTCTCGCGGAACAGGCTCACCGGCACCAGTTCGATCCCCGTCGTTGTGCCAGGCTCACCAGCATGACCGACGTGACCTTCCGGGAGGCGGTCCGGGCCGACCTGCCCGCCGTCATCGCCCTGCTCGCCGACGACGTCCTGGGCAAGGCCCGCGACTTCACCGAGGTCGACGAGGCCTACGAGAGGGCGTTCGCGGACATCACCGCCGACCCGCGCAACCAGCTGATCGTGGCCGAGCAGAACGGTGACCTCGTCGGCTGCCTACAGATCACCTACATTCCGGGCCTGGGTCGGCACGGCGCGGAGCGGTCGCTCATCGAGTCGGTCCGGGTCCGCTCCGACCGGCGCGGCCAGGGGCTGGGGCGGCAGTTGATGATCTGGGCCGTCGACCAGGCTCGCGAGCGTGGCTGTGCCCTGGTGCAGCTGACCACCGACAAGACCCGCGCGGACGCGCACCGCTTCTATCTGGGCCTCGGCTTCGTGGCCAGCCACGAGGGCATGAAGCTGGCGCTCTGACCCGCCGTCAGGCCCACCCGGCGGGGGCAGCGGGCGCGCCCCGGCCGGGTTACGTTCGTCGCCATGAGCAGGCCGACGACGCCCGGCGCCGCGCCGTCGCGCCCGCCATGGCGACTGACTGGCTCAGCGCTGCTGGCGGTCGGCGTCCTGCTTGTCGTCGTCGCGTTCTGGTTGCCCGCCTGGCGCAGCGTCTACCCCGGGCGGACCGATGTCACCCCGGGCACCAGGGTGCTCGGCTGGGCGCTGCCGTTCGCGGTCATCGCCACCGTGTTCGCGGCGCTGTCGCTCGCCACCATCGGCCCGGCCCGCCGACTGTGGCGGCAGGCCAGCCTGGGGATGCTCGTCTCCAATGTGCTCGCCTGCGGCAGCCTCACCGGAGTGTTCTGGTACTTCGAGGCCAACGACCCCTACGTCGAGCAGGAACTGCTGTCGACCGGGCCGGGTGGAGGTCTGGTCCTGGCCCTGCTGGGCTACCTGCTGATCCCGCTCGCCGGCACCCTCCCCGAGGGCCGGAGACACGCTGACGCCGCGAACCGCACCCACCAACCCGGACCCCCCTGACCGGTCGGCCCCGCGCACGACACAACCCACAGCCCCGCGCACCGCTTCGCCGATGCTTTGGAGCTGATGTCGTGGATGAATCACCGCAGCCGATTCGTTAATGGCATCAGCTCCAAAGCGAGCGCGAACCACCATCTCCCCCCGGCTGGGCACGCCCACAGACACACCCCCGAGCTACGCCCCGCCAGGCACGCCGCTCCCGTCGCAACGACCGCCGCCGCAGGGAACGGCCGCCGTCCGGTGTCGCTCAGCCGTCGACCAGGCGACCGTCGCGTAGCGTGAGTACCCGGTCGGCGAGGTCGATCAGGGCCGCGTCGTGCGTGGCCACCAGCGCCGTCATGCCACGCGCGTGCACCACCGCGCGCAGCAGGTCCATGATGGACCGGCCGGTCTCCGAGTCCAGCTGACCGGTGGGCTCGTCGGCGATGAGCAGGTCCGGCTCGTTGGCCAGGGCCCGGGCGACAGCGACCCGCTGCTGCTGGCCGCCGGAGAGCTCGTACGGGCGTTGGGCCGCGTGCCCGCCCAGGCCGACCAGTTCCAGCAGCACCGCGACCCGCTGCTCCCGCTCGGCGGCCGGCACCTGTGCCAGCCGCAGCGGCACACCCACGTTCTCGGCGGCGGAGAGGATCGGCACCAGCCCGAACGTCTGGAACACGAACCCGACGGTGCCCCGGCGCAGTTGCAGCAGTTCCGCCTCGCCGGCTGCTGTCACCTCGTGCCCGGCCACCACCACCTGACCGCTGTCCGGGCGGTCGAGACCGCCGATCAGGTTCAGCAACGTGGTCTTGCCGGCCCCGGACCGGCCCCGGATGGCGACCAACTCGCCCCGGTTGGCGCTGAACGAGACGTCCCGTACCGCGTGCACGGCGTGCTCACCCCGGCCGAAGGTACGGCTCACACCGCTGACCCGGACCACTTCGGCCGGCTGGGTGGCGGCCGTGCCATCGAACCCGGCCGCGCCACCGAACCCGGCCGCACCGGTCACCACCATGTCCCGACGACTCATGCCCGTGCCCCCCGCTCGTCCGTGGCCCGGTCGCCGGGCCGTACCTGCACGTGATCCGGCTCCAGGTCGAGCCGGACCCGCTCCTTCAGCGCGAGCGCGTCGACGAATGCGGCAGGTAGCTGCATCCGACCGTTGCGGTCCAGCACCGCGTACTCCTCGCTGACCAGCTCGGTGTTGCCGTCCGCGTCGAGCCGGGCGGTCCGGCGTACCTCGGAGGCGGTCCGGCCGTCGCGGATCGCGACGGTCCGGCGGACCTGGGTGGCCACGGCGTGGTCGTGGGTGACCACCACGATGGTGACGCCCAACTCGGCGTTGATGGTGCGCAGCGCCGCGAACACGTCGGCGCCGGTCGCCTCGTCCAGCTCACCTGTCGGCTCGTCGGCGAAGAGCACCTCCGGGTCGTTGGCCACCGCCACCGCCACCGCGACCCGCTGCTGCTCGCCGCCGCTGAGCTGCCCGGGCCGGCGGTCCGCGCAGTACCCCACACCGACCATGTCGAGCAGTTCCCGGGCCCGCTCCCGGCGGGCCTTGCCGCCGCGTTTGCCGGCCAACTGCATCGGAAGCTCGACGTTCTCCAGGGCGGTGAGGTACGGCAGCAGGTTGCGGCCGGTCTGCTGCCAGACGAAGCCGACAAGTTCCCGCCGGTAGCTGAGCCGCCGCTTGGTGGACAGGGTGAGCAGGTCGTAGTCGGCCACCCGGGCGATGCCGGCGGTGGGCGTGTCCAGGCCGGAGAGGATGTTGAGCAGTGTCGACTTGCCCGAGCCGGACGCACCGACGATCGCCACCAGCTCCCCCCGGTCGATGACCAGGTCGAGCCCCTGCAGGGCGACCACCTCCACCCCCTCGGTCTTGAAGATGCGCACCAGACCGTCGCAGACGATGTGTCCGCGCAGTCGGTCCTGCCCGCCGGCCCGCTCGGCGGCACGTTGCGCGGCCCGCTGCTGCAGGGCGGCCAGGTCGGGCACCAGTGAAGTCTGGGCGGTAGCGGTCATCTCAGCTCTCCTCTCCGAGCCGAAGCACCTCACCGAGGCGCAACCGGCGGTTGTTCAGGGCCTCGACGGCGACCGCGAAGCCGAGGGCGACCACCCCGAGCGCGAACACCGCCGCCACCAGACCGGGCTCGAAGGCCACCCGGACCGGCATGCCACTTGTGAACGCGGACAGGCCGAGCACCGGGTTGAGCAGCAGGGGCAGCGCCGCACCGACGAGCCCGCCGGTGAGCACCGACACCCCGACCAGCGGGGCCAGCTCGACAAGCAGCAGCCCGCGCCACTGCCGGCGGGACAGGCCGAGGGTACGCAGCCGGGACAGCACCTGGCCGCGGGCCCGCGCGCCGGCCAGCACGGTGAACGCGATGGCCAGCAGCCCGAGCACCGAGCCACCGACGGCACCGGCGACGAACCCGAAGGCCAGTACGCCGTTCGCACCGCCCGCACCGAGGTCCCGGCGGACATCGGCCCGGGTGTCGACGACGACTCCGAGCGGGCGTTCCCCTCCGGTCACCGTCCCGTCCCGCTGGTACCGCGACTGCCCCTGGTCGCCGGCGCGGCGCAGCGCCTCGGCGTCCAGCCGGTCACCGGCGACAAGCAGGCTGGTGGCCACGGGCGCGGTGGTGCGCTCCGGCAGCGCCTGCCAGGGCAGGACGACGAACCGGTCGTTGTCCGCCGACAGCAGGGGGAAGCTGTCCTCGCTGCCGGCCACCCGGAACTCGTACCGCTGGCCCTGCACCGAGATGTAGGCGGAGCGGTCCAGTCCGGCCTTGGCGAGATCAGCGGCGACAGCTGGCGAGACGATCGCCGGCACCGGGCCCGATTCGGGCCGGGCGGTGCGCAGCGCGGCCGGAAGCGGCAGACCCACCTCCGCTTCCCGGGCCACAGTGGCCAGCTCCGAACCGTCGACAAGCAGCACGGCCGTCTCGCCGAGCCGGGCGTCGGTGCCGAGTTCGTCGGTTGCCAGCCGCTCGTCGGAGGCGAACAGCACCCGGGTCGCGGCCCGGACCCCCGGCAGGCGACCCACCTCGTCGATCGTGTCGGGAGCGAACCGTTCACCTCGGATCACCGCGTCGGCGGGCACGATCCGCTCGGCGGCCCGGTCCCGGCTCGCGTCGACGCCGGCGGCGACCACCGCGCAGAACGCCGCGGTACCGATCGCGAGCACCACGACGACGAGCGGCGCGGCGACAGCCGACCGGCCGGCCCGCGCGGTGCCGATGAAGGCGACGCTGCCCCGGGTCCGCGCGGCAAGCCGGCTGACAAGCAACAACGGCCAGGGGTACGCCCGCAGCGCGAGCACCGCCGCAGCGATCGCGAGCAGCACCGGTACCGACACCAGCAGCGGGTCCACCTCACCAAGGGTGAGGCCGCGTCGACGCAGCAGCACCGCGGCGAGCACGGCGAGCAGCAGCACGGAGACCTCGGCGGTGAGTCGGCGGGTCGACGGGCGCATCCGGACCAGGTCGCGGCGGGCCGCCCCACCGGTCGACACGGCGAGCGTGGCCAGTGGGAGGGCCACCGTGACCAGGACCGCCGCGGCGATCACGTACGGCATGCTCGCGTCCGCGGCGCCCGGGAACAGGGTGCCCAGCCACCAGCCGAGCGCGGCGGCGACCGGCACCACGAGCAGCGACTCGGCGAGGCTTCGTCGGGCACCGGCGGTGGTCCCGCCGCCGCGGGCCCGGATCAGGACGAACTCCGCCCGACGCCGCCGGGTGGCGAGGGTGGCGGCGAGGACGATCAACCCGGCCAGCGTGGCAAGTACCCCGGCCGCGATCACCGCCAGCAGGGTCCGGGCGGCGTTCACCTGGGCGGCGAACGCACGCAACGGGATGTCGATGCCCTGGGCCAGTGAGAGGTCGGCCGGCCGGCGCCGCTGCGATTCCTGGAGACCGTCGATCAGCCGGTCCAGCCGGCGCGCGTCGATGTTGTCGGCGCCCAGCCGGTACCGCCAGTTGACCCGGATCGGCCAACCCGCCGCGGCCCGATTGTCGAGGGCCGACTGGGCGACGATCCCGGAGGCGACAAGCGGCTGACCGTCGCCCTGCGGTTCGATCACCTGCAGCATCGACGGCAGCCCGTCCCAGCTGCCGCCGGTACGGTCGACGGGGCGGAACAGCCCCACCACCGTCAGCGGGACAGCGTCGTAGAGCCGCTTTTCGTTGTCGACCTTGCCGATCCGCAGTTGGCTGCCGGTGCGCAGGTTGAGTTTGCCGGCCACGTCGGCGTCGAGCGCGACCTCGATCGGCCGGTCGGGCAGGTACGTCTCGCTGGGCCACGCCCCCTCGACGAGGGTGCTGGCGTCCTGGATGCCGGGCATGCCCCGCAGACCCAGGTCGACAAGCAGGTTACGGGCGGCGAGGTCCGGCCCGACCACGCGGGCCGGTTCCATGTCCACGTTGTACCACCGCTCGTTCACCGCCGACCGCACCTGCGGTGGCAGGTCCGCGGCCAGGGCGTCGAACCGCTCACGGGCGTAGGCCATCGCCGGCTTCAGGGGCGGGGCGGTCACCACCCCGCTTGTGTACGAGAGGTCCCGGCGGGCCGGCAGCTCACTGTTCAGCTGCGCCCGGAGCCCTTGTTCGGCGAGCTGGTTGACCAGCCGGGGCACCCCACTGATCAGCAGCGTGACCACCACGGTCAGCACCGCCAGCAGCAGGAACTGCCCGCCGTACACCCGGACCCGCCGGACCAACGCTCCGACGCTCATCGTTCTCCCCCGATTCGCAGCTGCACCGCCGCCACCCGCTGGCGGATGCCGGCGGCGATGAACGCGCTGAAGGCGAGCGCCGCCATCAGCAGACCGACTGCGGTCAGACCGATCGGCACCCAGGGCAGCGCGAACGTCGCCGGGGGGATCGGCCGACCAGCGGCCGGGGTGAGGATGACAAGTGGGGCCATGGTGGCTCCGACCGCGGCACCGAGCAGCAGGCCGACTCCCACACCGATGCCGGCGAGGAAGGCCTGTTCGGCGAGCAGTGCCCGCGCCAACAGCCGGGGCGTGGCGCCGAGGGTGTTCAGGACCGCGAACTCGCTGAGCCGGCGTCGGGCGGTTGCCCACACGTCCACCATCAGGCCGACGACGGCGAGCAGCACCGCGCCGAGCGCCGCGGCGAGCATTCCGGTACGCGAACCCTGCCAGTAGGGGTCTTCCGCGGCGGAGGTGATCACCGCCTGTCGGTTGAGGACCGTGACTCCCGGCAGCTCGCCGGCCGCTGCGGCGGCGGCCGTCGCGTCGGTGGCGCCGATCCACCACTCCGGTACCGGGCGGATCGTCCCGCCGGCACCGATGAGCGCGTCGACCCCGGCCGGCAGGTCGAGCAGTACGCCCTCACCGGTGGTGGTCGGCACGGAGTCCAGTTCACCGACCAGGCGGACCGGCAGCGTCACCCCGGCGAGTGACAGCTCGACGGTGTCGCCGAGGTGCAGGCTCAGCGCGTCGCGTACCCGGGGGGTCATCAGGACCGGGGCGGCGACAGGCGCCGCGCCCGGTACGACGACGAACCGGCTCGCGGGTCGATCCAGCCGACCCCCCTCGTCGAGCAGCGTGATGGGGCGGTCGGCGACCAGCCCGGCGCCGCTCGACACCACCGGCGTCCGCGGCCCACCGGTCCAGGTCGCCGTCCAGTCACCGGGCAGCTCGGCCGGTCGGGCCGTGCCTCCGGCATCGACAAGCGCCAGCCCCTGCACCGCGAAACCGTACGAGGTGCCGCCCGCGAAAGCGGTGTCGGCCTCGAAGCCGGCCAGCCGCATGGGTCCTCCGCCCAGATCCGGAAGCTTGACGGTGAACCGGGTGGCCCGCCCGGTGCTCGGAGCGGTGGCCGCCGGCAGCTTGAAGGCGAGCCCGTCGGGGGTGGTCAACAACAGCGAGACCGCGACCGGGTGCGGCTCGGCGGGCAGCACGACGGGCGTACGGACGGTGCCGGTGACCGCTCGGGTGCCCGCTGGCAGCTCGACTCCCCCGGTGGCGCCGCGCGCCTGGATCATCCGCTGGTACTGCGCCGACACCGGGTCGTCGCTGAGCCGGTCGGCGAGTTGGACCACCCCGGGGGCGCTGGCCGGGTCGACGGCGATCACGGTCACCGGCAGGTCCTCCCGGCCGACCCGGATGTTGTCCCGCCAGGCCGGCAGCACCCGGCGCACGCCCGGCAGCGCGGCGAGTTCCGCGGTCCGGGTGAGCGGGGCGGCCCCGGTCCGCTCGGTGACCCGCAGGTCGGCGCCGACAGTGTGCCCGGCCTGCTCGACCTGGGACCGCTCACCCGTGCTGATCAGGGACCAGGCCAGGGTGCTGCCGCCGACGGCGAGGGCGAGCAGCAGCACCGGTCCGGCGTGCGGACGCCGACCGGCCTGCCACATGCCGAACATGGTGGCCGTCCAGGGCCGCCGGTCGACGAACCGCTCGGCGAACCGGGTGACAGGTGGCAGCACCCGCAGCGCCAGCACGGCTCCCGCCAGCACCCCGAGTGTCGGGGCCGCGATCAGCAGTGGATCGAGCCCGAGCCGGCCGCCCGAGCCGGCCAGCGGTGAGGCGTACCGGCGAAGCTGCACCCAGGCGAGTACGGCGAGCGCCACGAGCACCAGGTCGACGCTGGCCCGCTGGACGCTCGCCGCCCGGTTCGGGCGGGACCGGGCGGCCATGTCGGCCACGTACGTGCCGGCACCGCGCAGCGTCGGGGCGACCATTGCCACCAGACAACCGGCGGCCGTGGCCGCGGCGGCGGCCCAGACCAGTGTGGTGTTGCCGCCGGAACTGGAAAGTTGCTCGGCGCCGCCGGGCCGGACGAATCGCAGCACCACTGTGGCGATCACCGGGGCGAGCAGAACCGCGGGGGCGACCACCAGGGTCGCCTCGCGGGCGGCCAGGCCGGCCAACTGTCGGCGGGCGGCCCCGCGGGCACGCAGCAGCGCGGTCTGGGCGCGACGGTCCTCGTGCAGCAGCGCGGCGACCAGCACCAGCGCGTACCCGCCGAGCACCAGGATGAGCAGCAGTGGGGTGGCCAGCGCGGATCGGCCGACCATGTCGGCGCGGCCGATCCGGTCCAGCAGCTGCGGCATCTTGGTCACCGCCTGCCCGGAACTGCCCAGCTGGGCGGCCTCGAGCACCGCTGAGGAAGCCTCGGTGAGGGCCTTGCGCACCGTGGGAAGATCGCCCGCGTCGACGCCGCCGAGGTCCGGTTCGACGAGCCAGGACGCCGACACCGAGCCGGGGGAGATGGCCGCGAAGTCGGCCGGGTCGAGTGCGAACGGCCCGTACGACGTGCCCGAACCGGCACTTCCGGTCCCCACCTCGGGGGCCAGCAGCCAGTACGCGTCCGCCGGGTCGCGCGGCCGCCAGGTGCCGGCGAGCACCAGTTCGCTGCGCCGCTCGGTGGCCCGGTCACGGACCGGGATGCGTTGGCCGACGCTGAGGCCCAGCGCGCCCGCGGCCCGTTCGGGGAGGCTCACCTGGGTCGGGTTCGCCCCCGGGCTGGGCCAGGCCCCACTTGTCAGCTCCGCGTGCTTGGCGAGGTCGTCAAGGGTGGCCAGGTTGGCGAAGACAGGCTCGTCGCCGGTACGCGGCACGGATCCGAGCGAGCCGGTCAGCTCCCGCCCGGTGCCGTACCGGGCGACGGAGACGCTTACCGGGACGCCGGCCAGACCGTCGGTGAACTCCGCGCGGACCGCCGCGTCCCGGGTGGTGAACTCGGCCGCGTCGCGGCCGCCCGACCCACTGACCAGCAGGCCACGTTCCTCGGCCGGCGAGGCGGCCACCAGTGACCGCTGCCCGGCGTCCACCGCCCGTCGGTTGTAGTCGGACAGCCCGGTGACCAACGCGACGGCTACCAGGGCCGCGATCACCGCGGCGACCAGCAACCCGCGCGCCTCTCGGGCCCGCCTCCACACCAGCTTCATCCGACGCCTCCCCTGGCCCTGACGGGCCGACGACCATCAAGACAGGCCACCCACCGGGAAAGGTTCGCGCCCGTTACTTGATCGTTATTAGGGAAGGGGTCGGTTCAGGCCGGCCGGCGCGCCTCGCACGGCCGGCCGCCGGCGCGCGCCTCGCACCGCCGGCCGCCGGACGGCGCGACTCGGACGGTTAGCCGCCGCCCCGGACGTTGCGGACGCCGAATGCCACAGCTCCGATGACGAGCACGACGCCCAGGAGCTGGAGGCCGGGCGAGTCGTCGGCCTCGCCGAGCACGATGCCGGCGACGCCGATGGCGACCGCGAGAACGGCGGCGACGGTCAGCGCGTACCTCATGGGGTTTCCTCCTCTACCCACTCGAGCAGATCTCCGGGCTGGCAGCCGAGCACCCGGCACATCGCTTCAAGCGTGCTGAAGCGGACGGCCTTGGCCCGGCCGTTCTTGAGCACCGCCACGTTGGCCGGCGTGAGCCCGACCCGCTCGGCGAACTCGCCGACACTCATCTTGCGTTTGGCCAACTCGACGTCGATGCGGACGACGATGGGCATCAGATCACCGCCTCCATGTCGGTCCGCAGGGTGGTTGCCTGCCGCAGCAGCGCACGCATCACCACCATGAGGAGGCCGAGCACCGTGACGCCCATCGTCAGCAGGAACAGCAGGATCGGTCCGCCCGGGTCGTCCGCGTTGAAGCCGACGTAGAGGAAGACCCCCACGAGCACCACCCACGCGGCGCCCACGGCCCACACGATCAGGTCGACCCACTTCAGGGACGCTTCGGTGAAGATGCGGTCGTTCTTGACCAGGCTGAGCAACTTCCACGTCGACACGATGACCACCTGGACGCACAGCACCCAGAAGACCGTCACGGCGGTCAGCGGCCACCGGAGGTAGGCGTGCTCCGGCGACTCCTGGGCCATGTGCGCGAACTGCCCGGGCAGCGAGAACGTCTGGAACCCGATCAGGACCACGAACAGCACCCCGAGGAAAACTCTGAGAGCGGCTACCGCTCGATGCTCTACAACCATGCATCGAGTTTCGCTCGCTACCTATCGAAAGTCAATCGGTCTGCCGAGGTTCGCCGCCCGGCTGCGGAGGCGTCGGCCCAGCGACCGGCCGCGCCTTCTGCGGGTAGAGCGCCTCGTGGCGGGCCAGCATGGCGACGAACTCGGCGATCTTCCGCTCGCGGGTCTGCACCCGCTTGACGGCGTTGAGGCGGTAGATGAGAGCAAACCGGTTGGCCTTGGTGAGCACGTCGAACATGGCCTGCGCGGCGGGTTCGGCGGCGATGGCGGCGAGCAGGTCGGCCGGCACCTCGGCCTCCGACGACGGCGCGTAGGCCGCCGACCACCGCCCGTCCGCCTTCGCGGCCTCCACGGCGGCGCGACCCGGGGGCAGCATGCGCCCCTCCGCCTCCAACCGCGCCACGTTGGCGACGTTGCGCTGCGACCAGGAGCTGCGCGACCGGCGCGGGGTGAACCGGATCCACGAGCTCTCCTGATCCCGTTTGCGGGCCTGCCCGTCGATCCAGCCGAAGCACAGCCCCTCGTCGACCGCCTGCTGCCAGGTGAGCGTCGTGGCCGCGCCGCCCTTCTTGGTAAGGGCGAGCCAGACACCCGGCGACGTGGCGTGGTGGGCCGACAACCACGCGCGCAGGGCGTCGGCATTCGCGACGATCAACTCATCCAGCTCCGGGCTCGCCATGCCGGCAGGCTAACCGCCACGGCCGACACCGACACCGCCACAGCCACCGGGGGGTCGACGCCGTCGGCCGCTCAGGACCTAGCATCGTCGCCATGGCAACGCGGCTCGTGCAGATCAACATGAAGGCCCGGGACGATTCCGCACTCGGCGGTTTCTGGGCGGCGGCGCTCGGCTGGGGAATCGCCAGCGAGGAACCCGGCGTGACGAACCTCGAACCCGAGGGCTTCACCTACCCCGATCCCGTCGCCGTGTGCGTCGACCTCGTCGTCTCCACGGAGCCCAAGACGGTGAAGAACCGCGTACACATCGACCTCGCCACCACCTCGGCGGCGCACCAGGCGCAGGTGGTCACGCGCCTGCGGGATCTCGGTGCGACGCTTGCCGACGTCGGCCAGGGCGACGCCCCGTGGACGGTGATGGCCGACCCGGAGGGCAACGAATTCTGCGTGCTGGACCCTCAGCCGCGCTACCGGGACACCGGCCCGATCGCCGCGGTGGTTGTCGACTGCGCCGATCCGCGAGCCATGGCCAGCTTCTGGGACAGCGCCATGGACTGGACCCTGCACGAGGTGACCGAGCACAGCGCGGTGCTGCGCTCCGCCAAGGGAGTCGGCCCGTATCTGCGGTTCGTCCGCACCCCCGAGACGAAGACCGGATGGAACCGCGTCCATCTCGACGTTCGCCCGTACCCGGGCGACGACCTGGCGGCCGAGGCGGCCAGACTGCGGACGCTCGGCGCCACCGACGTCGACCTGGGCCCGAACGAGGTCCCGTGGCAGGTCCTCGCCGACCCGGAAGGCAACGAGTTCTGCCTGCTCAGCCCCAGCTGATCCCGCACCCCACCATTCGCGCAGCGTGGCCACCGGACCGCCCGTACGCTGCGACGCACCCGGCGGCGGGGGTTCCGGGAGTCCCGTGCACCCCCGCCCGGTCCGAGCGGGCGGGGTCGGCTACGTCCGGCGGTGGTAGTGGTTGCGACGCGGGATCTGATCGGGGTCGAGCCAGGCCGGCGGCAGGAACTCCGGATGGCTGTCGTCGCCGAGCCGGACGACCCAGTCGGTCTGGTGCAGGTGCCGGTGATGGTGGCCGCAGAGCAGCACCGCGTTGTCGAGGCTGGTCGGGCCGCCGTCGGCCCAGTGCCGGATGTGGATGGCGGCGTCGCAGGCGAGCCGGCGCACCGTGTCGGGAGCGAGGCGCAGACCGACGTCGAGCGTGCCGGCGTGCAACTGCCGGGTCAGCTCGTCGAAGCCGGTGGTGACGACGAGCTGGGCCGGTTCGCCGCCATGCTCCGGCAGCTCACCGGTGCTCAGGGCAAGCCGGCACACGTCGGCGAGGGCGTCGTGGCGACGCTGGCCGGGGGTGCGCGTGTCGTCGGGCCCGCTGGGTGCGCTGAGCGGGTCGATGGCGGCGCGCACGAGCGCTGCGGTCTCCGCGTCGAGGGTGCCGCTGAGCCGTAGCCGACCACCGGTCTGCTCGGAGACTGTGACATGCCGGTCGCGGGTTGCCCGGGCGGCCTCGGCGTCCAGCGCCGCGTGAGCGGCGTCGGCGATCTCGGGGGCGACGTGGTCGAGGATGCGGGTGCTGAGCTTGCGAGCAGGGTGGGATCGAACTGCTCGGCCCATTCGACAAGCACCCCGACGGCCTTGTCGGCGACCTCCGACCCGGCGGCCGTCCGCACGGCGCTGACGGCCTCGACGATGACCCGGGCCTGCTCCAGGCTGACCGCGCCAGTGGCCAGCGCATCGCGCACCCCGGCCGGGGCGGCGTCGACCGAGGCGGCCAGGTCGACCAGCCGACGGGCGGCGGCGACGTCGAGCCGCAGCCGGTGCCGCAACCACACGGCCGTCGAGGACGCACCCTGCGCGACCGCGGTGCCCCGACCATCCAACTCCCGCACCAGGGCCAACCGCACCGCCGCCAGCCGCTGCTGAACCCGGTGCGCAGCGTCGAGCGCCGCGATCAGATCGTGCGCGGAGAGCGCCCAGGTGGGCGCGTCGGTGCAGGTCGCCACCGCGCTCTCCGCCCACGCCAACTCGTCGATCACATGCCGACATTAGAACAGGTGTACGACAACTTCCGTGGTGCTGCCACGCCGGCCGGCGCCGTCACCCTGACGGACCCTCGGGCACGTCCCTGGCCTGCGGCTCATCACCACACTCACCCACTTCGGCACCGCCACCGACGTCACCATCGCCGAGGTGCGACTGGAAGCATTCCTCCCGGCCGACGAGACCACAAGCGCCGCACTGGCCGAGCTCGTTACGTGGTGAACCAGGCATCCGCTCGTGCCGCCGGTGGGGCGCCCGGGGGCATCGCGCCGGCGAGCCGGCTGTCACTATGGCTGTGTGGTGCCGGTCGAGGAGAGTTTGCCGTTTCGATGGGACCTGGTCACGCCGGACCAGCTGGGAGCGTTACTCGATGGTGCCGCACCCCCGGACCTGTGGTTCCTCGATGATCTGGTCGCGTGCACAGGGAAGGTGCTGGCCCGCAGCGGGAACGGCGATCTGTACTTTGTCGGCAGATCGTTGGACTCGATGTTCGACCTGCTCGGTGGGATCCTCTCCGGGCCCATCGGCGTGCAGCGACTGCATCGGCTGCCGCTGTCGTTCCGGCGTCCGCCTGTCGAGTTCGGCGGCCCGCGGCGGCCGTTGACCTACGCCGAGGTGGCCCAGGGACGCCGCTTCCTGGCCGCCGTCGGATTGACGCCACATGAGTTGGCTCGGCGGGACCGGCCGGCGGTCCTGATCGACGTGGTCCATCGTGGTGGGACGTTCACCGAACTGTTCACCCTCGTGCGTGACTGGGTCGACCAGGAACGCGAGCCATGGTCGGTCATCCGCCGCAAGCTGCGCTTCATCGGTGTCACCAGCCGGACCAAGACCAGCCCGAACACGTACCGGTGGCACCAGCACGCCGACTGGACCCGGACGCTGCCAGCCGCCGCCGTGGTCAACGTGTCGCTGCGTGAGTGGGTCTGGTCGCACTTCGGGGACCATCAGGTGAAGTTGACCCGCTCGTTGTCCCCCGACCGGTGGCTGGCCGAAGCCGAAGGACCCGGCCGTGACGACAAAACCCGGCAGGCCCTCGCCGAGGCCGCCGCACTGGTGGCCTACGGCCGCAGCCGGGCCGGCCGCCACGCCGTCGCCGCTGCCGTGGGACGCGATCCGGCGCTCGAACAGGCCTGGCTACGCACCCTCGTCCTGAATCTCAAGAAGAGCTGAACGGCCGGCCAGCCAGGTGGCGCGGACGGTGAACCTCAGGAGCCGGCCCCGGGCAGCCGGCACCCAGCGCGCTCAGGCGCTCTCGCCCTCCGGGGCGCGCTTGGCGCGGCTCGGCTGCACCCGTTTGGGCTCGCCGGGCATCTTCGGGTGGTCCGGCGGGTACGGCAGGTCGCCCAGGCCGGCGGCGGCGTCCCGGTCGGCCCACTCCAACAGTGGGGTGATGTCCCACGGGGCGTCGTCGATGCCGGCGTGCGGGTCGCCGCGCTCGGCGAGCCGGGCCGGCACGGTACGCAGGTCGAAGTCGTCCGGGTCGACGTCGGGCAGCTCGTCCCAGCTGACCGGGGTCGAGACGGTGGCCCGGGCGTTGGCCCGCAGCGAGTACGCGCAGGCGATCGTCCGGTCCCGGGCCATCTGGTTGAAGTCGACGAAGACCCGGCTGCCGCGCTCCTCCTTCCACCAGGCGGTGGTGACCAGGTCGGGCTGGCGACGCTCCACCTCGCGGGCCAGCGCGATGGTGGCCCGGCGCACCTCGGTGAACGTCCACCGGGGCTGGATGCGCAGGTAGACGTGCACACCCCGGCCACCGGAGGTCTTCGGCCAACCGGTCACGCCCAGCTCGTCGAGGAGCGCGCGGACCTCCGCGGCGGCCCGCGCCGCGTCGGCGAAGTCGGTGCCGGGCTGCGGATCCAGGTCGATGCGCAGCTCGTCGGGTCGGTCGGCGTCGGCGGCGCGCACCGGCCACGGGTGGAAGACGATGGTGCCCATCTGCGCCGCCCAGGCCACGTGCGCCAGATCGGCCGGGCACAGCTCCGCGGCGCTGCGACCGCTGGGAAAGGTGATCTGCGCGGTCGTCACCCAGGGCGGCACGCCTCGGGTGGGCACCCGCTTCTGGAAGAACGCCTCGCCCTCGACGCCCTCGGGGAAGCGTTGCAGGGTGGTGGGCCGCTCCCGCAGGGCGCGCATGATCCCGTCGCCCACCGCGAGGTAGTAGTGGAAGACGTCCGCCTTGGTGAAGCCCCGCTGGGGGAAGATCACCCGGTCCGGGCTGCTCAGCCGTACGGTGTGCCCGGCCACCTCGACCTCGGTGACCGCTGCCTTGGTGCCCGCCATCTCGCGACCTTATGCCACGCCTCCGACGTTCGACGTACCGTTGACGGGTGAGTCTTGACGACAACGAGTTGCCCCGCACCGAAGACGAGTGGCGGGTCCGGTTGACCCCCGAGGAATTTCACGTCCTGCGGGAGGCCGGCACCGAACGCCCCTGGGTGGGCGAGTACGTGGACACCAAGACCCAGGGGGTCTACCACTGCCGCGCCTGCGGGCTTGAGCTCTTTTCCAGCGACACCAAGTTCGATTCGCACTGTGGGTGGCCGAGCTTCGACGACGCCATCCCGGGCCGGGTGAAGGAGATCGAGGACCGCAGCCTCGGTATGGCCCGCACCGAGATCCGCTGCGCCCGCTGCGACAGCCATCTCGGGCACGTCTTCCACGGCGAGGGTTTCACCCCGAAGGACACCCGACACTGCGTCAACTCGATCTCGGTCCGGCTGGAACCCCGCTGACCTGAGCGGCTTGGGTGCGGTGACGCGCGCTCACGGCGTACCCCGAAGCAGCTCGACCTCGGCGGTCCGGGACTGCTCGATCCGTCGGGCCAGGTCGCGGACCTGCGCGTCGCGGCCGACGCCGACCTGGGACCGGGCCAGGTCGGCGGCGGCCCGCTGGTGATCGGCGAGCACCTCGCGCAGTGCCCGGTCGACGTCCGCGTCCGGCGCGGTCCGCAGCCGGTCGAGCGCGGCGTCGTCGCCGTGCCCTTCGTGCTGGTGCGCGCCCGCGCCGGCACCCGGCCCGGCAGTGGACAACCAGCCGCGCATCACTGCCAACTCGTCGGCCTCGGTCGCCTCGATGGCGGCGGCCAGGGTGCGCAGCGCATCGTCGCGCACCCGACCCCGAGCCAGCGCGACGATCTGCAGGGTGCGTTCGCTGTGCCCGACCATCGTGGTCAGGAAGACCACGTCGATCCCGCTCATCGCCTCCGGCGCGGACCCGGCGCCCCCGGACCCGGATCCGGGCGACGCCGTTCCGGCCGGGGACGTGGGGCCCGGTTGCGGCACGAGCGGCGGGCTCGACGTGGGTGAGCCGCCGCAGGCGCCGGTGAGCAGCAACGCCGCGACAAGCGACACCAGACGGGTACGACCGGGCATGCCTGGTGCTCCGTTCACGTGGGGACGGCGACACGGGTGCGACAGGTGGCCACACCCGGGCGGTCAGACCTGCAACCAGAGCGCCGGTACGTTCGGCGGCTCCCAGCCGAGGATCGCCGTGTGGGCCTGCCGGCAGCGGTACGTCCGTCCGTCGAAGGTGACCTGGTCACCGACCTGGTACGCGCGGCCGGGCGTCCAGCTGCCGCCCGGGGCGGGCGTCGTGCTCGGGCTGACGGTCGGGGTGGGCCGTGGGGTGGGTGAGGCGCTCGGCGTGGGGGTGGGGGCCGGCCCGCCTCCGCCGCCGATCTGCACATCGATGCAGGAGTAGAAGGCGTTGGCGGTGTCGGAGATGTTCCACACCGCGAGGATCTTCTGCCGTCCGGAGAAGCCGCCCAGGTTGACGGTGTGCGAGACGGTCGCGCCCGGCTGCTGGCCGTTGCCGTTGACCACACCGACCCGGGTGTTGCCGATCCAGTATTCCCAGTTGCTTGTGGCGTGGCGGGCGGTGTTCACCCAGGTGAAGGTCAGCGAAGTGCCGACCGAGGTGGCCGGCCAGCCCCGGCTGTCGTCGTTGAGGACGGCGAACTGGGCGATGCCGGCGTTGCAGCTGCGCAGACCCTTGGGCCCCTCGACGCTCTGCGGCTCGTACCTGATCTGCCCGCAGTCGGGCACCCGGCCCTGAGCGCAGAGCGCCTGCCGGCTGGGCGGTGCGGAGACGTAGCCGTGCGCCTGCGCGGGGGCGGCGACGGTGAGGGTGGCGGCGACAGCACCGGCCGCCACCAGCGGGATGGTGATTCTTCGACGCATCGGGGCGGCTCCTTCTCCAGGGTCCGGTGGGTGCCCCCCAACATAATTTAAACATTGTTAACAGTAAAGACTCCCATCAATAAATCAATCGATGGCGACGACTCTGCCGTCAGAGGCGGAGCAGGCTGCCCCGGTCGTCGACCCGGTCGGCCGACTCGTCGTCCAACCAGACGCCGCCGGCGGCGAGGTATCGAAACACGTACTCCCCCGGCGGCAGCTTCACGGTGACCGTCCGCATGCCGTCGCGGCGGACCACCAACTCGTGTCGACCCGGCTCCCAGTCGTTGAAGGAGCCGACGACGCTCACCGGACCGGGCGGGGAATCCCGGGGAAGACAGAAGGTCACCCGGGTCTGGTTGCCGAAGAGCTTGTTGCGCTTGATCACTGTGGCCCTCCCGGGGGTTGCGGCGGTTCACCTGGCACAACGCACAACACGCCGGAGCCGACACGCCGCCCCGACCGCCGAAGAACGGCATTTCGGTGCAGGTGCGTCCGCATTGCGGGCATTCTGAGTCGGATGTCGTAATAGGGAGGTTGACCATGGCCACGTGCGAGGTCTGCGGCAACGACTACTGGATGGCGTTCGAGGTGCACACGGTCAGCGGCGACGTGCACACCTTCGACTCGTTCGAGTGCGCGATCCACCGGATGGCACCGATCTGCGAGCACTGCCAGGTGAAGATCGTCGGGCACGGCGTGGAGGTCAACGGCCGCTTCTTCTGTTGCGGACACTGCGCCCGCGCGGTCGAGGGCGCCGAGGGCGCCGAGATCCGCGACGCCGTCGGCGCCCGCCCGGCCTGACCGTCCATCCGGCCCGGCCCGGCCGCCCGGCCTGACCGCCGGCCCGACCTGACCGCCCGGCTCGACCGCCGGCCTGGCCGCGCGGGCCAGAAAGGCCGCGCCCGGTCCCACCGTCCTGCGGTACGGTCGTCGCCATGCGGCCACCGCTGGGTGTTCTTCCCCCACCGCGCTCCTGACCGGAGCGCCGTGCCCTCGCCGACCGGGTGACCGACCCGGCTCGGCCCCTTTCCGTACGCGCTCCGTCGACGTCGTCCCCGTCAACGGCTCACCCATCGGAGCGCTCCGTGTCCCTTACCCGTACCGTGCCGTCGGCCGCCTCGGCCACTGCCGCCAGTCCGGCCCGCACCGGCCTGATCCAGATCACCGTCACCGGCGTGCTGTGGGGCACCACCGGCGTGGCGGTGCAACTCCTGCGCGACAGCACCGGGCTCAGCCCGGTGAGCATCGGGTTCCATCGTCTCGCGATCGCCGCGCTGGTGCTCCTGCTGTGCACCGTCGGCCGGCTCGGCACACTCCGGTCCGCCCTGCGCGCGGCACCCGTACCGCTGCTGCTCACCGGCCTCGGTCTCGGCCTCTACCAGGCGCTCTACTTCGCCGCGGTGGCGTGGTCCGGGGTCAGCGTCGCCACCGTCGTCAGCCTGGGCCTGGCCCCGGTGCTCGCCGCGGCCTGGGAGTCGGTGCGCGCCCGACGCCTGCCCGGCCCGCTGCGACTGGGCACCCTTGTCGCGGCCGTGGTCGGTCTCGCCCTGATCACCGGCGCCACCGCCGACCCGAGCGCTGCGGCGCCCGCACCACTGTTCGGCCTGCTCGCCGCGGCCGGCTCCGGCCTCGGGTACGCGGTGACCACCCTGATCAGCCGGAACGTCTCGCAGCACACCGCACCGATGACGCTCACCACCATATCCACAGTGGTCGGTGCGCTGACCCTCGCGCCGTTCGCAGTTGTCGCCGGGGTCGGCGTGCCGGTACGCCTGGACACCGTGACCCTGCTGCTGCACCTCGGCGTGGTCACCACCGCACTGGCGTACGCGTTGTTCTACGCCGGGCTGCGTACCACCCCGGGCAGCGTCGCCGCCGTGCTGACCCTGCTCGAACCGCTCACCGCCGCGGCGCTGGCGGTGGCGCTGCTGCACGAGCCACTCCCGCTGCCGGTCATCGTCGGCGGCGTGCTGTTGCTCACCGCCGTGGCCGCCACCTACCTGGCACCACGGCCGGACAATCCCTGACGGGCCTACCATCGGTGGGTGCCCCAGCAGACCACCGAACTCCGGACGGCGTCCTTCGCCGACCTCAACGCCCGCACCTTCCACGACCTGCTCAAACTGCGCATCGACGTGTTCGTTGTCGAACAGCACTGCCCCTACCCGGAACTCGACGGACGCGACGTGGAGCCGGGCACCCGGCATCTCTGGCTGACCGACGGCGGCCCGCCGCTGGCGTACCTGCGGATCCTGGTCGACCCGGACGGCACCGCCCGGATCGGTCGGGTGGTGGTCGCCCCGCAGGCGCGCGGCGGCGGGCACGCCGGCCGGCTGATGAGCGCGGCGCTGGAGGTGGTGGGCAACCGGTCCTGCGTGCTGGAGGCCCAGTCGCACCTGGTCGCCTTCTACACCCGGCACGGCTTCGCGGTGAGCGGCCCGGAGTACGTCGAGGACGGCATTCCGCACACCCCGATGCGCCGCGACGTCATTGACGGGTGACGATCTAACTGGCATGGTTCCGGGTAGAAACGTCGCAGGAGCCAGCGACTAGGCGCGGGAGTGGGCAACTCCCGTCGATCCGGGTGTCGTCGTCCGACCTCATCCCCCCGGGGGCTCCATGTCCACTCTCACCCGATCACGACGCGTGCTCTGGTTGCTCGCCATCGCGGCGACCAGCACGCTCCTGTTGACGACCGCACTGAACACCATGCAGGCCAAGCCTGCCTCGGCGCACGGGTCGGTCGTCGACCCGCCCTCGCGCAACTACAGCTGTTGGCAACGTTGGGGTGGCGACTTCCAGAACCCTCGGATGGCCACTGAAGACCCGATGTGCTGGCAGGCCTGGCAGGCCGACCCGGCCGCCATGTGGAACTGGAACGGCCTGTTCCGCGAGGGCGTGGGCGGTAACCACCAGGCCGCCGTGCCGAACGGCCAACTGTGCAGCGGCGGGCGCACCCAGAGCCCGCGCTACAACTCGTTGGACACCATCGGCGCGTGGAAGACCACATCGGTGTCGAACAACTTCCGGCTGCGCTTCTTCGACCAGGCCAGTCACGGCGCCGACTACATCCGGGTGTACGTGACCAAGCAGGGCTTCGACGCGCTCACCGAGCCGCTCGGCTGGGACGACCTGGAGTTGGCCGGTCAGATCGGTAACACTCCGGCCTCCCAGTGGAACCCGGACACCGGTGGCGTCTCCATCCAGATCCCGGTGAACGCGTCCGGGCGCACCGGACGGCACATCGTCTACACCGTCTGGCAGGCCAGCCACCTGGACCAGTCGTACTACCTGTGCAGCGACGTCACCTTCGGGGGCACGAGCAACCCGACGACGCCGCCGCCGACGACCCCGCCGCCCACCACGCCCCCGCCCACCACTCCTCCGCCGACCACCCCGCCGCCCACCACCCCGCCGCCGACCACCCCGCCGCCGGCTGGGGCCTGCTCGGCGACGTACCAGGTCACCGGCCAGTGGTCCGGCGGCTTCCAGGCCGAGGTGAAGGTGACAGCGGGCGGCTCGCCCACCCGAGGCTGGTCGGTGAGCTGGAACTACAACAACGGCCAGCAGGTCACCTCGTCGTGGAACGCGACGGTCAGCACCAACGGCACGCTGGTCACCGCCCGCAACGCCAACCACAACGGCACCCTCGCCGCCGGCGCGAGCACCACGTTCGGATTCCTCGGCTCGTGGAACGGCAGCAACCCGGTTCCGCTGGTCTCCTGCACGACGACCAGTTGATCCCCGGCCGGTGCCGCACCCGGGCGGGGGTGCGGCGCCGGCCGGCGGGCGTCAGACCAGGCAGTTGACGATCTCGGCGACCGAGCGGCGGCGGCCCGTGTAGAACGGGACCTCCTCACGGACGTGCCGGCGGGCGCCGGAGGCGCGCAGGTCCCGCATCAGGTCGACGATCCGGTGCAGCTCGTCCGCCTCGAAGGCGAGCATCCACTCGTAGTCGCCAAGCGCGAACGAGGCCACCGTGTTGGCGCGTACGTCCGGGTAGCCGCGGGCCATCTTGCCGTGCTCGGCCAGCATCTCGCGCCGCTCGGCGTCGGGCAGCAGGTACCACTCGTAGGAGCGGATGAACGGGTACACGCAGATGTAGGGGCGGGCCTCCTCGCCGGCCAGGAACGCCGGGATGTGGCTCTTGTTGAACTCCGCCGGCCGGTGCAGCGCCATCTGCGACCAGACCGGGGTCAGCGCCCGCCCCAGCGTGGTGCGGCGGAACCGCAGGTACGCGTCCTGCAGCGCGTCGCTCGACGCGGAGTGCCACCAGATCATCACGTCGGCGTCGGCGCGCAGGCCGGCGACGTCGTACACGCCGCGGACCACCACGTCCTTGCCGGCCAGCTCCTCGAAGAGGGACTCGACCTCACCCGTGACGTTGTCGCGCAGCGACGGCAGCGGGGCGCTGGCCCGGAACACCGACCACATGGTGTAGCGGATGCTGTCGTTCAGCTCCCGCAGCCGGGCCGCGTTTGTCTGCTCGGTCATCTCGCCGATCCTCCAAGTGCTGTGATGATCTCGTCGGCCGCCGTCTCGCCGGAGCGGACGCAGATCGGAATGCCGACGCCGTCGTAACCGGCGCCGGCCAGGACCACTGTGGGGCACGCGGCCCGTAGCGCCGCCCGGGCGGTGGCGACCCGGTCGGCGTGCCCCGGGGTGTACTGCGGCAGCGCCCCGCCCCACCGCTGCACGTGACCGTCGACCGGGGCGGGCAACGGGGTGCCGAGCACCGCCGACAGCTCCCGGTGCACGGTGGCCGCCAGGTCCGCGTCGGGGCGTTGCAGATGTGCCTCCTCGCCATAGCGGCCCACCGAGGCGCGCACCAACGCCACCCCGTCCGGCCGGCGCAGGTGCCCCCACTTGGTGGTGAAGAAGGTCGCCGCCTTGGTCAGCAGGCCCTCGGTGCTGGGCACCAGAAAGCCGGACAACTCGGGCAGTCGCGGTTCGGGTAGCGCCAGCGTGACAAGCGCGACGCTCGCGTAGTCCAACTCCCCGACAACCGCCGCGGCCGCCGGGGCCGGGCCCGCGAGCAGCCGGGCCGCCGGTCGCGCCGGCACCGCCAGCACCACGGCGTCCACGTCCACGAATTCCGGGTCACGGGTCGGGCCGACGGTGAGCCGCCAACCTGTCTCGGTCCGGGTCACCTCGCGGACGGCGGCGTCCCGCCGTACCGTCGCGCCGCTGGCTGCCACGGCGGCCTCGACCAGGGTGCCCAGCCCACCGACCAGGGTGCCGAAGACCGGAGCGCCGGGAGCGCGCGGCGCGGCGGCCTGCGCGGCCCGGACCGCGCCGGTCAGGGTGTGCTCCACCCGGGCCGCACGGGCCAGCGCCGGCATCGTCGTGACCAGGGAGAGATCGTCGGCGCGGCCCGCGTACACGCCGCCCAGCATCGGGTCGACAAGCCGCTCGACCACCTCGTCGCCGAACCGGGACCGGACCAGCGCGCCCACCGCGACGTCCGCGTCCGGTCCGACGAGTGGCCGCCCGTCGTCGGTGTCGGCATCCGCGGCCGGGCGGGCGACCGCTGTCACCCGATCCAGATCCCCGGGTACGCCCACCAGGGTGCCGCCCGGGATGGGGCGCAGCCCACCGTCGATGACGAGCGCGGCCTGGCCCACCGTCGGGTGCACGATCCGGTCGGCCAACCCGAGCCGCCGGATCAGGGCCACCGCTGCGGACTCCGCCCCGGCCGGGTCCCGCATCAGGAACGACTCGGCTCCGAACTCCACAGGCTGGCCGGCCAGCTCCCCGGTACGGAGCTTGCCGCCCAGCGCGCCGGACTGCTCGTACACGGTGATCTCGGTGCCGGCCGGTGCGCGGTCGCGCAGGCGGACCGCGGCGGCCAACCCGGCGATCCCGCCGCCGACCACCGCCACCCGCCAGGGCTGCCGCGTCACCGTGTCAGCCCTGGTCGGCCCGGCGGCTGGAAAGCTCGTGCACCAGCGCGACCACCCGGGTCAACACCTCCGGGTCGGTCTCCGGCAGCACCCCGTGGCCGAGGTTGAACACGTGCCCGGGGGCCGCCCTGCCCTGCTCCAGGATGCGGCGCACCTCGGCCTCGACCACCGGCCACGGCGCGAACAGCACGGCCGGGTCCAGGTTGCCCTGCACCGCCTTGTCCGGGCCGATCCGGTGGGTGGCCACGTCCAGCGGGGTACGCCAGTCGACGCCGACCACGTCCGCGCCGGCCTCGCCCATCGCGCCGAGCAGTTCGGCGGTGCCCACCCCGAAGTGGATCCGCGGCACCCCGGCGTCAGCCAGCCCGCTCAGCACGGCGCTGGAGTGCGGCAGCACGTAACGGCGGTAGTCGGCCTCGGACAACGCGCCCGCCCACGAGTCGAACAGCTGCACGGCCGACACGCCGGCCTCGATCTGCACCCGCAGGAAGGCGAGCGTCATCTCGGCCAGCCGGCCGCAGAGCGTGTGCCACAGCTCCGGGTTGCCGTACATCAGGGCCTTGGTCTTCGCGTGGGTCCGCGACGGCCCACCCTCGACCAGGTAGCTGGCCAGGGTGAACGGCGCACCGGCGAAACCGATGAGCGGGGTGTCGCCCAGCTCGGACACCAGTTGCCGGACGGCCTCGTCCACGTACGGGACGTCGTCGCGGGTGATGGGGCGGATCCGCTCGACGTCGGCGACGGTGCGGACCGGCTCGGCGACCACCGGGCCGGTGCCCGGCACGATGTCCAGGTCGACACCGGCCGCCGCGACCGGCACCACGATGTCGCTGAACAGGATCGCGGCGTCCACGCCGTGCCGGCGCACCGGCTGGAGCGTGATCTCGGTGACCAACTCCGGGCGGCGGCAGGACTCGAGCATCGGCACGGACGCCCGGATCTCCCGGTATTCCGGCAGCGAGCGACCCGCCTGGCGCATGAACCAGACCGGGGTGTGCGGGCCGGGCCGGCGCTGGCAGGCCCTGACGAAGGGCGAGTCGGCCGGTCCGCCGGGGCGGGGTTCTCCGTCTCGGGCGACAGTGCCCGTGGTGTCCGTGGTCATCGCCGCAATCGTGCCACGCCCACCACCCCCACCCCACCTGGGGTGAAGGGAAGAGCGACAGCTGAGGGCCTCCGGCGGCGCACGGGTGTCGGCGCGCCGTCGAAGCCGGCGGCCGACTGCGGCATAGGCTGCGGACATGGCCCCCCCGATCGCGCTCCCGGAGACGTTCGCCCGCGCGGTCGCCGGGTTGCGATCGGCGACCCCCCGGCCGGAGATCACGCTGGAGGAGGTCGGTGCCCCCCAGCGGCTGGCCCCGTACGCGTTCGCGCTCTCCGCGACAGTGCTGCGCGACGGCGACGAGGTGGCGACCGGCCGGTTGATCCTGCTGCACAACCCCGTCGGCCACGAGGCGTGGCAGGGCACCCTGCGGTTGGTCACCTACGTGACCGCCGAGTTGGAGGTCGACCTGGCCGCCGACCCGCTGCTGCCCGGTGTCGGCTGGACGTGGCTTACCGACGCGTTGGACGCCCAGGGTGCCGGCCACCGGGCGATCGGCGGCACTGTGACACAGACCATGTCGACCCGGTTCGGTGACCTCGCCGGCCCACCGACCGTCGGCGACATCGAGATCCGCGCCTCGTGGACGCCCGTCGACGACGAGCTGACCCCGCACCTGCTCGGCTGGTGCACGCTGCTCGCCTCCACGGCTGGCCTGCCCCCACCGGGGGTCACCGCCCTGTCCGACCGCCGGGCGGCCGGCGCAGCCTGATCGCACCGGTCAGGGGCGGGCGGTCACGGGAGGACGCGGTTCGATGGCACCTAGCAGCACGAACGGGCTTTGTCCGCTGGAACGTCCGGTATCCACGGGGACACCTCGTGGACACCTGACCGTCACACGCCGGACCGGCTGCACCCGCCGGTTCACCGCGCGCACTAGGGTTGGCAGGTGACCGACGAACCACCCCAGCGCCGTCGGCCCGCCGAAGCACTCCCGGGAACCGCACCCCAGCAACCGCCGTCGGCCCAGCCGCAGCCGGCGGACGACGGGGTCGACCCGACCGACGGTGGGCCCGTTCCGCTTACCGCCCCGCGTGACGGCACCCCCGATCCGGTGGCCGCCCCGGCCGAGCTTGCCGAGGTCGTGGCCCGCTTCGCGGCGGGCAGCGGCCCCGTCGCCCTGGACGCCGAGCGCGCCTCCGGCTACCGCTACAGCCAGCGCGCCTATCTGGTGCAGCTACGCCGGGCCGGCGCGGGTACGGCGCTCATCGACCCGCTGCCACTGCCGGACCTCAGCGCGCTTGACGCGGCGATCGGGGACGCCGAGTGGGTGCTCCATGCGGCCAGCCAGGATCTGCCCTGCCTGGCCGAGGTGGGGCTGCGCCCGCGCCGGCTGTTCGACACGGAGCTGGCGGCCCGGCTGGCGGGCTTCGAGCGGGTCGGGCTGGCCGCGCTCACCGAGCAGTTGCTGGGGTTCACCCTGGAGAAGCACCACTCGGCCGCCGACTGGTCGAGCCGACCGCTGCCCGAGTCGTGGCTGACGTACGCGGCCCTCGACGTGGAGCTGCTCACCGACCTGCGCGACGCGCTCGACGCCGAGCTGACCCGACAGGGCAAGTCGGCCTGGGCCGCGGAGGAGTTCGCCGCGCTGGTTCGCACCGGGGCGCGCCCGCCGCGGGTCCGGGCGGAGCCCTGGCGGCGTACCTCCGGCATCCACCGGCTGCGCGGAGCGCGGGCCCAGGCCCGGGTCCGCTCGATGTGGTACGCCCGGGACCAGATCGCTTCCCGGCGGGACGCCGCGCCCGGCCGGGTGTTGCCCGACTCGGCGATCATCGCGGCTGCCGAGTTGGACCCGAAGGACGAGAAGACCCTGCTGACCCTGCCCGGTTTCGGTGGTCGGTCGGTTCGTCGGTTGGCCCGCACCTGGCTCGCCGCCCTCGACGACGCCCGGCAACTGCCGGACGACTCGCTCCCGGTCGCCCCGGCGGTGGAGGGCCCGCCCCCGCCGCACCGTTGGGCCGAACGCGACCCGGTGGCGGCCGGTCGACTGGCCCGCTGCCGGGAGGTGGTGATCCGCATCGCCGGTGCGCACAACCTCCCGCCGGAAAACCTGATCACCCCGGATTCGATCCGTCGGCTGGCCTGGACCCCGCCGGAGGTGCTCACCGAGGAGACGGTCGCGGAAACCCTGCGTGGCCTCAACGCCCGCGAATGGCAGATCGGCCTCCTAACCCCCGACCTCACCGAAGCCCTGACCCCTCCACCCCCCACCCTCCCCTAACCCCACCACCGACCCACCCCCCACCGACCCGCCCCCGCCGGTTGATCATGAAGTTGTTGCCACCCGCATCGGCGTGTCGCGACAACAACTTCATGATCAACGGAGGGCGAGGGCGGGCGCGCGACGCACGCGGGGGCGGGGTGGGAGCGCGCGGTGGGAGGGCGCGGGTGGGATGGGGTGTGGGGTGGGCCACAGCGGGGGGTTGGGACGGGCTTGGTTACTGGCGAGTAGCATTCGATGGAACGTGCCCGTGCCGGCCGACAGCTGTTCGGCCCGGAGCGCCGCCCGGCGGCGCGGAAGCCGAATGATGGTCGAGAAGGAGGCCCAAGTGCCCCGTGAAGTTCGGGATGTCGTCTTCGTCGACGGCGTCCGTACCCCGTTCGGCAAGGCGGGTGGCATGTACGCCAACACCCGCGCCGACGACCTGGTGATCCGCTGTATCCGTGAGCTGCTGCGGCGCAACCCGCAGCTGCCCCCGGAGCGGGTCGAGGAGGTCGCCATCGCGGCCACCACCCAGATCGGCGACCAGGGCCTCACCATCGGCCGCACCGCCGCCCTGTTGGCCGGCCTGCCCAAGACCGTCCCGGGCTTCGCCATCGACCGGATGTGTGCCGGTGCGATGACCGCCGTGACCACCGTGGCCAGCGGCATCGCCATGGGCGCGTACGACGTCGCCATCGCCGGCGGCGTCGAGCACATGGGACACCACCCGATGGGCGAGGGCGTCGACCCCAACCCGCGCATCATCGCGGAGAAGCTCGTCGACCCGTCCGCGCTGGTGATGGGCGCCACCGCGGAGAACCTGCACGACCTGGTCCCGCACATCACCAAGGCGCGCACCGACGCGTTCGCGCTCGCCTCGCAGCAGAAGACCGCCAAGGCGTACGCCAACGGCAAACTCCAGGACGACCTGGTGCCGATGTCGATCCGCGACGAGGAGGGTGGCTGGGGCCTGGCCACCGTGGACGAGGCCCCGCGGGACACCTCGCTGGAGAAGCTCGCCACCCTGAAGACCCCGTTCCGCCCGCACGGCAAGGTCACCGCGGGTAACGCGGCGGGCCTGAACGACGGTGCCACAGCGAGCCTGCTCGCCGACGAGGCCACCGCCCGCGAGCTGGGCCTGCCGGTAGCCATGCGGCTGGTGTCGTTCGGTTTCGTCGGGGTGGAGCCGGAGGTGATGGGCGTCGGCCCGATCCCGTCCACGGAGAAGGCACTGCGTCTCGCCGGCCTGACCATCGACGACATCGGCCTGTTCGAGCTGAACGAGGCGTTCGCCGTGCAGGTGCTCGCCTTCCTCGACCACTTCGGCATCGCCGACGACGACCCCCGGGTCAACCCGTGGGGCGGTGCGATCGCCATCGGCCATCCCCTCGCGTCGTCGGGTGTACGGCTGATGACGCAGCTCGCCCGCCAGTTCGCCGAGCACCCCGAGGTCCGCTACGGCGTGACCGCGATGTGCATCGGCATCGGCATGGGCGGCACCGTGATCTGGGAGAACCCGCACTGGGAGGGCGACAAGTGAAGGCACCGAACGAGGTCGTCACCAGGGCGCTGCTGCGTCAGGTGAACGTACCGGGGCTGGACCGCCCGGCCGCCCTGATCACGCTCGACAACGGCTTCGACCACACCAAGCCCAACACCTTCGGCCCGGGTGGGTTGGTCAGCCTGGACGAGGCGATCACCGCCGCGCTCGCCGCCGACCCGGCGTTCGTCGCGGTCACCGGCAAGCCGTACATCTTCTCGGTGGGCGCGGACATCCTGGGCCTGCCGCAGCTCGCCGACCGCGCGCAGGCGCTGGAGATCGGCCGGCTCGGTCACCGGGTCTTCGCCCGGCTCAAGGACAGCACGGTCCCCACCTTCGCGTTCGTCAACGGCGCGGCGATGGGCGGTGGCCTGGAGTTGGCGCTGCACTGCCACTACCGGACGCTCTCCGGTGGGGCGAGCGCCCTCGCGCTGCCCGAGGTCTCCCTCGGTCTGGTGCCCGGCTGGGGTGGCACCCAACTGCTGCCGAACCTGATCGGCATCCCTGCCGCGACCCAGGTGATCATCCAGAACCCGCTGATGCAGAACAAGATGCTCAAGCCGAAGCAGGCCGCTGAGCTGGGCATCGCGGACGTACTGCTGGAGCCGGCCGACTTCCTGGAACGGTCCCTGGAGTGGGCAGCCGACGTGGTGCGCGGTCGGGTGACGGTGACCCGTCCCGAGGTCGACAAGGACATGTGGGCGGGCGTGCTCTACTTCGCCCGGGAGACGCTGAACCAGCGCCTGCACGGTGCGGTCCCGGCCGCGAACAAGGCCCTCGACCTGCTGGAGATGGCGAAGGACGGCGACTTCGCCGCCGGCACCGCCGCCGAGGACGAGGCCCTCGCGGACCTGATCTTCTCCGCGGAGCTGCGTAGCGGCCTGTACGCCTTCGACCTGGTGCAGCGGCGGGCCAAGCGGCCGGCCGGCGCACCGGACAAGGGGCTGGCCCGACCGATCACCAAGGTCGGCATCGTCGGCGCGGGCCTGATGGCCAGTCAGTTGGCGCTGCTGTTCGCCCGCCGCCTGCAGGTGCCGGTCGTGATGAGCGACCTGGACCAGTCCCGGGTGGACAAGGGCATCGGCTACGTGCACACCCAGATCGAGAAGGCCGTCACCAAGGGCCGGATGGACAAGGGCACCGCCGCCAAGCTGTACGGCCTGGTCAGCGGCACCGTCGACAAGAGCGCCTTCGCCGACGCCGACTTCGTCATCGAGGCGGTCTTCGAGGACCTGGGCGTCAAGAAGCAGGTCTGGGCCGAGTTGGAGAAGATCGTCTCCCCGGAGGCGGTGCTCGCCACCAACACCAGCTCGCTGTCGATCACCGAGATGGCCGCCGAGCTGGAGCACCCGGAGCGGGTTGTCGGCTTCCACTTCTTCAACCCGGTCGCCGTGCTGCCGCTGTTGGAGATCGTCCGCGGTGAGCGCACCGACGACGCCACGCTGGCCACCGCGTTCGCTGTCGGCAAGCAGCTCAAGAAGTCGAGCGTGCTGGTCAAGGACGCCCCGGCGTTCGTGGTGAACCGGCTGCTCACCCGCTTCCTGGGCACCGTCTTCGCGGCCGTCGACGCCGGCACCCCGCTGGACGTGGCGAACAGCGCACTGGACCCGCTGGGCCTGCCGATGCGCCCGCTGGCACTGCTGCAGCTGGTCGGGCCGGCCGTGGCGTACCACGTGGGTGGGACCCTGCACGCGGCGTACCCGGACCGGTTCGGTGTCAGCGAGAACCTCAAGCGGATCGCCGACTCCGGGCAGCCGATCGTGGTCGACGACCAGGTGAACGACGAGGTGGCCAAGCTGCTCGTCGTCGGTGACCAGCCGTTGACCGCCGAGCAGGTACGCCAGAACGCGCTCGACGCGCTCGCGCAGGAGATCCGGCTGATGCTGGACGAGGGCGTGGTCGCCGAGGCGCAGGACATCGACCTGTGCATGATCCTGGGTGCCGGCTGGCCGTTCCACCTGGGTGGTGTGACGCCCTACCTGGACCGCACCGGCACCTCCGAGCGGGTCACCGGTAAGCGGTTCCTGCCGACCGGGGTGGCGAGCCTGCCGGCCTGAGAAGCACGCAGCCCACCGTCGCGGTGGTCGGACCGTCCCGCGTGGATGGCCGACCACCGCGACCGTTTGTGATCACTCGGCCGTCCGGGGCGTTCCCCGCGAGGGACATCACCGGTCGCCGCACCGGGTTAGGATCACGCGCTTTGCACCCCTGACTTGGAGCTAACTGATGTCACAGCCGCCGGCCACCCCGTACGGCCCGCCGCACGACTCCCCCAACCCGCCGCAGCAGCCAGGCCAGCCGCAGTACCCGGGCCAGCCGCAGTACCCGGGCCAGTCGCAGTATCCGGGCCAGCCGCAGCCGCAGTACCCGGGGCAGCCGCAGCAGCCCGGTGGGTGGCCGCCGCCGCAGCAGCAGGGGTTCCCGCCCGCGCAGCCGGGTCAGCCGTACCTGCCCGCCGGTCCGCCTCCGGCGAAGAAGTCGAACGTCGGCAAGATCGTGCTGATCGTGTTGGCAGTGGTGCTGGTGCTCTGCCTCGGCGGCGCGGCGGTCGCCTGGTTCGCTCTCAAGGGGCCGGTGAGCGAGGCCGTGGACGCCACCAAGACCCGGGTTGTCGCGCCGGCGACCCTGGCCGGTCGGCCGAAGGTCACCGACCCGCAGTTGCAGGCGGCCGCCGATGATCTGGTCAACAACATGAAGGCGGAGGTGCAGGGCGAGACGAGCACTGTCGGCGCCTTCTACGGCGACCCGATCAAGCAGGACCTCGTCATGATCGCCGCCGCGTCCGGTCTGATGACGGACCCCAAGAAGGAGTTGGACACCGCTGTCGCCGGGCTCTCCACCGAGCTGAACGTGACGAACATGGCGGTGGTCGAGGCCGGCCCGCTCGGCGGCGACGCGAAGTGCGGCGACGGCAAGGCCGCCGGGAACATCCAGCTGGGCGTGTGCGTCTGGGCCGACCGCGGCAGCGTGGGCATGGTGGTGGTCTACTTCAAGACCGCCAAGCAGGTGGAGGCCGAGTTCGTCACCATCCGGGGCCAGGTCGAGCAGCGCTGACGAGCCGTCGGACGGCCGGGGCCCCGGCCACCCCAGGGTGGCCGGGGCCCCACGCCGTCCGACCCGGACCGCTCAGGCGACCGGGAAGTACGCGTTCAGCTTGCTGCGCAGGTGGGCCGCGTAGATGAAGCCGAGCACCGGGTTGCCGCGGTAGGCGCTGGCCGTGCCGCTGCCGACCTCCACCGCCACCGGTCGGGCCACCGCTGCAAACTTCACCTGCTGACCCCCCTGTGCCCACGCCGCGGCCGCCGGCTCGACCTGGGTGCCGACCAGGGCGGGAAACACCGCCACGCCGTTCTGGAAGCCACGCAGCTGCCCCTTGCGGGCCAGGACGTAGTCCATCGCCGTGGCGGTGAACCGCTGCAGGGCGTCCGCCGTGACAAGCGTCGCCGGCGCGGCCACCGTGAACAGGTGCAGCTTGGTCGCCATCCACCGCATCCGGAAATCGCCCCGGTGGCCGATCAGCACCGGTACGCCGCCCCAGTCCTCGGTCCGCACCTCACAACCGTCGGCGCGAAGCCGCTCGCCGGTCGCGGTGAGGTACGCCCGTACCGGCTCGGTCCCCGTCGTGTCCATCTGCCCACACATCCTTCGTCTGGCTGCCGTGGCCGCTCATCTAACACCACGGCAGCCGGTCGCGCCGCCCCTGTTGATCATCAGTGGCGGCGGACAGCGCAGCAGCCCCTAGACCGGCTCGGCCGCATCCGCCGCCGGGACGCCCGCCGGTGCCGCGGCCCGCTCGGCAGCGCTGCGCAACACGCAGAACTCGTTGCCCTCCGGGTCGGCGAGCACCACCCAGCCGCTGCCGTCCGGCCGGGTCTGGTCGGACACGAGCGTCGCGCCGATGCCGAGCAGCCGCTCGACCTCCTCGGCCCGGGACCGGTCGGCCGGTTGCAGGTCCAGGTGCAGCCGGTTCTTCACCGCCTTGCCCTCGGGCACGGCGAGGAACAGCACCTCCGGCCCGCCCGGAGGCAGCAGCATCGCCTCCGGGTCGCCGGGAAAGTCGTCCGGCTGCCGCGGGCAGTCGAAAACCTGGGACCAGAAACCGGCGAGGGCGTACGTGTCGTGACAGTCGAAGCTGATGTTGTGGATCGTCGAACTCACAGTTGGTCCTCCACAGTGGTGGTGACGACACGCTCCCCGGCGCCGCGTACGACGCAGAACTCGTTGCCCTCCGGGTCGGCGAGCACCGCCCAACCTGTGCCGTCGGCGCGGCGTCGGTCGGCGACCATGGTGGCACCGAGGCCGAGCACCCGCTCGATCTCCTCGTCCCGGGTCCGGTCGACGGGTTCCAGGCAGATGTGCAGCCGGTTCTTTGTCACCTTGTCCTCCGGCACCGCCTGGAAGAACAGGTTGGGCGTGGCCTCGTCCGGCGGCAGCAGGGCCGCCTCCGGATCACCGGGGGCATCCTCGCCGTGCCGGGCGTACCCGAGCACTGCCGACCAGAAGCCGGCCAGGGCGTACGTGTCGTGACAATCGAAGCTGATGCTGCGGATCCGTGGATACACGGGTGTTCCCCTCCGAATGGGATGGGACGCCCCCGCCTCGGGGAGTCAGCCGGCGCAGACCCGGGGCGCGGAGTCGTGGTTGGTGGACATCGACGCACCCCCTCTCGCTCTCGAGCTGACCCGGGTGATCTTTCCAGCGGCCGAGCGCTGCGCGCAACCCCGTTTCAGCCGCCGGCGGACGCGGAACCGGTCAGCGCGGGCGCGTCCGCCGTCGGCAGGGTGACGGTCACCTCCAGGCCGCCGCCGGGCTGGGCCACCACCCGGACGGTGCCGCCGTGCGCCTGGCAGACCGCCCGGACGATGGACAACCCCAGACCGGAACCACGGGCCCCGGTGCGTTCCCGGCCACCGCGTCGGAACGGCTCGAACAGCCCCGGCACGTCGGCCTGGTCCACCTCGAACCCGGTGTTGCCCACGACCAGCCAGGACCGCTCACCGTCGGTACCGGTACGCACCCAGAGCCGGCCGTGCAGGTGGTTGTAGCGAACCGCGTTCTCGATGAGGTTTCCGGCCAACCGGTCCAGCAGCCCCGGGTCACCGACGACAGGCGCGGACTCCAACGACGTCTGCACCCGCAGGCCGATCCGTTCCACCTCGCGGCGCATCGCCGACAACGCGTTGGCGGTGCCCGCCGAGAGGTCACACTCGGTACGCCGGCCCAGTTGTCGCCCGGCCTGCGCCTCGCTGCGCGCCAACACCAGCAGCGCGTCTACCAGGCCGTTGGCCCGCTCGGACGCGTCGCGGACCACTGTCGCCATCCGGCGGTACTCGGCCGCGTCCGCGTCGTCGTCGCTGAGCGTCACGTCGATTTCGGTCCGCATCACGGCAAGTGGGGTACGCAGCTCGTGCGAGGCGTTCGCCACGAAACGCTTCTGCGCCTCGAACGCGGACGCGATCCGGTCGAGCATGGCGTCGAACGTCTTCGCCAGCTCGGCCACCTCGTCGTCGGCGCCCGAGTAGCCGATGCGCTGGTCCAGGGTGGCCTCGCCGAGGCGCTGCGCGGTCGCCGTGACCTGGTGCAGTGGGCGCAGCGCCCGGCCCGCCACCGCGTACGCGCCGGCCACCCCGACCACGCTTATCGCCAACAGCGCGACCAGGCCCTTGGCCAGCAGCTCCCCCGAGGCGGAGTCAACAAGTCGCTGCTGCCACTCGGCGGCGTCCATCCGCCCGCCGTCGGAGAGCAGCACAGTCGTGCCGGGCAGCAACTCGTCGGTGGGGCGCAGCGCGTCACGGACCAGCAGCCAGGCGAGCACCACCAGGATCGCCCCCGCGCCGACAAGGAGCACCCCGTTGAGCAGGGTCAACCGCAACCGCAGGGTGGGCCGTACCCGGCGGCTCACAGTGCTCCCTCCGTTCGCGACCGCGGGGCTCGCAAACCCGGCTCGCTCCTCGCGCTCACAGCGCACCCCCGGTTCGCGACTGCGGGGCTCGCAAACCCGGCTCACTCCTCGCGCTCACAGCGCACCCCCGGTTCGCGACTGCGGGGTTCGCAAACCCGGCTCACTCCTCGCGCTCACAGCCCCACCTCGGCCGTGCGGTAGCCCGCGCCCACCACTGTCTCGATCAGCGGTGGGTCACCGAGCTTCTTGCGCAGCGTCATCACGGTGACGCGGACGATCGTGGTGAACGGGTCGGTGTTCGCGTCCCAGACCCGTTCCAGCAGCTCCTCACTGGAGACCACCGCGCCGCGCGCCTTGAGCAGCTCGCTGAGCACCCCGAACTCCTTGTTCGTCAGGTCGACGGGCAACCCGGCGCGGGTGGCCACCCGGCGGGCCGGGTCGAGCACCAGGTCGGCCAGTTCGAGCACCGGCGGCGCGGCCGGGGTGGCCCGGCGGCCCAGCGCCTGCACCCGGGCGACCAACTCGTCGAAGGCGAACGGTTTGGGCAGATAGTCGTCCGCGCCGAGCTGCAACCCCTCCACCCGGTCGGCCACCGTGCCGCTCGCGGTGAGCATCAGCACCCGGGTCAGCGCGCCGGAGGCGGCCAGGTCCGCGCAGATCTGGTCACCGTGCACGCCGGGCAGGTCACGGTCCAGCACCACCACGTCGTACCTGGTGACGAACGCCGCCTCGTGGCCGGCGTCGCCGTCGTACGCCACGTCGACCGCCATCCCCCGCTTGCGCAACCCGCGCGCGATCGCGTCGGCGAGGTTGCGCTCGTCCTCCACCACCAGTACCCGCATCCCGGCCTCCTCGCTGCTGACCACCGCCAACCTAGTGCCGGTTGGCAACCATCGTCTCTCGCCCGGTGATCAGTCGTGTAACTGCCAGCTCCGGTACGAGCCGTCAGGCTGCCCGCACACCAGGTGGTCGGAGATCGGCTGGCAGTGGCCGGTGGCCTCGGGCAGCACGTCGACGATGCGCGTCCTGCCGGCGCGGACGTCCAGCTCCCCGACGAGCATCCCGCCGCCCGGACGCGGGCGTACCCCGAGCAGCCGGCCGTTCGTGTCGATCTGGAACAACTCCCACCGGCCCAGGTCGACACGTTCCCGGCCGGTCCGCACGTCGACGACGAAGTACCTCCCCAGCCCTTCGCTGCTGGCCGGGATGGCCAGCAACTGGCCGTCGTACAGCCAGGCCCAGGTCCACCGGTCGCTGCGCCAGCGCACCTCGCCGGTCGCGGTGTCGACAGCCCACAAGCCGGCGGAGCGGGTCCGCAGACACACGACGGGTCCGCAGTCCTGCACCAGATCGATCTCGTCGACCGGGGTGCTCCAGCGCCGGTCCAGCCGGTCCAGCCCGTACGCGGTGATCGCGTTCGGTTGCCCACCGACGGTCAGCAGCAGGTCACCCGCCACCTGCACGTACCCCAGAGGCGCCCCGTCGGGTGGGCGCAGGTCGGCGCGGACCAGCACCGCGCCGGTGCGCGCGTCACGTACCTCGACCGGCCCCTTCACGTCGCTGAGCACCACCCGGTCCACCCGCTCGGCGGCGGACTGCGCGGTGACACCGGCGGTGGGGGTGGTCAGCTGCCACCGCACCGTGCCGCAGCAGGGGTCCACCGCGCGCAGGCTGAGTGGCTGGTCCTCGCCGCCGGACTGGAGCAGCAGGTTGCCGTCGGCCAGCTCGACGGAGCTGCCCGGCTGCTGCCAGCGGTACGCCCCGGTCGCGCGGTCCAGCGCCACGGTGATGGTGTCCCGCCCGTCCGCGCCGATCTCGTAACCGGTGGCCAGCAGCATCCCGGACCGTGGCCGGAGCCCCCAGTAGCGGGGCTGTCCGGGCAGCGGTGCGTCCCAGAGCGGATCGCCGTCGGACACCCGGAAGGCGGCCAGCCGCCACTGCGGCGTCTGGACGGTGACCGGATTGATCACCAGGGCCAGGTCGTCGTCGATGAGCACGTCGGCGCCCTCCTGGGCGGGCACCGTCACCACGGCCCGCCCGGCCGGCGGCGGCGCGGCGGAGACGAGCGTGGCCAGCACCAGCAGCAGGACCAGCGCGCAGCGCAACGGCCGACCGTTGGCGCGGGGTGGGCGAGGCGCCCGCGGCGGCTCCAGCGCCGGTCCGTGCCGCAGCTCGCCGAGGTCGATCACCGAGCCGGTCACCGGGGCAGCCGGATCAGCCGGTACGACCCGTCCACCACCTGGCAGAGCAGGAGGCCGGTGACCGCCTGGCAGTTCCCGGTGACGCCCGGAAACACGTCAAGCACGCGCGTCCTGCCGGCACGTACGTCCAACTCCGCGACCATCATCCCGCCGTCCGGCAGCGGACGCAGGCCGACGAGCGGTCCGTCGTGGCCGACCTGGGCCAGTTCCCACCGGCCCAGGTCGGCCAGTTCCCGCCCGGTCAGCGGATCGACGACGAAGAGCCGCTGCGGAGGGACGCTGACGGTGCCCGCCTCGGTGGCCACCACCCGCCCGTCGTACGGGAAGAGGCCCGCCCAGCGGTCACTACGCCACCGCACCTGGCCGGTCGCGGTGTCGATCCCCCACAGCCCGGCGCCATGTCGCTGTGGACACAGGACGGGACCGCAGTCATTGATGAAGTCGATCCGATCGGTGGGGGTGCTCCAGCGCCGGTCCAGCCGGTCCAGCCCATAGGCGGTGATGGTGGCCGGTGCGCCGTTGCTGGTCAGCAGCAGATCCTTCACCACCTCGACGGACAGGAACGACTCGCCCCGGGGTGGGGGCAGGTCGGCGCGGGCCAACTCCGTGCCGGTGATCGCATCATGCACCTCGGTGAAACCGGTACTGCGGTGCAGCACCACCCGGTCCACGCCGTGGGCGCGGTGCCGCAGGCTCACGTACTCGGCGGTGTCGGTCAGCTGCCAGCGCACGGTGCCGCAGCACGGATCGACAGCGCGCAGGGTGACCGGCTCGTCGTCCGCGCCGGACTGCAGCAACACGTTGCCGTCGGCAAGCGTCTCGGGGTGCCCCGGTCCCTGCCAGCGGTACGCCCCGGTTTCCCCGTCGAACGCCACGGACAGGACGCCCCGCTCGGGCGACAGCACCTCGTAGACAGTGACCAGCAGCGTGTCGCCCACCGACGTGATCGTCCAGTTGCGGCCCTGCACCGGCACCTCGGTCTGCCAGAGCAACAGACCGTCGGGCAGCCGGTAGGCGCTGATCCGCCGCCGCGTCGGCTGCCCCGGGTCCGGGTCGAGGACCACGAACAGGTCGGCGGTGAGCAGCGTCTCGGCGGCGAGCTGCGCGGGCAACGTCAGCGCGGCCGGCCGAGACGGCGGCACGGCGGCGGAGCCGAGGGTGGCCAGCACGAGCAGCAGAACCAGCGCGCAGCGCACCGGTCGACAGTGCGCGCGGGGTGGGCGGGGCAGCGGCGCCAGGGCCGGTCCGCGCCGCAGCTCACCGAGGTCGATGATCGACAACTACCGTCCTTCCGTTACCGCGTCAGGCTGGCCGGCGAGGTGATGTCCGGCAAACCGACCGTGAGCGCCCCGGCCCGGCAAAAGCGACGGACCCCCGCCTGTACGATGGCGCGTCGTGGCTGTGCCGGTGGTAGACCCTTCGCTGAATCCCGTTACCGACGCCGACCCGGCCGAGGCCGAGCCGACCCGGCGGCCTCGACGCCGCCCGGCCCGAGCCGACCTGCTGGCCCTCGGAGCCTATGTGCTACTGGGCGTCTTCGTCTGCCTCAACTACTGGGGTGACGTCACCGGCCGGGTCTCCTCGCACCTGCCCACCGACCACAGCTGGTTCGAGTGGTTGTTCGCGCACGGCGCGTACTCGGTGCGGCACCTGGAGAACCCGCTCTTCACGGCCCGGCAGAACGCCCCGGACGGGGTGAACATGATCGCCAACACCTCGCTGCTCGGGGTGACCCTGCCGCTGGCCCCGCTGACCATGCTGCTCGGCCCCCAGGTGATGTACGCGCTCTACCTGGGTGCGGCACTGGCGGCCACCGCCGGCACCGGCTACTGGATGCTCTCCCGCCATCTGGTGCGCTCGCGCGCGGCGGCCTTCGTCGGCGGCGCGTTCCTCGGCTTCGCGCCGGGGATCATCCACCACGCCAACGGCCAGCCCAACTTCGTGTCCAACTTCCTGCTGCCACTGATCGTGGTACGGGTGCTGCGCCTCGGCGAGCCGGGCCGGTGGCGGCGCAACGGGCTGGTGCTCGGTGCGCTGGTGACGTACCAGATCTTCATAAACGAGGAGATGCTGCTGCTCACCGCGTTGGCCTGCCTGGTCGTGGTGCTGGCGTACGCCGTGCAGCGACCGCGGGCCGCCTGGGCCGCCGCCGGCACGTTCGCGGCCGGGCTCGGTGTCGCCGGCGGGCTGACCCTGGTGCTGGCCGCGTACCCGATCTGGTTCCAGTTCAACGGCCCGCAGTCCTACCGGGGCCTGCAGGGTGGCGTCTTCCACAACTGGGGCGAGGACCTGATGGCCTTCGTCACCTTCGCCCGGGACACCTGGGCCGGTGACCCGGCGGTGGAGAAGACCATCGGGCTGACCGAGCAGAACACCTGGTTCGGTTGGCCGCTGGTGTTGCTCTCGCTGGTGTCTCTGGTGCTGCTCGTGCGCCGGTCGCTGGCCACCCGGATCGTCGCGGTGCTGATCGTGGTGTTCACCGTGGCCGCGATCGGGCCGATGGTGCGCTTCAACGGCGTCGAGACCGACGTGCGCGGCCCGTGGTCGTACGTGCCTGACGACCTGCCGCTTGTCGAGATGATGATGCCGACCCGGCTGACCCTTGTGGTCGCCGCCGCGGTGGGCGTACTGCTGGCGTTGACCTGGGACGCCGCGCACCGCCAGGGGCGCGCGGTGACCGACCCGGTGCGGGTGCCGGCCCAGCGCGTCGGCGAGCCGACCCCGGCGACGTCCGACGACCCGGGCGTGGCCGCGCCGGTCCCGGTGCGCCGTCGGTGGCTGCGCCCGGTGGGGTACGCGGCGGTCACCCTCGCCGTGCTGCCGCTGCTGCCCCGGCCGCTGCCGGCCCAGCAGATCGACCCGCCGCCGCACTTCATCACCGCTGGCGGCTGGCGACCGTACGTGCCGGCGGGCCGGACCCTGGTGCCGGTGCCGATCCCGAGCAACGTGCACGGCCTGCCGACGCTGCGCTGGAGTGCGATGACCGGGCAGGAGTTCCCGGTGCCCGGCGGTTACTTCATCGGCCCGAACGAGCTGGGCGAGGGGGTCTTCGGGGCCCCGAACCGGCCCACCAGCACCCTCATCTACGCCACCATGGACAAGGACGAGGTCCCGGCGCTCACCGACGAGAACCGCCGCCAGGCCGTCGAGGACCTGCGGTTCTGGCGCGCGTCGGTGGTGGTGCTCGGTGCGCATCCGCGCGAGGCGGTGCTGCGCGAGCTGGTCACCGGTCTGATCGGGCCGCCGCAGCGGGTCGACGACGTCTGGGTCTGGGACGTCCGCGCGCTGGTAGGTTGATCAGTCGACCTGGTCCCGGACACTCCAGGCCACGGAGCCGGGCCGGCCGGGGCGTGCCTGCCGTCGCCCGGGGCGACGTGGTCTCCGACGTCGTCCCGGTGGACATCAGACCGAACGGCCGGTGAGCGCCCGCACGTCCCAGACCCAGACGTCCAGTTCCTGACGCCCCGGACCGACAAGCTCCTCGACCGTCCGGCGCAGCGGCTCGGCGTTGTGCTGTCGCAACGGCAGCACCAGGATCGCCGCCCGCCAGTGCCGCAGCTCGTCGGTGAAGCGGCGACGCTGCCGGTCGTCGAGCTTCGGCGTACGGCCGGTCGTCGCCACCTCCTCAAGCATCTGACCCACCCCGCTGGGTCGGCCGCCGAACCGGCCGGCGTCACCGGTGTTGCCGTTGCGGGGGGCGAGAAAGTAACCGCCGGGAATCTTGAAGTCGAGGTTGGTGGCCGCCGCCCAGCGCATGCCGTGCGTGTTGCCCATGCTGGGCACCGGGATCGGCACCAGCGTCTGGTCGGGACCGACGTAGGCCCGCCAGCGGTCGGCGGTGATGAAGTCCGGCACCGGCGGCCGGGAGACCATCCGCAGCGGCATCGGGGCGATCGGCAGCAGGGCGAACGCCAGGCCCGCCGCGGTGAGCGTCCGCACGGTACGCCGGTCGGCCGGCCGCAGCCCCCAGGCCCGTTCGACGGCGAGCGCGAGCAGCAGACCGACCACCACGCTGGTGATCAGACCGAACCGGGTCGGCACCACCGCGTCCAGCAGCGGCAGGTGGACAAGCACCTGCCATGGCCCGGTGACCAACTCCCGGTCCCACCAGGAGACCCGCTCGCCGAGCGAGAGCACGGCGAAGAGCAGGCCGGTCGCCGCGAGCGCCCGGACGATCAGCTCCCGGCGCAGCCAGACCACGATGCCGATGGCGATCAGCGACAGGCTCCAGCCGAAGAAGGCGTTCTCCTCGGAGTAGTTCGGCGCGAGATTGATGTTGGCTCGCTGGTTGCCGCCGAGGGTGGGTGAGCCCGGGGCGAAGAAGGCGGCGATGTCGTTGCCATAGTCCTTCACCGCGTCGCTGAGCCCGTGGTAGGCCATCGGCCCGGCGAACTGCACATACAGCGGGTACGCCAGCAGCGCCCCGGCCAGCAGCGCGCAGGTCGCCACACCGGCGCCCAGGGGCCGCCACGCGGCCCGCCAGCGGGCCGGCTCCTGTACCAGCACCGCCAGCAGGAAGACGCCGCACGCCAACGCCGTGAAGAGCAGGATCTCCTCGTTTATGAACGCCTGGACGGCGACCAGCAGGGCGAGCAGCGCGCCGTCGCGGACCGGCCGGGTCGAGCGGGTCAGCACCAGCACCCGCCAGACGATGAACGGCAGCAGGAACTGGCTGATGATGTTCGGGTGCCAACTGGCGTGCGAGAGCATCGCTGGTGAGAAGCCGCAGAACCAGCCACCGGCCGCCGCCGCGAGCGGGGTGCGTACCAGGTGGCGGGAGAGCATGAGGTACCACGCCATGGCGGTGCCGGCGAGACCGAGCGTGACAAGCACCACGAAGGAGACCGCCGGCCCGAACAGCAGCGTCACCGGGACCATCGGGATACCCAGCGCCAACACGGCAGTGTTGGCCATCAGGTTGACGCCGTCGGGGTAGTTGAACTGCTCGGTGTAGAACGGGTACTCACCGTGCAGCACCACGCGTACCGAGTGGGCGAGGAAGAACTGCACCTGCGCCGGGTCACCGGTGTAGAGCGACGCCACCCGGCCGGACGGGTCGAGCCAGATCCGGCTTGTCACCCAGAGCGCGGCGAGCAGGAAAAGCCCGCCCACCGCCAGGTGCTGCCGTCGCCGCGTCCACCCACGCCACCAAGCCCGCGCCGGTACGGCCGCCGCGCTCTCCACGATCTCGGCCGGAGCCGGCGCGACGGTCTCGGCAGGAGCCGGCGCGGCGGTCTCAGCCGGAGCCGGCGCGGCGGTCTCAGCCGGAGCCGGCGCGACCGTCTCAGCCGGAGCCGACGCGGCTGTCTCGGTGGGGACCGGCGCGATCGTCTCGGCCAGCGCGGCGGGGGCGGTGAGGGTGGGGGCGGTCGGATGCGGGGCCTCGGCCGACGCGGTGCGGGTGCTGGTCAGCGCGACGGGGCCGGCGAAGAGGCCGACCGGAGTGCGATAGCTCACCATCTCGTCGGAGCCGGCTGCCGACTCCGGGTGCGGCGCGGGCAGGGCGCGGGACTCGGCAGGCGTCACAGTCGGCGGAGTCTACCGGAGCAACCAAAACGCACTAAAGCCCCGGTGACGTCCACTGTGGTCGGTCGGACGACCACCACCCGAGGTCTGGCATCGGACATCTCGATACTATGGCGCTTTCCGGCAGCGACGGTGAGCAGATCGGGGGCGGGCCAGGTGACTGCAGGCCGTCGGTACGGCAGGGCGCTCGCCGTCGTGCTGAGTGCGCTGCTGGTCACCACGGCGTGTGGTCCGGTCGCCGAGCGACAGCCGCAGGACCTGCGGGTCGGGTACGACAGCCTGGACGGCACGCTGGCGGTGTGGCCGCCGCGTGGCGATCTGGCGGCGGACGCCACGGCGACGGCGGCGATCACCGACACGGTTCGTGACTGGCGGTCACCGGACGACGACCGCGCACACCTGCCCACGTCCGGCATCCTCTTCTCCGGTCGGGTCGACGGCGCCGCGACGGCGATCGTGGCCGTCGACGTACCCGGCGAGAGCGCCTCCTGGCTGCTGCAACTCACCCGCGACGGCGATCGGTACGCGGTGACCCGCGCCAGCGAGTACACCGACCCGGGCTACCTGGTCTACTCCGACGTGCTGCCGGTGCAGACCGCTGGCGGCCGGCGTTACCTGATCTCCGCCCGGGTGCAGACCCTGGTCGGGCCACAGGATCGGACGCTCACCGTCGCGGACGGCCTCAGCGCCCCGGTCGACGTGCCGGCCTGCACGGCCGTGGCGGTGACCGCGACCCTGCGTACCACCGAGTCGTTGCCCCGCGGGCGGGCCGCCGACCGGCTGCTCGACCTGGGCACCGGCACCGTGGATCCGCGGTACCCGCTGGTCCGCGACGAGTCCGGCACGGGACGGCGGGCGCTTGCCGGCCTGGACACCTGTGTGCTGGCCGGCGACCGGGGTCCGTTCGGCAGCATTCCACGCCGGATCGGTGACCGGGACGCGCCGCGCTCGGTGCCGACGTCCTGGCCGATGGCGAAACTCACCGTCCGCTCGCTCGGCGAGGTCGCCCTCGGCGGTGGTGCGGCGGCGGAGTTGCAGCAGCTCAGCTGGGATACCGACGCCGGCGCGATGACCGCTGTGGTCTACCGGCCGGCCGACGGTGGCGCACCCGTCGTCTCGCCCGCGGACCGGGCCACCCCGTTGCAGGCGTACCAACTTCCCGTGCCCGGCCAGCCGCTCGTGGTGCTCAGTTGGCGGGCCACCCGGGACAGTTCCCTGTCTGTGCCACCCGGCACTCCGCTGCTTGTCGAGCGCCCCGGCCTGGCGGTCGTCCCCAGCCCGTCGCGCTCCCAGACCTACAGCCTCGCAAACTCCGACAAAACCCACTACCGCTCAGTAAAACCCCACTAACCCACCGCACCGCACCGCACCCCACCCCACCCCACCCCACCCCACCCAAACGAGTCGATCATGGAGTTGTGGTGCCCCACGAAAGGGGCTATTCAGTAAAAATCAACCACCACAAGTCCATGATCGACGGGCTCGGCACGCTCCGCCGCCCACGGGAACGGCGACGGCGGGCGTCCCCGGGAGGGGGCGCCCGCCGTCTTTTCGTTCTCGTCAGTTTTGCGCAGCCGCGTCGCTGGGGGTCAGGCGGTCCGGGGTGGCATCCAGGCCGGAGATCCAGCCGGTGACGTCGCGGGCCACGTCCTGGGCGGTCAGGCGCAGGTCGGCGAGGATCTGCGCGCGGGTGCCGTGCGGGTGCCAGTCGGCCGGTACGCCGAGGTCCTTGAGCGGCACCCGGACGTCGGCGTCGCGCATCGCCTGGGCGAGCGCGTCGCCCACCCCGCCGACCCGGACGCCGTCCTCGACGCTGACCACCAGGCGGTGGCGGGCGGCCAGGTCGACAAGCTCCGCCGGAACCGGGCGCACCCAACGGGGGTCGACCACTGTGACCCCGTAGCCCTGCTCGGCGACCCGGGCGGCGACCTCCATGCCCAGCTGACCGAAGGAGCCAACGGCGACCAGCAGCACGTCGGTACGCGCCGACTCGGCCAGCACGTCGACCGGCCCGACCCGGCGCAGCGCCGGCAGGTCCGCGGCGACCGTGCCGGTGGGGAAGCGCACCACCGTCGGGCCATCGTCGACGGCCAGCGCCTCGCGCAGCTCCTCGCGCAGCGTGGCGGCGTCGCGGGGCGCGGCGATCCGCAGGCCGGGCACCACGCCGAAGACCGACATGTCCCAGATGCCGTAGTGGCTGGGGCCGTCCGGGCCGGTGATGCCCGCCCGGTCCAGCACGAAGGTCACCGGCAGCTTGTGCATCGCCACGTCCAGCAGGACCTGGTCGAAGGCGCGGTTGAGGAAGGTGGCGTAGACCGCTACCACCGGGTGCAGGCCGCCGAGGGCCAACCCGGCCGCCGAGGTGGCCGCGTGCTGCTCGGCGATGCCCACGTCGTACACCCGCTCGGGGTACTTGCGGGCCAGCTTGGCGATGCCGGTCGGCTCGGCCATGGCGGCGGTGATGCCCACCACGTCCGGCCGCTCGTCGGCGATGGCCAGCAGTTCGTCGGAGAAGACGTGCGTCCACTTCACCGCCGGGGCGGCCAGCAGTGCGCCGGTCTCCACGTCGAAGGCGCCGCCGGGGCCGTGCAGGCAGTCGGCCTCGTCCTCCTCGGCGGGGCGGTAGCCGTAGCCCTTGCGGGTGACCGCGTGCACGATCACCGGGCCGCCGAAGTTCTTCGCCGCGCGCAGCGCCGACTCGACCGCCGCCACGTCGTGCCCGTCCACCGGGCCGACGTACTTGATGCCGAGGTCCTCGAACATGGCCTGCGGGGCGACGGCGTCCTTGATGCCCTTCTTGACCGCGTGCAGCACCTCGTACATCGGCTTGCCGACCAGCGGGGTGGAGCCGAGGGCGTCCTTGACCGTGTCCAGGACCTTCTCGTAGCCCGGGTTGAGCCGCAGCGAGGAGAGGTGGTCGGCCAGCCCGCCGATGGTGGGCGAGTAGGAGCGGCCGTTGTCGTTGACCACGATGACCAGGGAGTTGCCGGCGGTGGCGATGTTGTTGAGCGCCTCCCAGCACATGCCGCCGGTCAGCGCGCCGTCGCCGACAACTGCCACGACGCTGCGCGCCTCGCCCCGCAGGGCGTACGCCTTGGCGAGGCCATCGGCGTAGGAGAGCGCGGTGGAGGCGTGCGAGTTCTCGATGAGGTCGTGCTCGCTCTCCGCCTGGCTGGGGTAGCCGGAGAGGCCACCGCGCTGGCGGAGCTTGTCGAAGCCGGCCTGACGCCCGGTGATGATCTTGTGTACGTACGCCTGGTGACCGGTGTCGAACAGGAGCCGGTCGCGCGGGGAGTCGAAGACGCGATGCATGGCCAGCGTCAGCTCGACCACACCGAGGTTGGGCCCGACGTGCCCGCCGGTGCGGGAGACCTTGGTGATCAGGAAGTCCCGGATCTCGGCGGCGAGGACGTCCAGTTCCTCACCGGACATCCGCTTGACGTCCTGCGGACCGCGGACCGTCCCCAGCAACCGGCCGTGGTTGGCCGTGTCCTCTTCAACACTCATGACCGGAGAGTCTATCGGCCCTGTCGTACTCCGCAGCCCGGCCCGAGCCCTGCGCATCCGCGGCCGCCCCCTGAGCGCCTGGTCAGGGCCCGGTCGCTCCGGCCCACGCGCGAAGGCGTACGCCTTCCTGGCCTGCGCGGGCACGCCCAGCTCGGCGGTGCCGCGCAGCCGCCACCGGCGGGGGTGCCACCGCGTCCCGACGGCGCTCACCCCGAGCCTGGCGCGAGCAGGCGGACAGCCCTAGACGAGTAAGTCCTAAGTCAGGGCGGGGCTGCGGACGCAGCGAAGGGTGTTGATGATCCGTTTGTGACGACAGACATCAACACCCTTCTCA